>JBNMNW010000069.1:0-21644 GCA_051278165.1 Planctomycetota bacterium | reverse complement strand
AGGTATCGCGATCCCAATCTCGTGACCGTCACCGGCCGCGCCTCTGAGGGGAAGGCCGTGCGAAAACGCATTACGGTTCCTGATGCGGCGCGATTCACCGGCCATGTGCTTGCGGACGGGATGCGGCGCGAAGGCTGCTTTACAGGTGAACCGAACGTGGTCGTCACAACGCGCGTGCCGGCAGCAAGCCAACGCCAGGGTGAAGTGCAGTTGCGCCGATCGGTTGCCGAAGTCGTCACGCACACCAACAAGGTTAGCGATAATCTTGGCGCAGAAATGCTGCTGCGAAGGTTGGGCACCCTGCACGAATCAGCGCCAACTCTTGGGCCAGATTCGCAGCGCCTCGGCGTGGCTGCAATCACTGCGGATCTCCAGCAACTTGGCTATCAAGACAGCCAGTTTCGAATCGCCGATGGCTCTGGCGTGTCTCACTACAACCTGGTTAGCGCCGACCTCTTGGTTCGTTTGCTAGTAGATATGCACGGGCTCGGTGGCCGCAGCTACGAGCTGTTCCGATCCAGCCTGCCAATAGCCGGCGTGGATGGCACGCTCGCGTCGCGAATGCAGGATAGCGCTGCCAAGGATCGAGTGCGGGCCAAGACGGGCACCGTGTCCGCCGTCAGCAATCTCGCTGGCTACATCGACACGCGCAGCGGCCGGCGCCTGGCGTTCGCGATGCTTTGCCAGAACTTCGCTGGCTCGCCAAAGCCGTGGCGGACTCTGCAGGATCGCGTTTGCGCAGTATTGGCAGACATGTAGTCCAGTCATGGCGAAGGACGGCACGGCTGTGTTGGTAACGTTGAGCCGCTGAACCTGACTCGAATCTGATCCGTAAGCAGCACGATCTTTCTAAGGGTCGCTCTGCGGGCCAGCCATCTGGTGCCATGCTGTCTTCCCGGCTAGCGTCACGATCATGAACGTCATACTCGCTGGTGGCTCAGGGCAGGTAGGCCGCGCCTTGGCGGAGCACTTCCTGGCGCGCAATGCCACGGTCACTACCCTTGGGCGCAGCCCCGACCTGCCAGGCCAACTCTCGAACGAAGAGTATCGGCGTTGGGATGCACGGACGCTTGGCGATTGGTGCGAAGTGCTCGAAGGCGCGGACCTGGTAATCAACCTTGCTGGCCGCACCGTGAACTGCCGCTACAGCCAAGAGAACATGGCGCAGATGATGAACTCGCGCGTCGACTCGGCGCGTGTTGTGGGCCAGGCAATCGCCGCCGCAAAGATGCCGCCGCAACTGTGGCTGCAGATGAGCACGGCGACCATCTATGCGCACCGCTTCGACGCGGCCAACGACGATGACACCGGCATGATTGGTGGCGATGAGGAACACGTTCCCGACTACTGGGAGTTCAGTGTTCGTATCGCCAAGAACTGGGAGCGCGAGCTCGAGCAAGCCAACACCCCGAGGACACGCAAGGTCGCGCTGCGTGCCTCGATGGTCATGGGACCTGCTCGCAAGGGCATCTTTGACACTCTCTATGGGCTCACCCGCCTCGGGCTTGGCGGAGCCATCGCAGGCGGCAAGCAGTTCATCTCGTGGATCCACGAACACGACTTCTTGCGCGCGATCGACTTCATCGTCGCGCAAGAAGACATCCACGGCCCGATTATCGTGGCGGCACCAGATGCGCTCGAGCAAAGACAATTTCAACGTCTGCTGCGCAAGGCGATAGGCACGCCGATTGGCCTACCGGCAACGGCCTGGATGGCTAGCATTGGCGCCTTCTTGATGCGTACGGACCCGGAACTCATTCTCAAGAGTCGGCGGGTGCACCCAAGTCGGTTGCTCGACCGAGGCTTCAGGTTTGAATACCCGTGCTGGCAGGAAGCCGCGCAAGCGCTCGTTGCGGCGCGTCGAGTTGCGGCCAGCTGACTTGCGATGCGCTAAGTCACATGAAGCAGTGTCGCTCAGCAACGATCCACCTCCGTGTGCGGTGCCAGGCACAAAAACAACCTGTTCGCGAAATGTCGACGGGCAGGATGCAGCGATCGAGCGCGTTGTTTCTATGCCTGGCACCGTACCGCATGGCGCTGCGTGCAGCCTCCTAGAGAAGTTCGTGTCTCAGCCAGCCTTCGACTAGCTTGTCGCTGTGGACATCGAACACATCGAAGATTGGGCGGCTGAGTATGTGAACTCGACCGCGCTTGACTACAAGGTCGCGCCGCCGTCACCGCCGACGACGTTCCGTGCCGATGCGGTTGCTCTCCGGATGGGGGCGCCTGGTCGCCCCGCAGAACTGGACTTGATTGGGCGCACTCGGCGATCGGTTACTCGCGGCCAGATGGCCAACCCTGGTAAGCGGGCGCAGCTGGTTCACACCTTCTGGCACCACGAGCTACAGGCTGCTGAGTTGATGTGCTGGGCCATCCTGGCCTTCCCGGCCTCGCCGGAGCCGTTTCGACGTGGGTTGCTAGGTATCTGCCTGGACGAGATCCGTCACATGGGACTTTACCGTGGGCATCTTGAACGACTCGGGTCCGCGATCGGCGACTTCCCAGTGCGCGATTGGTTCTGGCAACGGGTTGCAAGTTGCGAGACGCCACTGCAATTCACGGCACTGATGGGCATGGGCCTCGAAGGCGGCAACCTCGATCACACCAAGCGATTCGAGGAATGGTTTGCAGAGGTTGGTGATCAGCACGGATCCGAACTCCAGAGAGTCGTCGGTGATGAAGAGGTGGCACACGTGCGGTTCGCGACGAAGTGGTTCGCGACGTGGTCGGAGGGCGCCGACTTTGAGAGTTGGCGACGCGAGCTGGTGGCACCGCTGACGCCGAGCCTGATGAAGGGCGCATGTCTCGACGACGAGCGACGTCTGCGCGCCGGGTTCTCTCCCGAGTTCCTTGCCGAACTGAGGGCCTGGGATGCGCAATGATGACCGTTGGGTGGATCCTCAATCTTGACGCCGATCTTGAGTTGGCGGATCCAACCGGGTTCAAGCCGACAAGGCGTCTAGCTCAGCAGAGCAACGTTCTGGCCGATCGGTTGCTGGTCGCTGCGAACGATGCCGACAAGCGAGTGCGCCATGTCCGGTTGGCGCCTGGCAGCCACACGACGACTTGTCAGGCATGGTGTCCGACCCCGCGTGCCCAAGCTGCCGCGCGTGCTATGGGGCATGAGCTGCCGGCGATGCCGCCGCTGCGGGTCATGCAACAGGTGAACCACCGTGCCTTCGCCGCCGGCTTCGGCCTGGGGCTGACTAACGCCGCGTTCGTGACCTCGACGCAGCAACTCGACGCGCTGATGCAAACTGCAACTCCCGCGGGTGGCTGGCTGTTGAAGCGACCGTTCGGATTCAGTGGGCGTGGCCAAAAACGCGTGTCGGCTGTGCCTACCGGTAGAGATCGACGGTGGGTGGAAGCTTCGATGGTCGAATATGGCTGCGGGCTCATGGTCGAGCCGTTTGTCACAATCGATCAGGAGTTTGCCCTGCACTCTTGGCTCGGCAGTGATGGTGAGTGTTTGACGGGACGACCGACAAGGCTGATCACCGACGAACTCGGGGCATGGATTGGCAGCGAGCCTAGCCCCACGTTGCACGACCATGAACGAGAGCAGTTGCATTCTGCGCACGCAGTTGCCGCCCGTGCCCTTTCGGCGGTTGGGTTCTTTGGCCCGTTCTCAACCGATGCCTTCCGCTATCGCGATGATGATGGCCAGCTGCACTTCCATGCGTTGAGCGAGCTCAATGCGCGTTACTCGATGGGCTTCTTCGTCGGCCTTGGAGATTGCCTGGAGGAGTGGGCTCGGCGGATTGCCACGCAGGGCTAGTTGGCTTCGCCCGGCTCACGGCTGCATGGAGAACGCCTTGGTCGTCAGGCCAGGGAGCTGTTGCTGTCTTCGCTACAGTTCATAGGCCATCCGCAATTCGTTGCGGATGACCTGCCTATCACATCGGCTTGAGGCGACACGATGACGAGCGCCGACGCGCGTTTCAGTTCACGGCTTCGTTCCTAATGAACTCGCGGAGATCTGAGCGCAGCGCCCATGCCAACTCCGACCGGTTCGCCGCGCTCGTACGCGTGAACAGGAAGCCGAAGATTGGATAGCGCCGGTAGTCCGTGCGCCGCAGTTCTAGCGGCTGCTCGAAGCGCGCCAGCAGGCTTTCGTAATCGAACGAGGGGATCTCGTTGCCTGCGATGCCGGTCGAATTTCCCAGCGCGATCAAGCCGAAGAGGTCGTCGCCCATGTTGCGAAACGCGAGTGCCCAATCGGGCCTGAGCTGCCCGAACAGATGCAAGTAAGGGTTGATGCCATAGGCCTTGGCGGCGAGGTCCGCAGTCGTGCACCAGCCACCAAAGCGCAACGGGTTGACCTCGATCGGCCAGATCGCACCATCGGCATCGACGCGCAGTTCGACGTGCACAGGAAAGTTGCGCACCCCAAAGACCTTGCCTAGATCGGCGAGCAGGCTCGTGAAGCGTTCGAGGTTGTCGCGCACGATCTTGGCCGAAGTGACGTAGACGCGATCGCTGGTGTCGTCGGCTGAAGCGAACAGGTGCTCGAAGATCGACAGCACGACCGGATCGCCGCGCTGGTCGTAGTAGGCGTCGATCGCGAACTCCGCACCTTCGATGCACGGCTCGAGCAGCAGCCGTGAGCCATCGAGCACTTCGGGCGGAAACATGCCGCGCACGCGCTCAAGGTCCGAACGCAACGCCGCCCGCACTGCTGGCCAACGAGCCGCCGACTCGACTCGATGCACGCCAAGGCTGAAGAAGCCGACGGCGGGCTTGATCACGAATGGACACGCAAAGCTGTCAGGATCGAAGTCGTCGAGTTCGGTGAGTTTGATTTCGCGATGGACGAAGCCGGGGAAGAGTGCGGCCGTATCCCGGCGGAATCGGGCCTTGTCCTTGAAGCGATCAATCTGCTCCGGCAACTTCGTTTGCGCCAAGTGCTCGGTGATCCAGCCGATGGCGCTCTCGGAAGGTGCCAGGGCCAGCGGATACTCTGCAGCGAGAGCGCGTTCGACGGCCTGTTGCTCGGAGATGGCGGAGGGTAGCTCGGCGACTCCGAAAGCCTCGGCCGCAGTGGTTCGCACCACAGGCAGCTCGTGGCGGCGAATGGTCTCTAGCAAGAAGTCGGAGACGTATGGCTGGTCGAGCAGGATCATCGCTCGCACATACTGCCCTGGTCCGCGTCAGATCGCGATGGCGGCTTGGCGAAGCGGCGGTTTCTTGCGCGCAACTTGATGGCTTCTCGTTGCCTGCGCTGGTGTGTGCGCAACGGTTTGCTTACGAGATTGCGCGCGCGACCTTCTTCATCTCGCCGCCAATGCGCAGGTAGCCCGAGCCCTTCGTCGCCATTCGCTCGTGTCCTGGGCGAAGCCTGACGTCGACTGCCATGCGATGATCACGAGGCAGCTGCCGACGTTACTCAGCGCGACGTGAACTTCTCGGCTTTGGTCACGAAGTGCGCGCGCTCCGTTTCGTCCGCCAAGCGTTCGGCTTCAGCGCGTGCTTCGGCTTCCTGCGCATACGAATAGAACACCACCTCTTCCCCGCGTTGGTTGCGCACGCTCCAAACGAATCGCACGGCGCTGACTGGTGGTGGCGGGGCGTCGTCGCGCGATGGCGTTGAGCGCTTGACGGGTGCATCTCGTCGAGCCGAGCGTTCTTTCTCGGCGGCATCGGCTTCGGCACGCATCTGATCGAAGCGATCTCGGTTGCTCATTCGGCGGGGCATGGGGACGTTCTTAGGGGGGGGGTAGCGGTTTCGCCGATGGATCCATTGGCGTCGTTCCGCGACTGGACCGTGTGCGGCGTCTGACAGCACTGGGCAGGCGGCGAGTAAGTTGAGCATAGAATGCTCGGGCGAACGAACGAATCATGGTCGGGTCAGTGTCTGTCAGCAGCACAAATCCTCCTGGTTGCTCAGTCACATCCATTGTTACGGCAGCCTGAGCTCTGCCCCGGATGCCGACAACTGCACGACCTTGTTCGTGATGCGGCCATCAGCATGGGAAATCTTCACTCGATAGGTCCCAACAGGCAGTGCCCTTGAGTAGCCCAGTGAGCCGCTGAGTTCTCGGCGCGAAACGAGTTGGCCAATACCGTTCATGATTTCAACTTGCACCGGCAGATATAGGCTTCCGACGAAGCGAAGGTCGGCTCCGCGTTGCAGGTCGAACTGCAGCACCTGACCCGCGACGGCCGTGGTGTCAATGGTCCGCACGGCCACTCCCTTATCGCTTCTTGCAAACACCGTGTAGCGTCCCGGGAACAGCTCGACCCTCTTCTGCTTGCCGTTGCTGGCGCCAATGTAGTGGTCGTTAATGCGCAGTCCTGGCAAGAGTGCAGCATCCATGCGATAGAAGTAGATGCCGCCACTGTCGTCGAAGTCTTCGACGTTTACTTCGAACCCAACCGACGCGCGCATCACGAGGTCGCCGAGATCTACATCCGCAGCCGCTGCCACGCTCACTTCATATGACGGCGTGAACAAGCCATTCAGGGATGCTCTGAAGCCTGGGCGGCCAGGCAGCACGTTGGAAAATTCGATGCGTCCGTTCTCGTCGGTCTTCGACTTTGGGTCGAAAGAGCCGCCAACGTTGACCTGTGCACCAGCGACGGCGTTGCCGTTCTCGTCCACGAATCGCATCCGAACGGTCGCGGTCTTGGCGAGCAAATCTCTAGTGGCCATCGAGAACGTCACTTCCTTGGTGTCTGCGGCGACGAGCTCTTGAGCTAGCAGAACGTCGCCCATCATCAGCGCAACATGCAAGGGCTGGCCAGGAGGCAGCGTGAGCACTCCCACTGCAGTCTTGGCCATGACCTTTTCGCGAAACGGGTCGGTCCCGCGAAACACGCCCAAGCCAGCTCCAGTCACGCCACGACTGCTGGGAGGTAAGTCTCCGACCAACGGTTTCCGCAATGCGAGCGCACAAACCTTTCGACTCATCCGAAGGCTCTTGATGCCTTTTCCAGCCGCCTTGGTCAGCGGCTCGCCGTCGAGCGTGACGGCATGCACGGTCAATTGCCAACTCGCGTCGAGCACCAGGTCAAGGCGGGTGTTGGTTGTGGAGACCTCAACCTCGCGCCGCAACGGCAGCTGATCCGTAAACCGTGAAGTGAGTTGGTAGTTACCTGGACGCAACCCAGCGAACACAAACGCCGTCGCGCCGCGGCGTAGAGAACACATTCCGAGCTGGACCGTGCCATCGCTCAGCCACATGTAGCCATCGACTGGTTTGCCCTCCGCATCCGTAACCGTGCCGTACAGCGCGGAACTCGTTGCGAGGTCCTCGTCGGTATTCGCAACAGATGCCACGGTTTGTGGCTCCTCCAGCCCACCTTCAGGCAGCTGCGCCAGCGAGGCTTTGGCCAACGTCGGCTCCGCAGGACGCTCTGTTTCTATGGGCGTAGCGACCGTCGTCGGTACGGGTGGTTCCTGTCGACTCCAGATGATCAGCAACGCAGCAATCACGACGCCGAGCACCAACGCCGTGACTTGCAGGACTACCTTTAGACGTGATGAAGATCTCATTCGATCACCAGGGTTGAGGGAACATCACCGAACGTCAGCGTGCCCGATTGCAGAGAGCGGCCGCTGCCATCTCGAACCTCGAATGCATACGAGCCACGAGCCATCGTCATCTCGCCGCGTCCATCGCGACTGCCAAAACAAGCCGCGTGAAGAGGGCGGTGTTGTTTGTCGAATAGCATGACCGTGAACCTTCGGGTCGGGTCCTTAGGCCACGTCACCTTGCAGGTCATCGACTCGGCTAGTTGCAGCACCACTGCTTCGGAAGGGGGGTTCTCAAACACGCCATGCGTGATTCGTCCAGATCCATCGCGCGCGGTCACCGCGATCGTACCGCGGCCAACACTCCACAGTTGAAACGCACCGTCGACTTCGCTGCGCGAGCGACGATTCGTTGCAAACGGCATAGCGGTCCCAAGCCATTTGAGCTCGGCCCAAGTGATGTTGACGCCACCGACTGGCTTGCCCGCTTCGTCGACAACCGTACCGGTAAACTTCACCCGGGGGCCAAGGCGCACCTCGCCAAGTTCGAGCCGCTGGCCGACATGGATTTGCACCGTGGTGTACATGCCCTCGCACTCCTTCGCGGAGATCTCGCAGCGCAGCAAACCAGGCACCAGGTTTTCGATGACGGCACGGCCATCTTTGTCGGTCTGACCTCCGCCAAATCCTCCGTTGCTTCTGCGCAGCGACACTCTAGCGCCGTCGATCGGTTGGCCCGTGTCGGCATTCACTACTCGCACTGCCGCGGAACCAGCTAGCGCCGATAGCTCAGCCGGGTCTACGACGAACGTCATGTCGGTTTGCCCCGGCACTACGAGCTGCTGCGCCACGACCATATGCCGCAGCATGAGCGCCACGTTTGCTGGCGGGGCCCCGGCTAGATGCAGGGTTCCAGCGATGCCATCCTTCGAAACCCGCTCTCCCCGCCACGAAGCGGTGCCGGCCCGCACAAAGCTGCCGTCCGTTGGTGCAAGTTTGTTCTGGAACACTTCCTTCTGAGCAATCAGATGGAATTGCGAGAAGCCGAGTCCGACGCCCGTGGTCACGGCTGCACGGCCGTCTTTACCGTCGGCAGTGATGATCCTGACTTGCACCGGAAACGTGCGTTCAACCACGTAGTCCTGCGTTTGCTGCGCGTCGTTCGTGACCACCAACGTTCGCTTGGTCGTTACTCCGCCCTCACTTCGCAGCGTGACCTGCCACTCGCCAGGCGACAGGCCGACGAGCGCATAGCTGCCATCCTCGCTGCTATCACCATTTGCATAGACCTTGCCTTGCCGCGCGCTGACGGATGGCTCGACGACCCGAACTCCGTCCGACCAACGCACGACCCCTGAAAGCAGGATGCCAACCGGATCGTCTGGCTGCCATGGTGCCGAAACGACTTGGCGTTTGCGTAGCTGGTTCGACCTCGGCACCTGTGCTGGCCGCTGCCCATCGCCAACGATTGGTGTTGGTGACGAGTCAGAAATAGAGGCGTGACTCGTCGCGGGCGCTGGTAGTCCGGTTGGCAGCGGAGCTGCAAGCACCTGAACCAAGAGCCACGCGATAACAGTCAGTTCGACGACGCACAGAGCAGTTAAACGTGCGAGCAAGGTGTCTCCTTCGGGAATGGAGAAAGCCGCCATCACCCGAGACGCAAGGTCCCATAGCAACCCAGTCGAGTCAACCGGGTGGAACAAGGTGTACTCTCCTGTTGCCGATCACGACGGGCGGCTATTCCCTACAATGCTGACATCACAATGCTGACATCGCGACGGTCAGCGTTTCGATTCCAGCGATTACCGCTTTGTCGGGCAGCATGCTCGCGACGCAAGCCATCAGCCTAGATCCGGCAGCACCAAATGATTTTGGCGCGGTCAGCAAGGCGATCGTCGCAACGCTGCGTTGACGCGAGCACGCGTCGCCGCATTGCGAGCAACCAGATGATTGCGCCGGCTAATCTTGGTTCTGCGACGTCACGCCGCGGCTACGGACGATATCGTGCCGGAAGTGTGGCTCGGTTCGCTACGGGCAATGGCTTGGCAAGGGGTGATACTCATGACGACGCTTATGAAGTTGGTCGCGGGGCTGGCGGTGGTTGTGGCGCTAGCGTGGTTGCTACGAGACCTCAGCATCGCGCCGCCGGATGCGAGCGAGACTGTAAGGCAGGTGCCCGAGGTCTCGGTTGCGCAGCCCGTAGAAACACAGCCTGTGGAAACTCAGCCCGCGGAAGGGGCGGAGCTTGCCGTTGACTCGAGGCTGCAACGCATCCCGGTCACGCGCAACTCAGAGCAAGCTCCCCTGACGACCATCGAAGTGCGCGTTCGGGATGACAAAACGGGAGAGGTCGTAGCTGGAGCAAGCGTGCGATTCGTGCCGCCAGGTTTCGCTTACGCCGATATCCCTCCTGAGCACCGAGACCGGTATTCTCGTTCGACCGAGAGCTTCCTGCGTGATTTTGGCATGTGCCAAATTACCAACAAGTTTGGTACCACACGTATTCCTATCGAAGCTGCAAGCAACGTCGTAGTTGCTCGCAAGGGCAACCTCTACGGCACGAACTGGCCTCGGAGCGGCGGCAAGATCCTTGAGATTGCCGTCTCCGGCCATCACACCCTCGTGGTGGAAACGGCGGATGAACTAGGCAATGCAATCCCCCACGTGAAGGTGGTAGGCCAACCCGACTGGAACCCACTTTCCCAGTGGACGCTCGGGACTACGGATGACAACGGCATCCTGACCTATGTCCTTAAGCCAGAATCTGATCAGACTCAGACGCAGCTATGGCTGCAGGCTGAACTGCTGGATGGTGCGCATGGCCGCGAAGCCATTGACCGTCGTGCGCCCCCGAGATTCGTGCGCCTGACCCTCCCTGCCACGGGGATCGTGCGAGTGAAGATCACGAACGTCGGCGGTGTCGCGTTGGACCGTCAGATTCTCGAGTCACTGCACGCCGAGCTATCGATCGTTGGCGCGGCACCGCGCGCCGCAATGTTCGGTCGGCCCGGGGTGCTTTACATCCGGCCCGACGCAGAGGGGCACGCGCTCTTTGAGAACATCGTATTCGGTAAAACTCTGCAACTGAGGTTCCCCGGCATGATCCTCGAGCCGAAGGTGTTTCCCGGCCCAAGCGAAAGTGAGCGTGTGGTGAGCATCGTGCATGCGGTCAAACCAGATCACCCGTTCTGCGTCGGGACCCTGGTGGACCCAGACAATCAACCTATGGTCGGCAAGCAGTTCTCGGTGTTCTGTCGCCGGCAAGGGGATCTGCTGGCCAGCGTTGGCGCGACGACGGATGAGCATGGCCGATTCTTGACCTACCTCTCCGAGGTGTGCACCGGCAAGACTGCGGTGGTGTTCACGATGGGCATGGACATGAGTGGCGTGGGCTTTGATCGAGAGGTGCGAGTCCCCGTTGCGGGCGCGCTGCACGGCAGGGTCGACTTGGGTGAGGTCGTGATGCCGAACAAGAAGTGATCTGCTCGAAGAGGCGCGGGCTGTCGCAGGGGTGGAATCGTGGCTTGGCGGGGTCCGGATGGTCTGTGCCGGAGCTTGAATTTCTTGCCCACAAACTGTTGCACCATGTAGCACGCGAGCAGCCTCCTGGTAAGTAGGGGCTCATGGTGCCCGATCCCGAATCCCTGTTGTTCGCGCGCTTTCGCGACGACGACGACGTCGGTGCTCTGGGCCAGCTCTACGACCTGACTGCCCCAGAATTGCTGCGAGTAGCGATCCATCTAGTCCGCGACCCGACGCGAGCCGAGGATCTCGTGCAGCAGACATTCGTGGCGGCGATCGAGGCCGCGCCGCGCTTTGACGCGTCACGCCGCATACGTGCATGGCTGCTCGGCATCCTGAATAATCACGCACGCAAGCTGCAGCGCGACGAAGCGCGAGTGCCGCCGAGCAGTATCTCCGCCACTATCGATCCGCTCGCACTCGCGCAGACCGAGGAGTTTACCGCGCAGGTCGACGCCGCCATCAGCACGTTGCCCGAGGTCTACCAACCCGTGCTCGTGCTGCACCTTAAGCACGGCATGATCGCGGCCGAAATCGCCCATGCGCTACGGCGCGCTCCCGGCACCGTGCGCACGCAACTAATGCGCGCACTCGAACTGCTCAGGAAGGCACTGCCGGCGAGCATCACTCTGGCCGCTTGCGTGCTGCTAACACCGGTGCGTGGGCTCGCTGCCGTCAAAGAACTCGTGCTCGCGAATGCGATCAGCAGTGTCGCCGCTAGCAGTGTCGCCATCAGCACGGTTGTCTCCAGCACCGTCGCTGCGAGCGCCACCAGTGTTGGCGTCTACGCAGCTCTCGGAGGAGTCATGGCTATGAAGAAAACCGTCGTCGCCGTCGTGGTGGCAGTGCTCGCCATCGTGCTATCCGTTACTTGGAACGAGAGTGTGTCGCCCGTCACCGAGGTGGGCAAGCAGCCCTCTGCACTCGCCGTGGCGGTGGCGTTGCCTCACCCCGAAAGCACGCCCGCGCCTTCCGATTCCGTCGCTCGAGAGCTTGTGTCGAGCTCCGAGATGGCCCCGACGCGCGGTTCTTTGCGCTATCGGTTCCTTTGGGAGGAAGACCGCACCCCGGCAGTCGGGGTGTTCGTGCACTTCATGGTGTGGGGCCGGCAGAACCCGTTCTTCGGTGCACTCAACGTGGCGACGGACGGCAACGGCGAGATCGCGATGGCTGAGCTTGAACCGGGAACCGTCGGCATCTATCTGGATCGCACCGTGGGTGCCACCGCGGCAGTCGTCGCCGGCGAACAGAGCGTTGGCACATGTCTGATCCCGCGTGGGATCACTGTCGACGTGCGCGTGCAGGACGAGCAGGAACACGCGATTCAGGGCGCGCGCGTGTGGTTGTCACGCTACGGCAATGGCAACAAGGGACACGAAATCGGCGTCACGAACGCAGCCGGCCAATTGACGATCCGCGACGTCGGCGAGTTCCGCCAGCTCGCGGCTCGAGCCGATGGCTACGCGCCAACGGCGTTGTTGAAAATCACCGGCAAGCCCGGCGAACGTATGGAGGCTGTGTTGACGATGCGCGGTGTCGGAGCGGCACTCATCGGCACGGTGCGCACCGCCGACGGCCGACCCTGCGTCGATGCCGCGGTCTGGATCGCAGGCTTTGAACCCGTCAACGCGAAAGACGTGCACGAGCAGAATGGCGCGCCACCACCGTTCGCGCTCCGCACGGATGCCGCCGGTCGCTTCCATGCCGAAGGACTGCCAGCCGCCAATGTGCGACTGCAGGTCCACGCCATCGGTACGGGCAGCGTGACGAAGACTGTGGCGCTGCGCGCAGGCGAACGGAACTACGTCGACGTGCAATTGCCCAGGGGTGCCCGTGTCACAGGTTTCGTCCGAGACGAAGACGGCCGCGGCATCGCGGGCGCGCAAATCAGCGGTGGGGCCGGCTATGCTGATTTCGGCTATTGCAGCACGGCGAGTGCGCTCGACGGCAGTTTTACGTTGCAGGACCTCTCGTCGGGACGAGGGTTGACGATCCGGGCGGATCGAGAATCGTTCTTTCCGGCCAAGCATTCCGTGTTGCTCGAAGAAGGCGAGCAGCGCGCTGTGGACTTTGTGCTGTCCCGTACCCAATCCAAGGATCAGATCGGTGGCCAGCTCGTCGACGAGAATGACCAGCCACTGCGCGGTTGGGTCGTCGACATCCAGTCGCGAGGCGAGCAAAGTCGGCAATGGAGAAGGTGGCTGCACACCGACGAGCAAGGCCACTTCCTCGCTACCGCCTGCCCCTACCCGGAGTGTCGGATCGCAGTCTTCGACCCGAGGGAAAAATTCTCCCCCTATCCCGTGCTGACGCTGGCAAGCGTGAAGCGCGGAACGACCGATCTGCGCATCCGCGTGCCATCTTCACTGCTCGACTTCGCGTCGCTGACCGGTCGCGTGCTGGATGCCGAGGGAAAGCCCGTAGTCGAGGCGAACATCGCGGTGCGCCAACCAGGCGTGTCGACTTTCCAGAATTGGCAAACCGATGCCCATGGTCGCTTTCAGATCGAGCGGCTGCCAGCGCGCCGCTACGAACTCGAAGTGAGCGCCGCCGATCACCCGGTCGTCATGCTGGGCGAAAAGGAACTGTTGCCGAAGCAGCGGTTGGATCTCGGCGCAATCGTGCTGCCACACGGCGGTCGTCTTGCGTTGCGCTGCACAGGGGTCGAGCGCGGTTCGCTGCGTAGGCTGTCGGCAACGCTCTACACCCAGGAAGGAGAGCCCGTGAGCCGCCTCGACTTGAAGGCGGGGGCGATGGAGTCGGACCTGCTCGTGGCCGGCCGCTACACGCTGCAGGTGATTGGCGATGGCATCGCGGTCGTGGGTCGCGAGATCGAGATCGTCGACGGTCAGACGTGCGAAGTCGAAGTCGAACTCGCCCGCGGTTCGAGGCACTCGATCGCGATCCGTAGCCCGGACGCCGAGCCCTGGGATCGCCTCGATCTCGTCGTGATGACGCCGCAAGGGCAACCAGTTTGGAACTTGCTTGAGCTGCGTCGACGCGGCGACGAAGCGTTCCCATGCGCGGTCTGTCTTGGCGTCGGCACCTGGCGGCTGCATGCAAAGACGGACACCGGTCTGGTTGGCTCGACGATGGTGCAGGTACTTGATGTGACGGCTGAAGCCATTCCCATCGTAATCGAACTGCACTGAGCCCAAAGACTGGCAGCCATACGGGCATGGGTGCATGGGCCGAACACTGCATATCGAATTTGGCTCGAACTGATCACTTCAAGTTCGTCGCTGCACAAGAAGTGGTCCGCGGCCAGTCAGCGCTTCGTGCGTAAATCGACGGTCAATGAGCCGGTGGCCGATTCGTCTGCGAGCTAATCTGTGCTGCTATTCGGGCAGGTGCACTGTCGCGCCATCGGCTGTAAGTTGCACGGACTTGCTGGTAACCGCGCCACCGGCGTGCGTGATCTTGATCTGGTAGGCGCCGACTGGCAGTCGAATGGAAACTTCCTGCGCGCCAGTGAACTCGCGGCGGGTCACGGTTTGTCCAGTTGCGTCGAGGATCTCAATGGGCACTGGCAACTGCAGTTTGCCCACGATTCGTAGGTTGGCTCCCTTGCTGAGATCGAAGCGCACGACCTGCCCTGCTATGACGGCGGTATCGAGGGTCCGCACTGTCACACCTGCCTTGCTGTATGCATACGCTGAGTATCGCCCCGGGAAGAGCTGCACCTTCTTTTGCTTGTCGTCCTGGGCGCTGACGTAGTGGAACCTGATCCGCCGTTCAGGCTGTCGAGTACCATTGAGTTGGCTTAGGTAGACTCCACCGCTGCCACCAAAGTTGGCAAGGTCCATCGTGAACTTGGCGGGCGCCCGCATCACGATGTCGCCCAAGTCGATGTCAGCACTGGCAGGGATGTCGATTTCCAAAGTCTGGCTGTTCATTCCCGTGACTTGCGCGCGGAACGTGCGGCGCCCTGGCAGCACCTTTTTGAACACGTAACGACCTTGATCGTCGGTCTTCGAATTCGGATTGAAGCTGCTTCCTATGTTGGCCATCGCGCCCGCGACTGCGGTTCCGTTCTGGTCGACGACGCGCACGCGAACCGTCGCAGTCTTGCTAAGTAAGTCTTCGCTCGTCAACGTGAACGTGATCTCTGAGGTGCCGACTTTGACCAGTTGCTGTGCGAGCAACGTGTTACTCAGCATCAAGGCGACATGCACTGCTTGATCCGGCGGTAGCGTCAATACCCCGACAGTGGTCTTTGCCATCACCGTCTCGCGAAACGGATCGGCGCCGCGAAAAATGCCAAGGCCGGCGGCGTCTGTGCTGCGAATGCCGGGCTGCAAGTCGGTGGTCAATGTCTCCAGCTGCGCGACGACGCGGAGCTCGTCCCCGTGGTGAACGGTGGGTAGGTCCTGGGCGACTGCTCGCTTTAGTGATGCGCCTTCTGGAGTAACCGCATGCACGGTCAGTTGCCAGGTGGGGGCAAGCACGTGATCCAATCGAGTGCGGGGCGCGGTAACCTGCAACTCAAGCGCGATCGGAAACTGGTCGCTGAAACGAGAAGTCAGCCGATAGGTGCCCGGTTGCAAGCCGGGGAATGCGAACGCGGTATTGCTTCCACGTAGTTCGGTTGCCCCTATCGAACCATTGTCGTCCCACAGCCACATGTGGCCTTCCACCGGCTTGCCGTCGGCGCTTTTGATGGTGCCGTATAGCACTGCGCTGGTTGGTCCGATTACCGCTTCATGCTCGTCAGCGGTTGAGGTGGTGACGTCCTCATTCGGTGTTGCGGCTTGCGGGGTGTCTGAGTGTGAGTCTGATTGTTTGGAGTGCGTTTTTGGCGTTGCCGCAACGATCGACTGAGATGGCGGCGGTGGATCCTGGTCAAGCCACTTGACCAGTAGCACGACGATTGCGATGCCGAGCACCACAGCCGTTACTTGCAGTGGCATCACTAGGGGCGAAGCGTGCTTCATCGGATCTCCATGTGGCACGGTTTGTCGCCGAACAGCAGGGTGCCCGATTGCAGGAGCTGGTGCCGCTCGTCGTGGACTTCGAAGGCATAGTTGCCCCTCGGCATCAATATTTTGCTGCGTCCCCAAGGAAGTTGGAACACAGACGCGGTTAGCGGTCGGCGCTGCTCATCAAACAGCATGACTGTAAATGCGCGAGTCGGATCCTTCGGCCAATTGACGGTGCAGGTCAGTCGCTCGGCCAAACGCATGACGACCGGCGTGGCTTGGGGATTTTCGAACACCCCATGCGCAGCCTGCTTTGGGCCAACCAGTGCGGTCACTGCAATCGGGCCGCGGCCGGTGTTCCACAACACAAAGGAACCATCGGCTTCGCTGCGTGTCTTTCGATTGGTCGCGAACGGTCGCGTCGAACCCAGCCACTTCAGTTTTGCCCAGGTTATTTGTGCCCCGCCGACTGGCTTGCCATCGGCATCGACGATCTTGCCCGTGAGTTGGAGCTTTGGTCCGAGCTGCATGTCGCCCAGTTCCAGGCGTTGTCCGGCCGTAATCTGCACGGTCGTGTAGATCGTTTCGTAGCCCTTCTTGTCAATCTGGAGCCGCATCATGCCGGGGGAGCGGTTCTCAAGAACGACCCGGCCGTCGCTACCCGTCTTGTTGTTGCTACCGCTGACCGTGGCTCCCTCTATTGGCTGACCCGTGTCGAGGTCGAGGACTCGCACCGAGGCCGAACCCGCCAGAGCCTTGAGTGCATCGATGTCGATGATGAACTTCATCTCTGTTTGGCCCGGCGCCACAACCTGTTGGTCGATCACGATATGACGAAAGAGAAGCGCTACATGCGCAGGACTACTAGTCAGATGCAGTGTGCCCGCGAGCTTGTCGGGGTTCTGTTCGGGCCGCCACTTGGCGTCACCTAGGAATGAGCGCCTGCCATCGGTTGGCGCAAGTCGGTCGGGGATGCGTTCTTTGTTGCCCGCGACCTGAAAGCTCATGTAGCCGAACGCCTTTCGCATGGCCCTTGTTCCATCTTCGCCGTCAGCGCTGACGATCTTGACGACGATCGGAAAGGTGCGGTCGACAACGAAGTCGCGTGTCTGCGTTGCGTCGTCCGTGATCACTAGCGTCTCTACCGCTTTGGCGCCGCCCTCGATGTGCAGTTGAACCTGCCATTCTCCCGGAGTCAGGCCAACGAGTGCATAGTTGCCGTTGCTGGAACCCTCGCCATCGGCCCGCACCTTGCCCTGCTTGGCGGTGACGCTTGGTGATTCGACGACTCCGCCGTCTGACCAGCGCACGACTCCCGTCAGCAGGATGGCAACCGGATCATCCGGCTGCCATGGCATGGCAACTGGCTCGCGGTGCATCTCGGTCGTCGCGGCCTTACTTGCGTTAAGCTCAGATTGCTGCGTTTCCCCGATGGCTGGCTGAGGCGCCGAGTTGAAAGAGGCTGCGGGTACCGCGGGTTCGCTCTGCGGGGCGGCGGCGATTGGCGTGGCAAACACTTGCATCGTGAGCCAGGCCACGACGATCAGTTCCACCACGCACACTACAACAAGGCGTGCAAGCAAAGTTCTCCCTCGGGCATGGAGCAAATCTGCCATGGCCGAACGGCAACGTTCCCATGGCTACCGAAGGGTGTCAATCGCCGCAGCTATCTAGTTGCTCGGCCGTGCGTGTATGCGAGAAGTGCGCCGATGCGACTACCGCACGAACTGGCGCTGTGAGGTCGTCTCGGTAAGCAGTGAGCCGTCGACGGGTTCCGCTGGATTCAGACCGGTGCTGCTATTCGGGGCCATCGTACTGAACGTTCTTCCGAAGACTGGCTGGCGACGATAAGGGCGACGTTGGAGTTGTCTGGTCGCCTTGGTAAAGGTGCCGCATGTAGAGCGGCAGTCGCATTCGGCACGCGGTGCGGATCCAGGCGCATGCAATCGACTTGCAAGATTGGTGACGGCGACCAGCGGCAGCGGACCAGAGGTCGGTTCCCCATCCATCTTCGGTTCTGCCATCCCGCTCGGAGTCGTGAAGGCCACGGGGCGAGACACCGCGCCGCTCTTACTGCAACTGCCGCCACGCTAGCTTGGCTCAGCCCGGCCTCGACCAGCACGAATGCCCCGACAGGGACGGTCAGCGCGTTGCGGGGTAGGGGCATGTTACGTGTCCAATTGTACGAGACACGTTAGTGACGGCTAGCATGCACGCGGAGACGTTCATGAACCTGCACTACCGCACCGTCGCATTGTCCCTTGTTGCCTGCGCGGCCCTGCCCTCGCAGCAGAAGCCGCCGACCGGTCGAGCGCTTGACGGCATCGTGGCGCAGTTCCTGCAGTTGGACGCCAAGACCAAGGAAGGCTTTCAGGCGCAGTTGCTGTTGCTTGAGCAGGTCGCCAAGGTGCCGGACCTGACCAAGCGCAAGCGTGCGGATTGGCAGCGCAAGATCAGCAAGCTGTGGAGCAAGGGTGCCATGCTGGAGAAGAGCGGCGATCATTGGTATTGGCCGCGGACCAAGCAGGAGAAGAAGGCCAAGGTGTCTGAGCGAGGCCGGTACATCGTTGGCGGCGAGACCAAGAAGCCGAAGGGGTTGGCGATCACGATGCACGGTGGTGGCCTAGGATCGGGGGATGCGGGTTCGGCTGCAGGTGCCTATCGCGATGCCCACAAGAAACTCGGCCTGTTGATGATTGCGCCGGAGGTGCTCGATAAGACCGCGCATGGGTGGACGGACTCTGGCACGGAAGAGTTCGTCATGGATCTCGTCGACGACGCCTTGCGCACGTTCAAAATCGATCCGGATCACGTGTACTTCGTTGGCCACTCGATGGGTGGCTACGGCAGCTGGTCGCTGGGCGGTCATCACGCGGATCGCATCGCGGCGATTGCGCCAAGTGCCGGGGCTCCGACTCCGATCCGCGAACGTCAGGGCGGCCCGATCATCGATATCCAAGAAGGCGTCGTGCCGTCGCTTCGCAACGTGTTCGTGTCGATCTACCAGAGCATCGATGATCCGCAGGTGCCGCCGGCGCCCAATCAGTTCGCGGCCAAGCTGCTAGGCGAGTCGCAGAAGAAGTATGGCGGCTTTGATCATGTCTATTGGGAAGTTGACGGCCGTGGCCATGCGGAGCCGCCGGGCGGCTTCGTGGCCCAGTTGCAAAAGGTCGTCACGCATACGCGCAATGCCGTGCCGGAGCGCTTGGTTTGGCAACCCGTGCTGACTTGGAAGCGACAGTTCTATTGGTTGTATTGGGATAAGCCGGTCATCAACGCGCTGTTGGTCGCCGACATCGATCGCGCTACCAACACCATCGCCATCACCTGTGACCAGCCGACGCAGGGGTTGCATGTGCTGTTGGATTCGCGCGTGCTCGACGTGAGCAAGGAAGTCGTCGTCACGGTCAACGGCACGGAGACCTTTCGCGGCAAGGTGGCGGCCAAGCTGAGCACGGTGCTGCTAACCAGCCAACACCCGGACCCCAAGCTACAGTTCGCGATGTCGGCACCGGCGTTCCTGTAACGAGGATCGTTGCTGAATGGTGCCTGCTGTTTTATTAGCCCGCGAACGTGGCGAGTCGGGACTTCTTCGTGATCCGCACGCCGTTGACGACCCCCAAGAATTGCATGGCGTAGACCAACGCCACGAACTTCGCGGTCGCCGCCCCTAGACTTCGGGCATGCACAAGCACAAGTCCTTCTGGTTCGATCTCGGAGGCAAGGTCGGCCCAGCGATCTTCTCGGCAACGCTTGTTGGCTGCCTGCTCTCCTCCCGCTTCGAAATCCTCCACGGAGTCCTGATCGGAATCGGCTTGCTGCTGATCTACCTCGAGCACTGCTCGATGTATCACCGTGGCGACAACGCATGAGGATCGCTTGCTTGCCGCCGGTTGCGTCGAACCGGTTTCGGTAACACGCCGCGCGAGTTGGAGTTGATCGGCGGGCTGAGGCTGATGCATAGCAGGGCGTCGTCATGAACGGCGTGCTAGCATGACTCCAGCGGCATCGCGTTCGCTTTCGCACACGTGGCGCAATTGTGTGCTGGACGTAACGGTTCTGGGGGTGGTGCACGCGTATCGGTGGTCGGTTTCGCTGCAGGCGACTCAGGCACGGTCTTTGCTCTGTCACTCTCATGGAAATCGCCCCCCTGACTCGTCGCCTCCTCATTGGAGGCACTCTCGCGACGTTGTCGCTGATCGACGTCGCGGCTGCCCAACAGCCTGTGCTGCTGCTCACCCCGCGCGCGTTCTCCCGTCAGTCGCCGCCGACGTCGCTCGGCATGGTCATGGCTGGGCCTGGCGGCAACATCTTCGCGCTGGTCGCAGACGTTGCACCGGGTCGCACCAACGTGCTCGGCGGGGAGTTCGACTTAGCGTTCAGCCCCTCGCTGCTGGCGCTCTCGGTCGGCGTCTTGACTGGCAACTACCAACAGTCCTCGCTGCCGCTGGTGCCATCGAGTCTCCCAGCCAGCGTGCCGATCTACTGCCAATACGGAACGTGGGACGTTGCGCAGGGCTTCTCCACGATGCAGGCCAGCAACTTGGACAGCTTCGTAGGGCACGACGGCACGGGGGCCGTGACGTTCAACTTCAGCTATCCCGGCTATCCCGCCTATCAGTATGAAGGCACCTTCGACAAGACGGTCTATTCGAGGTTGCAAGCACTTCCCGCGGTCGTGCGCACTGTTCGCCCGCTGCCGCCGGAAGCGTTTCCCGTCTTGATGTCCTCACCGTTGGAGCCCCTGCATCCATCGGGAGCGCGCTTTCAGTTTGCGATCCGAGCAAGTGATCTCGGCGCCAACGGCATCCCTGAGACGCTGACTGCGATCCGCTGGAAGCCGCAGTTCGGAGTGGTTGCAACTGAGTCGTTCACGCAGTTCGAACTGCTAGCTGGTCACAGCTCTGTGGTGCCGGACTACAGCATCGATCCATGGTCGGCACTGCCTGCGTTCCCGTTCTCCGGACTCGACACGCAGTTCGCACAGAACCAGAGCAGCGCGCCACTAGCGATCTTCAGCGGCTCGTACACCGTGCAGCCGCAGGCGCTACAGGCGAGCGGCTACATGCCCTTCCCGTCGCTGCAGCAACCGTTCGTCTACGACGGGCAGAGTACGCTGCTGCTTGAGACGCAGTGCGCTGCCAACGCATCGGGTGGCACTCCCGCCAACCACCAGTCGGTGTATTCAATGGTGCTCAGCGCGCCGACTCCGCACGCCACGGTCTTCGCGGCCGCTGGCCTCAACGGCATCCCCTCGCCAATGCAGCCGGCGACGACGGCGGCAGGAACCGGTGCGTCGATCTTGCCCGACTGGGAACTAGAGTTCGTGCGCACGACGTCGGTCGTGACTTCGCCGTTCCGCGCCAGCGCGATCGCGGCTCCCGATTACCTCGCGGCGATCGTCGCAGCCTACACGCCACCCGGCACGTCGATCTCTATCGAATACCGCGGTCAGGCCAGTGGCACCTCGGTTCTGACCGCCTGGTCCAGTAGCCCGGACATCGCCGATAGCATGCTCCAGATTCAGTTCCGTGTTCGCATGGAATCGAACCCGGTGACGGGCGCCGTACCGTGGATCGATGCGCTGTCGATTCCGTACCAGTAGTCGAACCACGCAGTGTTTGAAGCTGCGCCGGTGCTAGTTGTGCGGCGGCTGCAAGATGCCCTCGACGCGGTTCGCTAGGTAGCGCGCGACCGGTGCCATGGACTTCTCGTTCGGGCACAGCGCC
>JBNMNW010000068.1:0-21965 GCA_051278165.1 Planctomycetota bacterium | reverse complement strand
GAGAGTGGGAACGGGAAGTTCTTGTTCTCGCCCAGGCCGATGAAGGCGACGAAGTTCGGCGTCGCGTTGTTCACCCGGTAGGTGAACGTCGAGCCGATCTGGCTTGAGCCAGAGTGGGACGCGACCAACTTGCCACAGGTCGAGCCATACTCGTTGGCGTTCGCACAAGAGAACTCTGCGCGCATGCGAAGTCCCGAGGTTGAGGCCACCGAACCAGTGCTCGGTGTCGATAGGTCCCAGCTGAAGGCGTAAGCGCGCGGACGGCTTGAGTCCGTGTTGAACGGGCCTTCACCTGAGCCAGTGCTCGTTTGCACGTTGCCGCGGGCAATGATCTCGACCACGACGTCCGATGTGCCGTTGTAGGCAAACGGTGTCGTTAGGCCGATGTTGCGCCACGAATCGGTGGCGTAGTTAAACGTGTGATGGTTGGAGCTCAGCACCGTGGTTGAGCCAGTGATGTTCGAGCCGAGCGAGGTCGACAATTCGTAGCCGGCTGACTTGTGCGTCATGCGCACCAGCAGGTTGGAGTTGTAGTGCGATCCGTTGCTCTGACCGGAGAAGGCCAGGCCGGTGATGTCGCCTGCACCACCGAGTTCATCGCTGCGGATGATCGTTTGGTAACGCATGTTCTGGGCGTTATCGGTGGTCGTGCGGTACTTCAGCGTGATGTTCGCCGTTCGCGGTGAGTTCACGGTGCCGGCAAATTGGGTGTTGCTTGCCGAACCTGCGGTGATCTGCACGGTTGTACCGAAGCTGTTGGCGCCGGTCGTGTAGCGGTGCCCGAAGTTTGACGCGCCGATTGCGAAACCATACGAGCCTGCCGACAGGCGGAACGGCGTGGCAAGGTCGATTTGGCTAGCGGCATTGAGTCCTGCCGATACGCCCTTTCCGGCGGTTCGGGCCGTCCACGAGCCTGGGGTCGTTTCGTTGCCAGCGTAGGTGCCGTTCTTGGTGTAGAGGTCCAGGCAGATCGCTTCACCAGCGGGGAGGCTTGTGTTGACCATCAGGCTGTGCAGCCAGATCGGGCTGGTCGCCGTGACGTCGAAGTAAACCATGCCACCGACGGAGCCGCCGTTGTTGCTGACGAGGGTCGTGTCGACCGTGCTCGGGCTGTAGCCACCAAACGGGAAGTAGTTGCCGCTTGGGCTAGTGGTGCCGGTGTCCGGCAGGTAGCGGGCGCAGTCCGAACCAAAGATGCGGCGGCCGCCGTTGACGACGAGCGCGTAGGTCGCGTCCGTTGCGCCGGTGGCGACGTTGGCGTCGACCGTCAGGGTCGGCGCGGTGACACGCACCTGCCAGGTGCCGGCCATCGGGTTGTTGCGGATCACGTTCTCAACCGTGTCGCGCGAGTCGCGGAAGCCGCCACTGGACGATTGGTTGGTCTGGCCAGCGCCGTCGAGACCGTTGTTACCCCAGTAGGAGGTTCCGTTCGGCGCGATGACCCGCAGGTCCAGGTCGTTGATGCGATCGAAGGCGGCGGCGGGGTTGCCGGCCGGATCGAGGTAGGTCATGCAGATCTTCAAGATCGACTCACCGGGGTTCACTTCGAACTCGTAGGTATGCGTTGCACCTTGAGTGATTGGCTCGTCTTCCGGGATGATCGAGATCTTGTCTCGGCGGTTGTACATGTTCGACAGGCTCGGGAAGCCGTAGCCGACGTGTTCACGACGATTGTCGGTTGCCGTTGGCGTGTACATGTTCGCACAGGCGATTTGCAGCGCCTTCAGCGTCTGCGCGTACGGGCGGTTTGCGAACATCGAGCCGCCTTGCACGCGCGGCGGCGTGAACAAGTGGTCCGTGTACATCTGGATCGCAATGGCGTTGTGGCCGGCGACGATCGGCGTTGCGGCGGACGTGCCGTTGAAGCCTGTCGTCGAGTTACCAGCCACGCCGGCGGCAGTGTTGTAGCCTGCGGTGCCCGAGAGGTCCGAAGTCCAGACGCTGTCGTAGTAGGCGCAGAGGTCCGGCTTGCTACGAGTGTCTTGGGACGGACCAGTTGAGCCGCCGTTGCTCCACGTGTCGTCGGCAGCGTTCGAGTTGTTTTGGTGACGAACACCACCGACTGAAATGACGTTCTTGGCCCAAGCTTGCGGGCGCGAGTCTTGGTTGCCAGCGTTGGACTGACTTTGCGTCCACGGGATCCGGTGATCGAAGACGATGTCGTCAGCGTCCGCCGAGTCCGAGGTGTAGAAGAACGTGCGTGCGTTGCCCCACGACGCTGTCGTGAACATGATGTTTTGGGCGCTGATCGCGTTGCTAATGATCGTGTTACGGGCCGGGCTTGTGGCGCACGTCGTGTTGCTCGACGAGATGTAGCGCGTGTAGTAGCCGATGGCATCCGGTGCCATGCCGCGAGCTTGCGGGGCGCTGTTGCCGTTGCCGAAGACGATGCCGGCGGTGCAGTGGCCGTGGCTGTCGGCGCCGTTGCACGCGGCCGGACCGATTTGCAGGATGCTCGTGTTGAAGTCCGGGTGCGTGCCTTCGACACCTTCGTAGATGTGGCCGCGAACGCCAAGACCAGTGTAGCCAGCGAGCGCTTCGACGGCGTTGCCGCCACCTTGGATGCGGGCGTTGTCCATGTCGTATTCTGGCTCGCTAAAGCGATCGACCCAGAGCACTTCGTCCATGGCGGCAACTAGACGCAGTTGCTTGGCGTTCAGCGATGCCGTGAACAGCAGGCCGCCGATGTGTTGGTCGATGACTTCACCGCCGATCGCTAGGATGTTGGCTGTGAGGCGCTCTTTGTCATTGCGCTTATCTGCCATCACCATGTTGTAGGTGCGCGTCGGTTGGGCCACGCCGGAGGTGATTTCCTTGAGCAGGAACGGCTCGATGCGGTAGGCCGGCTCATAGGCGCCGACCCAGCGAACCGCTTCAATCTGGTAGAGACTCATCGCGCCACCGGGCATGTAAACGAGGTGGCAGTCGACCGGTAGGTAGCCCTTGATCTCGCCGCCAGCTTGGCGCACTGCCTCGCGGTCCGCTTCGGTTGGAGTCGACTTGAACTGCACAATGTGCAGGTTGACGGTCGCGTCGGCGCTCAAGCCCGGTGGCAGCCCCGGGATGTTGACCATCGGGTCGAACTGCGCGTACTCGAGCAGTACGCGTGGGTCTTCGGCGGCGGGGCGCTGGTCGCTGCCGTCAGGGTTTTGAGCGGTCGCGAATGCGGCGACGACGCTCATGGCGAGGACTGGAAGTGCGAGTTGCATGGATTCCTTATGAGTTGTGGGCGGAGTGAGGCGATCGGTTTGACGAACGTGAGCTGCTGAGAGCTGGCGGGTAGTCGATCGTGTTTCAGTAATGAGCGAATCGCGAGCCGGCGCATTACAGGCAGATTCGTGAAAAGCCGCGCTAACAATGCGGCGCACCTAATTGCGTTGCAGGCATTCTGAAGTCGAGGTCCATCACAACGCGGTGATCACCGCCGCCCGCTGCCAGCGCTTTGCATAACAGCAGGCACAGTCGTGCCTTTTGCGTGCTCGTGCGCAGTGCGATCCGGTGGCCGAAATGGTGCGATTCGTTCGGATGCGCCGAGTTCTTGTGGCGCCGTGGTCGAGCCAGATTGGCCCAACAGGGGCAAGCAGCGACGGTCACCTAGCAGTGGTGAACTAGCAGTGGTGAACTAGCACCATGACCGCGAACAACGGCCCGGCGAACCTAGTCGATCTGGTCAGGCGCATCTGGCGCTCGTTGCACCGCTTGTGCGCCGCCCGCCATCAATTGACCGAGAATCGCTGGCGATGCCTGGATCTCCATCAGGCAGCCGTCCTCGGTGTAGAACTCCGACAGCACAGTTGTCCGCGTGCGGATTTCCGCGTGGAGCGCACCAGCCGAGTGCGGCAGCAGCAACTCGACACGGTTCTCGACGGCAGCCAGGTGGTTCTGAATCGAAGTCATGACTTCGGGAATGCCTTCGCCATCCTGAACCGAGACGGCGATCGCGTGCGGGTCGATGTGCCACAAAGGCGCCAGGGTCGCGCGGTCTTCGACTAGGTCAAGTTTGTTCAGCACCGTCAGGCGCGGCAGGTTGTCGGCCTTAAGTGTGTTTAGCACCTCGTCGACCGCGATCAGTTGCTCGGTGGCTTCCGCGGAACTGCCATCGACGAGCACCAGCAGCAGGTCCGCGTGCAGCGCTTCTTCGAGGGTCGCGTGGAAGCTGGCGACGAGTTGGTGCGGCAGCTTGCGCAGGAAACCGACGGTATCGGTTAGCAGGATCGTTCGGCCACCGGACAGGCGCCACGGCCTGGTGCGGGTGTCGAGCGTGGAGAACAGCTTGTTCTCCGCGAGCACGCCGGCGTCAGTCAGCCGGTTCATTAGCGACGACTTGCCAGCGTTGGTGTAGCCCACTAGAGCGACGGTGAACAAGTCCGGGCGCGACTGCACGGCGCGCACCTTGTGTTGTTCGATGCGTTTCAGGTCGCGGTTGACGGAAGCAATGCGCGTGCGCAGCAAGTTGCGGTCGACGTCGATCTGCTTCTCGCCAGCACCACCGCGGATGCCAATGCCGCCGCGCTGTCGTTCGAGGTGGGTCCAACGCCGCCGCAGTCGCGGCATCTCGTATTGCAGCGCCGCGAGTTCGACCTGCATGCGAGCCTGCGGCGTGCGCGCGTGCGTGCCGAAGATCTGCAGGATCAATTCACTGCGGTCCATGACGGGAACACCGACGGTGTTCTCGATGTTGCGCATCTGGTTAGGCGTCAGCGAGTCGTCGCAGATGACACAGCCGCTGTGCGCCAGCTTGACGACTTCGGCGAGCTCGGCGAGCTTGCCGGCGCCGAGGAAACCATGCGCGTCAGGGACGCGCCGGTGCTGCACCATGCAGCCTGCCGGCACGAAGTCGGCGGTCTCGGCGAGCTGTTGCAGTTCGGACAGCGCTTCCGCTGCAGTGCGCGGATCGCCCATCGGCATGATGCCAAACAGGATCGCTTCGGTGGCGTGGCCCTGGCGAGTGTCCAGGGTCCGGTCGTGTGGTTGTTCGCCCAAGATTGCTTATACGCCTGAAGAGTCAGGCTGGGGTACGGTCGGTCGGCTGAGACAGCGGACCGTGTTCACTACTGATTCGACCATCATCTGCACGTTGTAGGAAGATGCGACGGCAGAAACGTTCGTCGTCCCGCTGGTTCGCGTCGGTCCGGAAGTGCGTGCCCCGTGACTCGTCGCGCTGCAGGCCGGCCTCGGTCACGAGTGCCGCGACGGTCAGCATGTTGGCCAGTTCGCAGGCGGCACGGTTGTCGAGGTGGCCGCGGGTTAGGTATTGGTGCCAGAACGCGATGCGCGCCCGGGCGTCCTGCATGCCTTGGGCTTCGCGGCGCAGGCCGACCTGGCGCCACATCAGCGACTTAAGGGCGTAGAGCAGGTCGTCGTGAAGCAGGCGTGGCGGGTCGGCGGCGAGCACCGGGCCATCGAGCCGACGCGGCAGGCCGAGTCGGGTGCCGTTGCCTTCGGCTTCCAGGGCTTGGCGGGCGGCGACGCGCCCACATTGCAGGCCAATGACCGAGCCCTCTAGTAGTGAATTGGATGCCAGCCGGTTGGCGCCGTGCAGTCCCGAAGCCGCCGCTTCGCCAACCGCGAACAGGCCGGGCACATTGGTTAGGCCTTCTGAGTCGGTAGCCGCACCGCCGAGGAAGTAGTGGGCGCCGGGGCGCACCGGGATCGCATCCTTGGCCAGGTCCAGGTCGAACGTCGAGCAGATGCGCGCGATCGACGGGAACAGTTCGTGCGGGTTGCCGCGCACGCTACTCATGTCGAGATAGACGTGCGTGTCGTTGGTGGCGACCATGCGCTCAAGGATGGCGCGGCTGACGACGTCGCGCGGCGCGAGGTCGGCCATCGGGTGCTTGCCCTCCATGACGCGGTCGCCGTTGCGATCGCGCAACACCGCGCCTGCTCCGCGCACGACTTCGCTGATCAGGAAGCGCGAAGCACCGGCAATGTAGAGCGTGGTTGGGTGGAACTGCATGAACTCGCAGTCGGCGAGGCGCGCACCGGCGCGGAAGCACAACGCCTGGCCGTCGCCGCTGGCGCCGGTCGGGTTGGTGGTCTCGCGGTAAATCTGGCCGGTGCCGCCGGTCGCGACCACTACCGAGTTCGCCTCGATGGCGATTTCCATCGCTTCGTTGCGACCGTTCTGAAGGCCGGCAGCGCCGACGCAGCGGCCGTCACGCAGGATCAGGTCGCGCACAAAGACGTGTGGGCGGATCGTGATGCGTGGGTGGGCGCGCAGCGCGTTGATCAGGGCGCGTTGGATCTCGCGGCCCGTAGCGGCACCGTTGGAATGTGCGACGCGTGGGTGGCTGTGGCCGCCTTCGCGTGATAGCTGCAGGGTGCCGTGGGCATCGCCGCTATCGAGAGCGTGGCGGTCGAATATTGTGCCTAGTTGTTCGAGCCAGGCCACCGCGTCGCCGGCCCGCTCAATGACTGAGCGCACGACGGCTTCGTCGGAGATGCCGGCACCGACGCGCATCGTGTCTTCGACGTGCTGCTCGATGCTGTCTTCGGGCAGTTGCACGACGGCAATGCCGCCTTGCGCCCATGCGGTGTTGGTCTCGTCGAGTTTGTCTTTGGTTACGAGCAGCACCTCGGCGCCTTCTTCGGCAGCCGCGAGGGCGGTCGCGGCGCCGGCGATGCCGGAGCCTATGACGAGCACATCCGTTCGGAGTAGCGCGGTGGTGCGCAGGTCAAACGGGGCTAGTAGTCCCGTGAAGCGTGGCGTTGCGAGTTGCGGGTTCATAACGCGGCGCTACCGAAGTGGCGCCTGGGGTCGGTGGGGGCCTAGTCGGCCCTGCTCACCTTAACTTAGCCCTGCTACTTAGGGGCAGAGCCTTCGGGGCTAGAACGCTCAGGGCTCGATCTTTTAAGACCAATGCCCTGAAGCCCAATGCCCTGAAGCCCAAGGCCCTGAGGATCTGCGGCCCTGAGGACCTGCGGCCCTGAGGACCTGCAGATCCGAGCGCTAGCTCTTTTCGATCGCCGCCGCAGCTGCGGCAGCTTCTTCCTTGGCGCGGATGTCGGCTTCGTTGTCGAAGTCGCCTTCCACTTCTGGATCGCGTGGGCCTTCCGGCACTTCTACCGGGCCGCCCTTGTCCATCCAGATCAGGATCGGCGCGGCGATATACATCGTCGAGTAGACACCCGAGATCATGCCGACCGTCATGGCGAAGGCGAACGCTTCGAGGTCCGAGCCACTGTCGTAGTTCACAATCAGCTGCGCAACGACCACGAACAGCGTCAGCACGGTCGTCAAGATCGTGCGAGACAAGGTCTGGTTGAGCGAGCGGTTGATCAGCGAGCGGAACGACTCGTCGACGTTGTTGCGCGCGTTCTCGATCCGGTTCTCGCGAATCCGGTCGAACACGACAATCGTATCGTTCACCGAGTAACCGATGATGGTTAGGAAGCACGCGATCATCGCCAAGCCGATCTCGGCACTGACGAGGCCCATGTTGTTGAACAGGACCACGATCACGAACGTCACCAACACGTCGTGCATCAGCGCGACAACGGCCGCGAGGCCATACTTGTATTCGTGGAAGCGAACGCGCAGGTAGAACACGATCAGCGCCCAAGCGAGGATCAGTGCGCCGATGGCGGCGTTGCGCAGGTCGTTGACCAGGCGGCCTTGGATTTCCTGAGCCTCCGGGAAGGGGTCGGACAACACGATCGGGTTGCTGTTATCGTCTTCCAGCGTGGCGATCTGCTCGCTGACGATTTCAGCAAGCTGCCATTCCTTGGTGGTGATCTGCGTCGTCCATTCAACGCGGAAGCTCTTCGAGCTTGTCGCTGCGACGTCTGCCACGCCATCGTCAGACATGGGCACGATCAGGCTTTGGCTCAGGCCGGCACCCAGCAGGTCCTGTAGACGCTTGAGGTCCACCGGAGCCGCGAAGTGCACGTTGAGCTGTGCGTTTTGCAGGCTGTCGCCGTTCGAGGCGCTTTCGGTAAGCATGCCACCACTGAACGCTTGGTCGACGAGCTTGCCGTCGAAGATGCGGCGCAGTTCGCCGAGGTAGGGCGGCTCGTAGACAGCCGTCGTCGTACCTTCCGGTGCGGTCTTGCGCAGTTCACGCCAGGCCTTGCGGCCTTCGTTGATCTCGTCGCGCTGCGTCGAGTTCAGCTTGAGGCGGACGTTGAACTGACTGCCCGACTCGCCGTAGGTGTTGACGCCCGTGGTCGGGTATTCGGCGATGAACTTCTTGTCGTTCGTGAGCGCGTCGCGAATGAAGTCAGGCTCGAGGCCCTCGTTGCAGACCATGCGCAAGTTGGCGCCACCGGTGAAGTCGATGCTGAGCACCTTCTCCGACGGCACGGTCGTCGCGTAGGCGAGGCCGGCGATGATGACGATCGCGCTGAAGGCGCCACATGTCTTGATCTTGCCGACGAAGTCGAGGCTGCGGTTCTCGAACAGCGTGTTGGGCTTCCAGCCTTCCAGCTTGTTGTTCGTCAGGGCCCAGTGGAACAGCAGGCGCGAGACGAAGAACTGCGTGAAGACCGTCGTGACGATACCGACCATCAGCGTCACGGCGAAGCCGCGCACCGGACCGACACCGACGTTGAACAACACCAGGCCGACCAGGAAGGTCGTGATGTTGGAGTCGAGAATGGCCGACATCGCGCGCTCAAAGCCAGCGCGCACTGCCTGCAGCAGTTCCTTGCCCTTGTTGAGCTCTTCGCGAATGCGCTCGTAGATGAGCACGTTGGCGTCAACGGCCATGCCTAGCGTCAACACGATGCCGCCCAGGCCCGGCAGGGTGATGGTCGCCTGCATGAACAGCATGCCTGCATAGAGCAGGAACACGTTCAGCAACAAGGACACGCAGGCGATGGTGCCGGCGAGCTTGTAGAAGGCGAGCATGAACAGGAAGACCAGGACGCCACCGCCGACGATCGACCAGACACCGCGACTGATGGCTTGGTTGCCGAGTTGGGCACCGATCGTGACCTGACTCAGCAGCTCCGGCTCAATGCGAAGCGAGCCGGTGCGCAGCACCTTGACGAGCTCTTCGACCTCGGCTTGCGTGAAGTCACCGGTGATGATGCCGTTGCGAGTGATCTTGTTCTCGAACGACGGCGCCGACTTGACGTAGCCGTTGAGGATGATCGCACTCGACTTGCCCTTGTGCTCAGCCGACCAATCAGCGTATGCGGCAGTCAAGCCACCGCGCATGCGGTAGTTGACGCCCGGGCCGCCATTGTTGCCCATGCCGACGCCGACACCACTCGGATCAAGGTCCTCACCGCTGAAGGAGCGTTCCTTCATGTTGATCGCAACGAACTCGATCAGGCGCTGGTCCTTGACCTCAAGCTTGCTGATCTCTGCCGGGATCGCGCCAGCGTTGTATTGCGTCTCGTCCCAGGCGCGCACCGTTTGGCCCTGCAGCGACGGGATCATCGTGTAGGAACGATCCCAACGAGTGCGATCCTTAGGATCTGAGCGAATCTCGCGCGGGAACCAGTGCAGGTTGTTGCGGGCGATCGGGCCGTTAGTGACGCTCTCGTTGAATCGACGGATGTTCTTCGGATCCTTGTCGATCAGCTCCTTGTTGGCCGGCACCTTGAGCCACGTCTCGAGGCGCGTGCGCTCGGCCGCCAGGTTGAACGTGACTTCGGTGTATTTGCGGTAGTCCTCATAGGCCACCATGCGCATCTCGAGTCGGCCCAGGTTGCCGATTCTTTCGAGCACGCGCTTGAGCTCGTTGGGGTTCTTGAACTCACCCAACTCGATCAGGATGCCGGTGTCGCCGCTTTGCGTGATCAGCGGATCGAGGGTCCCGTTCGGGTCGATCCGTTCGCGCATGACGGTGATCGTCTGCGCCATGATCTCCTTGGCGGAGGCACCTTCCTTTTTGATGATTCCGTCGAGCGTTGCCTTCGGGACGTTGTAGAGCAGCTGGGTGCCGCCCTTCAGGTCTGGACCGAGGGTTGGACTCAGCGTCACCCAACAGGTGGCGCCCGCGATGATCGCGATCAGGACGAGGAGGAATTGACGGCGGGCGTTCTCGAGCATGACGGGCGAGGCCGCGAAAGGACTGTCGGGGGTGTAGTAGGTGCCTGTGGGTGACGGCCCCTGGTGGGGTGTCACGTTCGGGCGGCAAGCAGGTCTTCTCACGGAGACTGACTCACCATGAGACGGCGGTTGGCAATCAGTTATCTGCTGCCGGCGGCAACAGGCTGAACTACCAACCTATTTGGGTATAGCAGCGGAGTCTTATTCGGCCGACTTGGTGTCGGCGCTCGTCTCTGCGTTCGAAAGGCCGCTGCCAGCACCGCTACGCGGCCACTTCTTCGGGCCCAGGTTGCGGGTCAAACGCGTCTTCTTGCCTTCGCGCTCGCGCAGGTAGAAGAGCTTGGCGCGGCGGATGACACCGCGGCCCTTGACCGTGACGTCGGCAACGCGCGAGCTGTGTAGCGCGAACGTACGCTCGACACCTTCGCCAGAGACGATGCGGCGAACCTTGAACGTCTTGCTGATGCCGTGGCCGTGGAATGCGATGACCGTGCCTGCGAACAACTGCACGCGCTCCTTCTCACCTTCCTTGATCAGGTAGTGCACGTCGACGGTGTCGCCGACGCCGAAGTCGGGGAGCGAGGATTTCATGTGCTCGAGTTCGAGCTGACGCATGATGTTCATTGTTCTGTCTCTTAGTGGTTCGACGATCGGGCTTCGCAGCTGTTCGTCAGGCTTCTGGAAGCCAGGGGTCGGGTAGTTATTCGGTTAGGTTTTGGTTGAGTTGTCCAGTTTTTCTGACTGGACTGCTGGTCGCTCGATCGCGCGTTTCTGTGCGGTCAACAATTCAGCCTGCTCTTGGCGCCAGCGTGCGACTTTGGCGTGGTCACCCGACAACAACACGTCGGGAACGACCATGCCGCGAAACTCACGCGGACGGGTGTACTGCGGGTAATCGAGCCATTCGGTTTCGAACGACTCGAGTTGGGCGGACTCGGCACAGCCAAGCACCCCAGGGATCAGCCTTACCGCGGCTTCTAGAACGGTCATGGCAGGGAGTTCACCGCCGGCCAACACGAAGTTGCCTAGCGATATCTCCTCGTAGCCACCAGCAGAGCTGGCTAGACCGTCCCGGATGCGTTCGTCATAACCTTCGTAGCGACCGCACAAGAACATCACCCGCTCCATGCGGCTGAGTTCCCGCGCGCGCGCCTGGTCGAAGGTTCGACCGCGGGGGCAGAGCAGGATCTTGTGGAACGGGCCGTGAGCCTGTTCCACGTCATCTATAGTTGCAAAGATCGGTTCCGGTTTGAGCACCATGCCAGGCCCTCCACCAAACGGTCGATCGTCGACTGTTCGGTGTCGGTCCAGAGCGTTGTTTCGGAAGTCGACTAAGTCGAGCCGAAGCTTGCCCTGAGACTGAGCAATCCCGAGGATGCTCTCGTCCAAGTATGGCCGGATGGCCTCCGGAAAGAGTGTCAGAATGGCGCAGTGCACGGTGCCCCTACCGCAAAGAAGGGGTAAGAACGATACGGTTGGGTCTGGGGGCGGTCAAGGCCGGCGAGCGCCGGGCGACAACCGCTTTTTCATGGCCATGCTCCCGCGGGCACCGTCGAGACCGGTTCCTGACGGTGCAAAGCGACGATGACGATGGTGCAAACGCGACCCGTATCCCAATAGACCGCCACTCCAAGCCAATGTTCACCGGCCTCGTCCAAGCCCAGGGATCCGTCACTGCCAGCACCGTGGTGCCCGGTGGCCTACGCCTGTTTGTCGATATCTCCGCCCTGCCTGGGTCGTTCCGCATTGGCGACTCGATTGCCCTTTCCGGGGCCTGCTGCACCGTAGTGAGTCAGGAATCCGGTGTCGCCGAATTCTTCCTGACCCCGGAAACGCTCGACTGCACGTGGTTAGGCCAGGCCCAGGTCGGCCAGTTACTCAATCTGGAAGGGGCGCTGCGGGCGGGGGAACCGCTCGGCGGACATATTGTCCAGGGCCATGTGGATGGGGTCGGCGAGGTGACTGGGGCGATCGACGCTCACGAGGGGGGCGAGCTGTGGGCGCGCGTCCCCGATTCCCTACAGAAATACTGTGTAGAAAAAGGTTCGGTGACCCTGGATGGGGTGTCGCTCACCATCGCCGGCCAAAAGGATGGTGCGGTTCGCATCGCGGTGATCCCACATACGGCGCAGCAGACTTCGCTGGGCAGCCGGGCGGTTGGGGAGTCCATTCACGTCGAGGTCGATGTGTTGGCGAAGTATGTCGAGAGCATGCTGTCGCAGCGCGGGCTCACTTAGCGGCAGTTGTTGATTTGACTGCCTGAGCTTTGGGCGGCTGAAACCGTTCGAACTTCGTGCCGTCGAACACGTGGATGCCATGTTCGAGCGTGCCGACCCAGAGTTTGCCTTTGAGGTCGCGGTAGATGTGGCATGCATACGCGCCGTCTGCGATGGCGTAGCGCGTGACGTGTTCGCCGCTGTATTTCGTGACGCCATCGCTGCCGCACGCCATCCATAGAGCTCCCGCGTCGTCTTCGATCATGGCCGGGTAGAAGAGGAAGTTCTCGTCCGTGTCGGCGGCCGCCTGCGGCAAGCCCTGCTGCTTCGCATACTGGATCAAGGTGTGCTCGCCTACTTGCGACACGTCGCGTGACATCTCGAATCGGTTGCGCGTGTTGCAGATCCAGAAGTCCCCGGCGCGGTCTTCAAAGATGGAGCGGATGCCGAATGCGCCGCCGCTAGGTGTCGTGGTCAACTGGTCTTCAAACATCCAGCCGAGTGTTTGGCCGTCGTATCGACACAGCCCCACGTTTGCTGTGCCAAACCACAAGTGCCCGCGCCGGTCCTTGTAGGTGCTGTAAACCGCTTTGGTGTCGAAGCGGAAGCTTGCTTGCTGTTCGTGGTGTGCGGCGTCGGCGGGACTATCCGTCAGCTGCATGTGGTAGAGCTTCTCGCCGTCGTAGCGAACGGGGCCGCGAACGCCTGGCTTGACCAGCCACAAATCATCAGGGTCGAGCACCCAGTCTTTGAGCAGTGTCGGTTCCGCAACGAGCTCCAGGGTGGCGAAGCCGTGCCCATCAAACTTGCTGACGCCGCTGTTCGTAGCGATGAGCACGTTGCCTTTGGCGTCTTCGTGCAAGCCACGGACTTCATCGCCGCTGAGGCCGTCGGCACGGGTGTAGTGGGTGACGTCGACGCCATCGAATCGATAGACCCCGTTGCCGTTGCTGCCGAACCAGTAGTCACCATTGCGAGCTTGGTGAATCTTCCAGATGCGCGGATCGATCTCCGCAACCGCGCGGTTCAGGGTTGTTGCGGTCTTCGGCGGGGGACCGCCTGATGGAGCCTGGGTGCAGGCGGACAAGACGAAGAGGGCTATCGCGGGCGTTTTCATTGCGGCGTGGTGATTGTCTCTGGGGCTCGCACTTAGTGTGCCAGCACCTATGCCATACCGTCTGCCTCCCTGTGGCGTGGTCAGTGCTGTGTAAGTGTCCACCGCGTCTAGCATTCACCGCCACGTGCCTTCGGCCTGAGGCCGGTTGCGCCAGGCGGGAAGTTGCTCGCGTGCTTGGGCAAGCCCTTGTGCGTGGGGGGGAACGGCATGCGTGGCTGCCCGTTTGCGGTTGCTTGATGGCGCCATCTGCTGTGCAAAATATGCAGCAGTGATAGCTTATGGCGACCATGGTGCGTCCACCTCGCCGCCTACTGCAAATCGCACTGCTACTCACTTCCGTAGCCGTCTGCTTTGCGATTGGCGAGTGGCTGTGGCGAGCTGCCGTGCGAGCCGGCCAAGCGGCGGAAGACCTCGCGTTTAGCGAGAAGCTTTACGAACGCGTGCCAGGTGGCGAACTCTACGCGCTGAAAGCAAACCTCGATGTCGTCGAGACGTTCATCGATGAGGGTGGTGCGCCACCGTTGACGATGCGCGTTCGCACCAACGAGCAGCGCTTGCGACGACATGTGCTCTGGCCACCGCCGCCGAAGGAAGCAGCCGTGCGCGTGTTGTTTGTCGGCGACTCCTACACGTTCGGCCTGCTGGTTCCCGATGGCGAGACCTATGCCCATCGTGTCGAAGGCATGCTGACTACAGTGAGCATGCCAGTGTTCGCGATCAACACTGGCGTGCCCGGCTACAACACCGAGCAACAACTGGTTTGCTTGCGCCGCTGGCTCAAGGAGTTTCAGCCCGATCACGTGGTGCACGGCTTTGTGATGAATGACGCCGAACCACCAATTGGCGTGCCCACGCCGTTGATCGATGTCTACGGCAACGCCTCATCCTGGCTGCTTGAAGATGGCAAGCGTGTGCTCAACAGTCTCTGCGTAGCTTGCTGTGATGACCATCCGTTGGCGCCACTTCGTCGCCCTCGGTACGAGAAGGATTATCGTCTCAGTTGGGGTGCGGGAGCCACCAAGGCGAGCCGGTGTTGCGACGCGATCGTTGCGATGTCGGACGCGTGTCGCGAACACGATGCGACGTTCTTGACGGTCGTGCTGCCCGACTTCACCAAGGCCTTTGATGCGACCTATCCCTACCACAGCATCCACGCCCAGGTATGCGCGCGTTGCAACCAACACGGCATCGCGGTCGTCGATGTCCTCGATGACTTGATGGGCATGGACGTCACGAAGATCCGCATTCCTGGTGACCATCATCCCAACGCAGCAGGGCATCGGTTGATCGCGAAGGCACTACTACCAACGCTCCGGGAGCAGCTTCGTGACTGAGTCTTATCGATTGCCGCATCGCTCCGATGGCCTGCTGCTGGCCCTGTTCGCGATGGTGCTGTACTTGCTTGCCCAACCCGCAGCCTTGCATGACCAATCGTTGGTCTTGCTTGGACTGCCTGGTGTGCCGGCTCCAGTCGCTGACACGCCGTTGGCAGCGCTGTGGTTGTGGTGTGTCGAAGGACTGCGCTTCACCGGCCTTGGACTGCATGCCGCGGCGATGACGCTCGCGGCGGTGGCTGTGGCTGCGGCTTCGTGGCTGACGCGCGCGTCGGCGCGAATGCTCGGCTTGACGAGATGTGAAGCACTGGTTGCAGCCGCATTCGTAGCCTTTACGCCCGCCGCCGCCACAGCCGCCACCACGGTGCACGTGCACGCCATCGAACTGTGCATCGCCGCTATGGCCATTTGGTTGGCTTCACGGCTGGCTCGCGATGGCCGCTGGATCACGGCTGCGTTGCTGGGGCTGTTGCTGGGAGGCGCCTTCGTTGCGTCGTCCGCCGGCTTGTTGTTGGCGGTTGCGATCGTGCCATTCTGGTTGACCGAGGCGTGGCCTCGCGGCAGCGACACGGCGATAGGTAATGCTGCGAATGACGATGCAGCTGCTGATGGCGATGCAGCTGCACTGCTACAAGCGCCGAGCCAAACGCTCCGGCAACGGTTGCTGCCAATGTTGACGGTCGTAGCTATTGCGATGGCAACGGTGTTCGCGTGCCAGTGGCAGCGCCCGCCCGAGCTGGTGCCGACCTGGGACCAGATCGTCAACTACGACCTCGGCACGCTGGGCAATCTACTGGCGCGTGACGCGGGGCGCAGCTTCCTGCCTCTAAGCCTAGGCATCCTGGCCGCGCTTTGGTCGTATCGATGGCATCGCCGCGCGCTGGTTGTGCTGTCGCTGGTGGGGATCGGGTTATTGCTCGGGTGCCACCTGACCAGCACGCTTGGCGACAATGGTTCGTTCTTGTTGCCGCTGTTGCCGATCGCCTCGCTGTTGGTCGCACGAGCGCTAACGCGACGCTGGGCAATCGCCTTGGTGTTGGTCGCCGTTGCCTTGTCCGGGACCAAGGTCTTGCTTCGTGCTGAGCACAATGCGGCCGCCGCCTTTGTTGATGGCTACCAGCAAATCGCTGCCGAGCGCACCTGTCGGATCATTGCTGGTCCTTACCGTGATCAGGCGTTCTTGTTGGCGCGTCTCGCGCACGTATCGCAAGAGTCCGTGCTGGGTCTTGCCTCAGCCGATGTCACCAACACTGTGCCGCAGATCGTGGCCGAGATGTTGGACTCGGTATCGTCGGGCACTTGCTTACTGCTCACTGATGAAGCCGAGCAAGCGTTGCGTGAGCCTGAGTTTCGGGTGCGCTATCCACACAGTGCGGCGCTCCTGAAGGAACTCGAAGCGAAGTTCGTGTGGCAGCGACAACGCGCCGCTGGGTTCGCCGCAGCGGAGCTGGTGGCTCGATGAAGCCCGCGAAGGCTCAGCGAATCGTGATGATGCTCATCGCCGTGGTGACGGCCAGCTGCGATGTCGGCGTCGTGCATCGCACCGCGGACGGGCAGGTTTATGCCCGAGGAGTTGAGCGGCGCCATATTGGCTACGGGCGCTGGACCAAGCTGCCGACCAACGGAACTCGCGACACGGTGTTCATGACCAAAGGCTCGTTGGACGGCATTTGGAAGCAGTTCTTTGTCGATGGTCGCATCAAGTCCTTGGCGACCTTTCAAGCGGGGATCTTTGAAGGGCCGAGCACCGTGTGGCACCCAAACGGAGCCATGGCATTGCAGGGTCTCTACCGTGCCGGCCAACGCGAAGGCCCGTGGTTCGTGTGGGATGCAGCCGGCAAGTTGAACGAGGCACTGTCTGGCTACTACCGTCACGGCGCGCTGGTCGGCGGCACATGAGATGCTCGTGCCTGATCCGGCCATGGCGTGATTCGGCGTCTCGCTGACGCGTGATTCGCTTGGCTTGTTTGGCGATCGAAACGGCGTTGGCGGTAGGCTGACTCTGACGCCGCGTGCAGCGCAGCGACTGCTTCACTGTGTTAGCGACTTCGTTGCCCGAGTCGCAGGTTCCATTGCTCGCCACCCGTTAGCGATGTGCTGACCGCCGCTTCTTGGTCGGCTCGTCGCTGCACGATCGTCACCGTTTGCGAACCGAGAACGTTGAGGTTGTCGCCAGTGATGATTGCGGCGGTGTGATCGTTGAGGTCGATCCCGAGAAGTTGCGGGTGCTTGGTGATGAGCGCCTTCAGGTCCTCGATGCCTTGATGTGGCGCGAACTGATCGTCGATCGCGCAGCCTGGCAAGAAGCCAAGTCCGTGGTCGTAGCCTTCGCAGTGCAGAGGTTTGGGGGACCTCGGCTCGCCGCGCAGCAAGAAGTCGTTCTGCACGCTCGCCATGCCGCCGATGACGCCGCCGCGGTCGAGCACGCCATGCAGTGCGCCAGGGATCGCTGTGCCGTCGAACGCGTCGAGGATGCGCCACGAACGGCCGCCGTCAAACCAGACACCGGTCGCAAGCTCCAGCATCTCGGTGTGAACCTCGGTGAAGTCGTTCGGATGTTCTGGGGTGAGCAGTTGGATCTTGGTGACGGACAGTGCCTTCAGTTTGCGCTGCGCGAGGTCGCTGCGCTGCTCCCACGATGGCGTCGCGGTCGGCACGATCACGATGCGTGCTCGGGCCGCGCCACCGGCCAATGCGACGAAGCGTTCGAACGCCGCGTCCGGCACGTGCTCGCCGCCGGCTAGCACTAATGAGCCTGTCTTAACCGTAGGCGTCGCATACTTCGCTTTGGGCCATGCGCCGATGCCACGTTGGCGCGCGGCGCGTTGCCAAGTCGGCAGGTCGGCAAATTCGCCAGCAGCGAGCGCGACGACACGTTGCGGTTGCGTTTTGGTCTTGGCCAAGGCGAAGTGCACCTTGCCTTTGCCAAGCACATGCATGGAGCGCCCCTCCACGAGGATGGCGGTGCCTTCGTCAATGCCGATGCCGAAGTGACCCGGCGCCAGTTCGAGTGCGAGCAGCAGCCGCGGTAGGCGTTTGCGCTGCGAGAAGTGTTGGTCGGCAATTGCGAACGGCACGAGATCGAAGCCGGTCATGAGCCGCGGTGGTGCTTTGCCTCCGGCGATCATCGTGTGAGTTTGGATTGCCGTGCCGGCCGATGAACCACCGATGACGCCGCCGCGATCTAACCACGCATACATTTCGCGTTCGAAGCGCGTGCCGACGTAGGCTTCCGCGAGTCGCGACTGGGCGCCGCCACCGAACCAGATCCCGGTCGCGTTGTTGAGCTTCTTGACGAACGCTTCGCTGTCGGCTTCGGTGCGATCACGCGTGTGAAGCACTTCGAATTGGTAGCCGGGGTGGGCCTCCCGCCAGCGTTGCAGCGTGGCCTGTCGGCCCTCGGCGGTGTCGGCGCGTTGGCTGGCAGTCGGAACGATCAGCACGCGCGCGTGTTTGCCGCCAGCGAGCTGCAGGAAGCGTTCGTAAATGGCGCTGGGCAATTTGCCGCCTCCACCCAACAGGCGTTTGCCGCGGAGGTCCCACGATTCGATCTTACTCGGGGTGGCCTTCGTGGCGGGGGTGACGGCGGTTGCTTGCGCGCTGTTGACGTCACATAAGACCAGCCCACAAAGCACCCGAATGAGTATTAACACCAACAATGAGGATCGCCACATGCACGAGAGCATAGCAACGGGTGCCGACAGGAGCGCTACGCACGGCTACGATGCTGACAACGTGTCTGAACCGAGCGAACATCCACTGGTGCTTTTTGATGGCGACTGCAACCTGTGCAACAACTCGGTGCAGTTCGTTCTGAAGCGGGATCCGAAGGGGCGCTTTCAGTTTGCGTCGCTGCAGTCGCAAGTGGGGCGTGATGCGATCGCCAAGGTGGCGCAAGGCGTGCTTCCCGACAGCATCCTGCTGATTCGCGGCGGCAAGCTGCAGATGAAGTCGACGGCTGCGCTGGCGATCGCACGCGGCCTGCGGTTCCCGTGGCCGCTAGTTTCGGTGTTCTGGCTTGTGCCGTATCCGCTGCGCAATCTGGTCTACGACTGGATCGCGCGCAATCGCATTCGCTGGTTTGGCAAGCGCGAAGAGTGTTGGGTGCCGACGCCAGAATTGCGCGCCCGCTTCCTTGACGCGGACGAGCGCTAAGCTCGCAGCGAACCGCTGCGAAGCTGGCATCACACCACTAGAACGTGCCGAGCAAGACCTGCACGAAGTTGCTGATCGGCGCCGCTTCGCGAGCATCTTCGATCGCGCGTGATACCTGCGTCAGGATGCGGCGGAAGCGCACGGCCAGGTCTTCGTCGTTGATCAGGACCCCGAGCAGACCCTTACGTTGGGTGAGCTGCTCGCTAACCATGTTGGCGTTGGCGATCGTCTCCTTTAGGTGCTTGGCCATCTCTGGATCGCTGGTGATCGCGCCGAGTGCGCCAGCGTTTGGATCGTTGGCCTTCTGCAGCATCGTGTTCAGGTTCGCTACGATCGAAGCAAACTCGCCAGCAAGCTTGTCGTCAGTCAGGATGCGGCCGAGCATGCCCTTGCCATCGCGCGAGTCGGCGATCAGACGGTCGACGTTGTCGAGGATGCCCTGCAGGTCACGCGCCGCCTCCTGGTCGTTGAGCAAGACGCCGAGCGGGCCATCCGTCCGTAGCAGGCTGTCGCTGACCGTGCGCAAGTTGGCGAGCAGGGTCGTGGTGTCCTCGGCCGTCTGCTTGTTCATGATCAACGTGCCGACAGCGCCTTCGGCGTTGGTCACAGCCTCGAAGATACGGTTGGCGTTGTTGAACGTGCTGAGCACGCTGTCGTAGAGCTCGCGGCGGGTCGCCATGCGACCGATCGACGTCTCCGGATCGTTCATGTTGCGGAAGAAGTCGCCGACCTCCGTGAGCGCGGAGTTTAAGGACTCGCCGACCGCGCCTTTGCCATCGGCGATGTCGCCGAGCTTGTCGAACGCGCTGCCTGCGACTATGCCGAGCAACGCGGCGCCATCGGCCAGCGGAGCGCCCTTGCCGGGATCAATGTATATCTGCTTGCCACCGAGCACGCCGTCGTCGCGCACTTCGATCAAATGACCGTCCCTGAGCGGGATCTTCTCGCGCAGCAACAGCTGCATCCTCACCGGTGTATCGGCGCGGTCATACTGGATGTCGATGGCGCCGACCTTGCCAATCTTCTTGCCGAGCACCATGACGTTGGTGCCAACGTCACAGCTGCCCGCTTGCGGGAAGTAGACGTCGATCTTCTCACTCAGTGACAAGTCGGTCAGGTTGACGGTCGCCCAGAGCAGAAAGCCCAGCGTGCCGAAGAAGACGAAGCCGAGCAGGGTGTCGCGTTTGATGCGGTCCATGTGGATGTGTTGTTCGGGAATTGCGGGGTACGTTTAGTCCGACCCCATGCCCATGAAGGCACGGGCCAGTGGGTGGTCGCTGTGAGTGATCTCGTCGACGCTGCCTTCGATGCCGAGACCGCCGCCGTCAAGGATGCCGATGCGGTCGCCGCACTGGGTCGCGCAGGCGCGCGAGTGGGTGACGATCAAACCGGTCACTGACAGGGTGTCGCGCACTTCAGAAATCAGTTCGTGGATCTGATGGCTGATGATTGGGTCGAGGCCGGCGTTTGGCTCGTCGTAGAGCACATACTCTGGATTGGTCACCAGCGCGCGCGCCAGACCAGCGCGCAGCTTCATGCCGCCCGAGATGTCCGGTGGAGCTTGCTTCGCGGCGTTTTCCATGCCTACGAGCTTGAGCACTTTGTGGACGCGGTCATCGACTTCGGACTTCGAGATGCGACTGTGTTCTCTGAGCGGCAGTGCGACGTTGTCGCCGACCGACAGCCAGTTGATCAAGGCACCGTTTTGGAACAGGTAGCCCATGCGCTTGCGCAGCGCCATCAGCTGTTTCTGGTCCATCGCCGGCACGTCTTGGCCATCAACAAACACGTGGCCCTGGTCGGGCTTGAAGATGCCGATGACGTGTTTGAGGGTGACGCTCTTGCCGGTGCCGGATGGGCCCATCAGCACGAAATTCACGCCCTTCGGAATCTTCAGGCTCAGGCCCTTGAGGATGTCGCGGCCGCCGAGCCGCTTGTGCACGTTTTGCAGTTCGATCATCGCTTAGGCCAGGAAGTAGAAGAACCACGTGATCACGAAGCCGAGCACGATGATCAACAGCACCGAATTGCGCACTGCGGTCTGCACGGCGAGTCCGACACCGAGTGCGCCGCCGCGAGCCTTCAGGCCAGCCGCGCAACTGACGCTGGCGATGGCGATCCCGAAGATGAACGACTTGAGTAGGCCGACGTAGACTTCCTTCGGCAGCAGCATGCCTGACGAAGTCAGTGATTCGATCGCGCCGACCCAGTAGAGGTCAGGGCTGACGCCGAGGTTCTGCTCGGCGATGACGCTGCCGCCGTAGATTCCGATCAGGTTGGAAAGCACGGTCAGGATCGGGCACATCAACGACAGCGCGACGACGCGCGGCAGCACCAGGTAGTCAATCGGATCGATCGACATGACTTCGAGTGCGTCGATTTCATCCGACACCTTCATGGTGCCGAGTTCGGCCGCAATCGCCGAGCCGACCGTAGCAGCAAGGATGACGCCGGTGATGAACGGACCCATCTCGCGGCACATCGACAGTGCCGTGATGGTGCCGAGCACGCTGGTGTTGCCGAACTTCCTCAGTTCGATGCCGGTCTGCATCGCGAGGATAGCGCCGGCGAAGGCGGCAACGACGAGCGTCACCGGCAGCGCTCTCACGCCTGCGTTAAAGCCGTTGTCGAGCAGGAAGCGCAGGCGCCGCGGCAGTCGCGGCAAGCAGAGCAACGTGCGCAGCAGCAAGTTGGCCACATAGCCAGCGCCTTGAGCGCGTTCGGCGAAGAAGCGGGTTGTGCTTGCTAGGGGATTCATTACTTGCCATCCCCTGATGGGGCCAGTTCCGAGGAGCTGCGGCCCGAGGAGCTGCGGCCCGAGGAGCTGCGGCCTAGGGAGATTGGCAAGAACTGGAACAGGCGCAGCGTTCGTTCGCCAGTCTCGTCTTCTTCGTAGTTGAACAGGAACGGCATGCTCGCCGTTGTGCCGTCCTGGCGCGAGCGCTGGGTGTAGACGCGGCCAACGACATCGACGGCATGGTCGTGCTTCGTACGCTGCACGCCACGGGCAAGTTCCCAAAGAAACCCGTAGGCCTCGTGCAAGCCATAGGTCAGGCCTTTGTGGCCGAACAGAGGTGACAGCAGGCTCCAGTCGGCCGTCACGGTCTCACCATTCTTGTCCGTCAGTTCGTCAGTATGGA
>JBNMNW010000067.1:0-21973 GCA_051278165.1 Planctomycetota bacterium | reverse complement strand
CTCGACCAGGACTTCGGCGACGGCGTCGTGCCGGCCATCGGTGATGGTGGCAGTGTCGCGTGGGCACTGCACAAGAAGCTTGGCGACTCGCTGCCATACCGCGATGAGTCAGGCCGCGACTTCAAGGTTCGCATCGTCGGCACCGTTGCGGACTCGATCCTGCAAGGCAACCTGGTCATCTCCGACCGCCACATGCTCGAACGGTTCCCCTCAGCATCGGGCTACCGCATGTTCTTGATCGATGCACCGAGCGAACGAGTGCCGCAAGTCACTGCCGACTTAGGTCGCGCACTAGAAGACATTGGCTTGGAGCTGACGCCAACCGCCGACCGCCTGACCGCGTTCCAGGCGGTGCAAAACACCTATCTGTGGATCTTCCAGCTGCTCGGGGGACTCGGACTGCTGCTCGGCACGGTGGGACTTGGCGTCGTCGTCTTACGCAACGCACTCGAGCGCCGCTCCGAGTTGGCGATCGCCCGCGCCGTCGGGTTTCCAAGTAGTGCCGTTCGCAACCTCGTGTTCTTTGAGCACACGGTATTGCTCGGCCTCGGACTGATCTGTGGCGTAGTCGCCGCGACCGTCGCACTACTGCCAGCCCTACAAGGCGAGCGCGGCTTGCCGTTGCTGCCCATCGCCGGGTTCGTTGGGGCCATCGCACTGAGCGGCGTATTCTGGGTGTGGCTCGCCAGCGCCTTGGCAACCCGCGGCAAACTGCTGGACGGCCTGCGCGGCGAGTAGCCGTTGCGCGCGCGTCACGAACGGGCCGACTGCCCACCTGTCCCGTGTACGTATGTGAGGCCCGCAAAGAAACAGAGCGGCGACGTCTCGAGCACCCGCCCATATATTTCGTCTACCTGAGGTCCATGACAATGAACGCCACCCACCTACTCTTCGCGCTGCTACTGCCAGCAAGCCTTGTCGCCCAAGCCGATCCAGAAGCGGCCGAACGCGTCGTCCTCGAATCCGCATTCGAACAACTGATGAGCGGTTGCCGGATGACCGGGCAGTTCACGGAGACCGGCTCGAACAAAGCACCGCGAAAGGACAGCTACAAGATCGCGAGGGTCAAGAAGCTCCGCGATGAGAAGTGGCAGTTCGATGCGACGATTGAATACAACGGCAAGTCGGTCACCTTGCCGCTCGCTGTCGACGTCTACTGGGCGGGCGATACGCCGACGATCCAAGTCACGGACCTCAACGTGCCGACGCTCGGCCGATTCAACGCGCGCATCATCGTCTACGACAATCAGTACGCGGGCATGTGGTCTGGCAAAGATCACGGCGGCCAGATGTTCGGCATGATCGAACGCGATGCTGTTGCCGGCAGTGCGATTCCGGACAACTCGATTCCAGACAACGCGATCAAAGACAACGCCATTCCGGACAACAACTACACCGACACAACGGCACTACAGGGCAAGGGCGGCAGCAACTGGGCGACGTGGCGCGGGCCGAACGGCACCGGCGAGGCCACCGGCAACCCGCCGACCGAGTGGAGCGAAGAGAAGAACATCAAGTGGAAGGTGCCCCTACCCGGCCTCGGCAACTCGACGCCGATCGTCTGGCAGGACCGCATGTATCTGACAACCGCGATCCAGACGGACGAAGAGGTCAAGCCTGCGGAAGCACCGGCAGCTGAGCCACGCCAGGGCAGACGCGGTGGCGGCCGTGGCAACAAGCAGGATCCAACCAAGGTGTTCGACTTCCGAGTCATCTGCCTCAACCGAAAGGATGGCACGGAGATCTGGAACAAGAGCGTCAAGCGCGCCGTGCCACACGAAGGTGGGCACGCGACGGGTTCGCAGGCATCGAGTTCACCGATCACCGATGGCAAACGCATCTACGCGCACTTCGGTTCGCGCGGCATCCACTGCCTCAGCATGTCAGGCGACATCTTGTGGTCGAAGGACCTCGGCACGATGCGCACGCGCAACCAGTTTGGTGAAGGCAGTTCCCCGGCGTTGGCCGGCAATGCGCTGATCATCAACTGGGATCACGAAGGGGACTCGTTCATCTGCGCGCTGAACGCCAAGACCGGCAAGGAACTGTGGCGCAAGCCTCGCAAGGAAGTCACCAGCTGGTCGACACCGGTGATCACCAAGGCGGACGGCAAGACGCTGGCCATCGTCTCGGCGACCGGCAAGTCCTGCGCCTACAACGTCAAGAACGGCGACATCGTCTGGAGCACGACCGGCATGACGACCAACGCGATTCCGACGCCGATCGTGCGCGACGGCATCGCCTACCTGATGAGTGGTTTCCGCGGCGCGTCGTTGCAAGCGATCAGACTCGCTGGCGCCGAGGGTGACGTTACCGACGGTAAAAACATGCTATGGAAGCACAGCCGCCAGACGTCCTACGTGCCGTCCGCGCTGCTCTATGGCAAATACATCTACTTCGTCCGCAGCAACAATGCCGTGCTGAGTTGCATCGACATCGAGACCGGTAAGCCCACGTTCGAAGGCCAACGGCTGGCCGGACTGCGCACGATTTACTCATCACCAGTCGGCGCTGGCGACAAGGTGTATCTGCCATCACGCGAGGGCGTCACCAAGGTGTTCCGAGCTGGCGCGACCTACGAGGACCTGGCAACCAACGAACTCGATGACGTGTTCGATGCCAGCCCCGTCGTCATTGGCGACGAACTCTACTTGCGCGGTCACAGAGCGCTCTACTGCATCGGCGCGAAGTAGCAGACGGACTACTTCGCTGGGTTCTGCAGCCGAATCAGTTCGCCCGCGGTGCGCACGAACATGGCGCCGCGCGCCAACGCTGGCGTCGCGTTGATCGGGGAGCCAAGATCAAAGCTGCCGAGCACCTCGAACTTCGTCTTTGAGAACGTCCACAACTTGCCGTCGCGATCACCAATGTAGATCGCGTTGCCATTGCTGACCGGCGAGCTAAAGAACTTGCCGTCGATGCGTTCTCGCCACAGTTGCTTGCCACTCTCGGCGTCGAGGCAACTCGCAAAGCCGCTGTCGGCAAACAAGAAGAAGCGACCGCCGAGTGCGATGCCACTCGGCACGTAGGGCAGACCTCGCCGCGGCTGAGAGCTGATCTTTGGCTCGTGCTCGGCATCGCTGAGAGCGAAGATCACGCACTCCTTGCCGGAGTCGCCGCTGCCGGTGTTGACCAACAGCTTGTCTCCCGAGAGGGTCGGCGCCGCGATGAAGCGGTTCTTGAAGCCGGGGTTGGCGCGCCAACGCACCTCGCCAGTTTCGGGTTCGAACGCGGTCAAGCCGTGCGCCGCGCTCGCAATCAACATGACCGGCTTACCCGCCTTGGGCTCGTAGAGGAACGGTGGCGAGTAGCAGGCCCAGCGCGGACTCTTCTGCAGTTCTTCACGCCAGACCGACTTGCCAGTCTTGCGATCAAGAGCCGTCAGGAAGCAGTCGTCGCCTTCGTTCTCATTGGCGACGACAACAAACTCACCGTGCAGAACAGGCGAATTGGCGCTGCCGTGCTGCGCGTAGTAGTCGCCGAGTTCGCGTTGCCAAAGCAGTTCGCCCTGGTGATCGAGCGCGATCGCGACGAGCTTGTCGCCGGAGCTCCACGTGACGTAGACGCCGAGCTCATCGACGGCCGGGGTCGACGATGCAAAGCTGTTGAGGCGATGCTGTTTGTGCGGCTTGAAGTCGCAGTTATGGGACCACGCCTGCATACCAGTATCCGCGTCATAGCAGACGATCTCGCGCTTGCCTTTGACGCCATGGATTCGAGTCAAGAACAGACGGTCACCCCACAAGACCGGCGACGAGTGGCCGGTGCCATGTTGGTCCGTTCGCCAACGAATGTGCTGTTTGCCAAACACCGTCGGCAAGTCCGCTGCGCCCACGCCTTGCCCGCGCACGCCGCGAAACCGGGACCACTCCTGGGCCTCAGAAGCAACGGTCACACTGAGTGCCAACATCACTCCTGCGATCGCCTTCCTCACTTGCTCTCTCCTAGGCAGTAGAGGTGGCCGTGCGTGCGCAACCAGATCTTGTTGTCGACCAGGGCTGGGGTGGCAAAGCACGGCTCGCCGAACTCTGCCGAATGAATCGGCTTCAATTCCTTGCCCGCCGCCAACACGGTCAGTAGGCCCGCTTCGCTGAGCAGGTAGACCTTGCCGTCGCCGCAAACAGGCGAGGTGAAGTAGGCGTCGCCGGCCTCACCGACTCGTGCCTTCTCAATGAACTCGCCGGTGTCCGCGCGGATCGTCGACATCAATCCACCTTGGTCACCGAGCAAGTAGTAGATGCCGTTGATGATCAGCGGCGAGGGCAGCTGCGGGATCGAACGGTAATACTGCCACAACACGCTCTTCTCGGTCATGTCCCCCTCACCACCAACGCGCACGGCCATCGCCGCGTTGACCGATGCAAACGTGGCCCGACACAGGCGCCACTCATCCGCATCCAAGTTGCGGTCCTGGTTCAAGTCGAGGTATTGGAAGTAGCGACCGACGCGCCGGTCGGTGAGTTCCTGCTCGTTGATCAGCTTGTCGCCGTCCTTATCCATCTGTTCGACCGCGGCAGTGAACTCGGGCAACTCGATCTGCCGGCCCTTGTTGTTCTGCGGGCTGCCGAAGCCATGAATCCAAAGCGTGTCCTCAAGCAACACCGGCACCGACTTCATCTCCGATGGCAGACCGCGGATCCACCAGACACGTTTGCCGGTCTTCACGTCATAGGCATCCAACAAGAACGACCCCGGCAAGATGAACTGCGGGTCTTTGCCCTTGGGTTGGTAGACGACCGGCGTGCAGTGCCCGCTCACCGCGTTGGGCCGATCCACCTTGTAGCGAACCTCACCGGTGATCTTGTCGACACCGATCACATACGAAGCCTTGCCGTCGTCACACGGCAGCACCACCGTGTCGCCAACAAGGATCGGTGAGGCGCCCATGCCATAGATGTTGAAGAACGGACCGAGCGGCATGCGCCAGCGCTCCTTGCCGGCATGGTCGTAGGCAAGCATGCCGTATTCGTCGAAGAACACGACGACGGTGTCGCCATCGACGGCGGCAGATGCAGCAGCGGGACCGTTCTTACCGTGAAACTCGGTGCGGCGCGGTCGCGGCGCTTCCCTGCGCCACACGGTTGCGCCATCCGCGGGATCGATCGCATACGTGTAGATCTTCTCGTCCTCGACCCCGGTCAAGAACATCAGCTTGGCGCTGAAGATCGGCGAGCTGTGGCCTGCCGGAAACTCGCGCTTCCAGATGACGCCTTGCGCCGGCCCAATCTTAGCTGCGTATTGGCCCTCGGCAATGCCGGTGCCGTTCGGGCCTCGAAAGCGATTCCACCCGTGGCCTTCCAGAGGCGACGTCGCGGCCTCCTCTTGGGCGACCGCGAGGCATGACGATAGCCCTGCGAAAGTCAGGGCAATGCGGACGAGCAAAGGCATGGGTGCAACCATTGCCTCAGGTTAAGAGGTCAGAGAGCCCGCTGCACGATCGCGCCAGACACCAGCGCGGCGATTACGAATCTATCGCCGAACGGCCGTGCCAATGATCTCGAAGCGACAGCCCATGAGCAGCGGCGCCGAGCCAATGAAGGCACGGGTCGGAAACGTCGAATGGAAGCACTGGCGGTATACGTCGTTGAACGTTCCGTAGAGCGAAAGGTCGGAGCAATACACCTGCACCTGCACCAGTTCGTCCATGGTCATATCGGCGCGTGCCATCGTTGCAGCGAACGCATCAAGCATTCGCCGTGCCTCGACGGCGGCATCGACCGGCGGCTTGCCGGTAGCTGGATCGAGACCGAGATGGCCGGAAACGTAGAGCGTATCGCCGGTCAGCACGGCCTTATTGAACGGTAACGCCGGGTTATCGGAGCCGAAGTCCTGACGCGACGTCGCGCAACCGAGCAACAACAGAACGGGCAGCCATACGAGCAAGCGGGTCGACATGGAAGCCATGCTACGCCCTGCCCCCGAGAGTTCCTGCCTCGGCTACTGCTCAGCTTCGATTCGATACAGATGCGTGCGCGTGCGCAGCAAGAAGGCATCGCCCACCACCGCCGGGGTCGCCATGAAGCCGCCGTCAAGGTGGTTGCTCGCCAGCTCCTTGTAGACATCGCCCCGATCGATCACGACGGTCTTACCTTCGCGATCGAAGAAGTAGATGCGATCACCGACGCAGAGCGGCGACGCGCAGTGCTCGCCGCCAACTCGCTGGCGCCAGAGCACATTGCCAGTCTGATGATCGAGACAGGTCGCGAAGCCACCGTCATCCACCATGAAAACTCGGTTACCCGCGAGCACCGCCGACGCCATCTTTGGCACGTTGCGCGAGTAGCTCCAGGCGATGTGGGTATCGGTGACGTCGCCTATAGCTTGCTTGTTGCCGCCCGTGGTTGGCCCACTGCCCGCTTTGACGGGCACGGTGACCGACAGGATGCTCGATCGCATAAACCCGGTCGTCACGAACACCATGCCGTCGCCCGCCATCGGCCGCGAGGCCATCGAGAAGCCCTTGTAGCGAACGCGCCAGAGTTCCTTGCCGGTGTGCGGATCGTACGCGTAGCTGCCCTGCGCTCCCGAACTGATCAACTGCGGCTTGCCGGCAACGTCGATCACGATCGGCGTGCTGTAGGCCTTGCGCAAGTCAGGAGCAAATCCCGCCAACTCGATCGAACGGTCCGTGCGCCATTTGGTTTCGCCAGTTGCCGTATCGAGCGCGACGACAAACTGAACATCACCGCCATCGGCATTGAAGATCAGCAAATTCTCGAACAGCACCGGTGACGAGCCTGGCCCTTCCATGTGATCGCAATTGAGGTCACGCCGCTGCCACACTTGTTCGAACGTCTTGGTATCGAAGCACGCCGTGCCATAGGTGCCGAAGTGCACGTAGACGCGTCCCGCTTCGATCACCGGCGATGGTGACGCGAAGCTATTGAGTGCGTTCTTCTTCTCGGGCTTGTCGTTCTCGAAGACAACCTGCTCGTGCAACTGCTTGCCGGTCGCCACATCAATGGCGATGACGTGAAGCTTCTTGCCGCCGTCCGTAGCCGTGGTCATCCAAACCTTGCCGTCGTCGACAACCGGCGACGACCAGCCGCTGCCAACGATCTTGCTCTTCCACCTCACGTTCTGCTGCTCGCTCCACGTCAAGGGCACAGCCGCGGGCGCCACGCAGCCGTTCTGCGCCGGACCACGGAAGTCTCGCCAAGACTCTTCCTGGGCACAGAGCGAACCGGTGCCAATCAAACTGGCGGCAACAACGAGATTGACGGCGGCGAAGCCTCTACGCGCGGGAACGTACATCTGCCCACCATCCTAAGCACCATTCGTAACGATGCAGGCATGCAGATAGGTTTGCGACATGCGCGCGATCCCCGCTCGATTGCGGTCATCTGCCATGGCGCGGGGCTAAGCCGTCACCTAGCCGCAATTCCGTAGCGCTAGCCACCGGGACTGCCGACCAACATGCACTGCCAGAATCCGGGGATGTGCCAGCAGGCATGGGACTGCGCTGACAGACTGCGCTGACAGACTGCGAGACCTAGCTTGTCGCACGCATCGGCAGTTATCCGTGGCGATCGAGTATTCGTCGCCAAGCAAGACAGCTACTTCGCAATCACCTTGCGATCGGCTAGATCGAATTGCTGACCGCTGGACAGCACCAGGAAGTCCGGCTGTTCCGGGACGACCGGCAGGTTGCGGTCGTAGAAGTGCACGTTGCGACCGGGCCGACTGAAGCATGTCGCGATCGTTCCCTGCACGACAATGCACGAGGCTTCATCGAGACCGATGCCCAGCAGTTGCGGGTAACGGTTGACGAGCTTGGTCATGTCGGGCTGACGACCGCGCTGCGAGAAGTGTTGGTCGATCGCGACCCCAGTCAGAAACCCGAGCCCCGTGTCGTAGCCGGGCGCCATCGAGTCGACGTTGCCCAGCGAGTTGCCGCGCGCCATGTAGGAACCTTGAATGGAGGCGCCGGCAGACGACCCGGCGATCACACCACCTCGCGCCAGCACTTCGTGCATCAAGCGATGCGACTCCGTGTGTTGCCATGAATCGACCAGATTCCACTGCCGGCCGCCGCCAAAGAACAGGCCTCCGGCACGGCGCAACTTGTCGTGGATTTCCTGACTCGTATCCGCTTGATGACGATCCTTGGTGTGGATGACGTCGACGTTGCTCGCACCAGCGCGACGCCAACTCGCCAACGTTCGCTCGGCGTCGGCCTGCTGACTCTCGGTGCAAGGGATGTAGAGCAACAACGCATCCTTGCCGCCGGCAAGCTCCATGAACTTGTGCATAAAGCCCGCGGGGCTCCCGCCACCGCCGACGATCATCAGCGAACCCGACTTGACGTTGGGCGAGCGTGGCTTGAGCGAAGGAAACCGTGCCCGCGTGCGCGCGATCGCGTCGCGACTCATCGCCAGCAAGTCTTCCAATCGCCTAGGCCGGTAGCGACGCACGCGCTCGAGGTTCCGCTGCGCGCCGCGAGCCCGCGGGGCGTTGCGCTGGGGCCGACGTTGGCTGCGGGGCGATACGTCTGAATGGATGCGTTCGATGCGCACTGCCAGATGTTCATTCGCTGCCAGGCAGGCATAGGCACTGCCTTGGCCGAACACATCGAAGAACCGATTGTGCAGCACCAGCATCGTGTCGACCTCAATCCCGAGGCCTACCAACTTTGGTTGATCCGCCAACACACCGAGCAAGCGATTCTGGTGACGCGCGGCTTGGTAGCCCGCGTCGATGACGACATCCGGCACGAGATCCAAGCCAGCGCCCAACGTTGCATGCACGTCGCCGCTGACCATACGCGTCGCAGCGAGAGCGGTCACGACGTCGCCGTTGCCACCAAGCACGCCGTTGCGATGCACCAACATGTGCAGCTGCGTTTCGACGGCACTGCCGCGGAACGTGTCGGCAAACTGCTGACCACTGTCGGCAAGCAGCCAAACGCCCGTCGCCGTCGCCAACTTCGCGGCGGCTTGCGCTACTTGCGCACCATCAGCTGTCAGCACCTTGAGGATTGTCGCCGGTTGCAGCGCCTCGGGCACCGCAGCAGCCTTGCTGGTCGAGAGCACCACAAGGTTCGCTTCGTCACCTCCCGCGAGCTGCACGAACCGAGCCAGAGCATGCTCCGGCAGTTCGCCGCCCCCACCCAAGAACATCGTGCCGAGCAATGGCATCAACGGCTCTGGCCAATTCGGGTCATACTGGGCGCGCACGGACGCAAGACCCGAGAGCAACGCGGCAACCGTCGCGAGAACCGTTCGATGAAGGTGCACCATGGATGCGCCGCACTGTAGAGCGCTTCGCGTGGCGCGGCTGGGTGTGACACGCATGAGACCGCTGGTTCCACTGTGTAGTCCACGCGGCAGTCTCGCTAACATCGCACCGGTCACGCGAACCCAACCCAACTTGCATCAGTGAGCATTCGAATCGGCGGAGTCCCCTACGGTGTCGGCGCCCCCCTTCTCGGTGGGCTCGACGATGATCCAAATATCGAACTCGTGCTGGCTCCGCCGACCGAGATGATCCCCGCCTTGCGCAAAGGCAAGTTGGACGCGGCGCTACTGTCATCGATCGAAGCCATTCGCCATCCGGGCTACACCGTTGCCGCCGGCCTTGGCATCGCGTGTAAGCAAGAGATCCGGTCGGTGCGGGCGTTCCGACGGCGCGGCCAGAAGATCCGCACGGTTGGTTGCGATCAGAGTTCCGCCACGACAGTCGCGTTGTTGAAGCTGCTGCTGCACCACGTCTACAAGGACGAGACCGACGGCGAACCAGAGTTTTCGACCATCGAACCGACGCTAGAACCGGACGCTTTGCCACATGACTTGGTGATGCTGATCGGTGACCCGGGCCTCGATGCGGATGCCGGCAACCGTGAGATCTGGGACCTCGGCACTGAATGGGTTCGCTGGACTGGGTTACCGTTTGTGTTCGCGCTGTGGGTCATGCGATCTGGCGTCGACCACGCCGCCGTGCTGCCGGCTTTGCATCGGGCCCGAACCGCTGGCAGAGAACGCGGCGCCGTGGATGGCACGGAAGGCGCGGCCCATTACGAACTGGATGCCGAGGATGTGCGCGGCGTGCAGCGGTTTTGGGCTGAGTGCCGGGCGCTAGGATTGGCGACGCTGGCTGACCCTGCGTTCGTAACCCTGTAGCAACTGGTTATTTATAGGGCTGTATGGCTCGGGTTCTTTTAGAGCCCCGATCGCCAGAGGATCAGTGGCCAGAGGACCTGATCGCTAAGGACTTGGTCGCCAAAGGACCTGGTCGCCAAAGCACCTGGTCGCCAAAGCACCAGGTCGCCCAAAAATCAGAGTCTGCCTGACTCACCGGTGCGGGGCGCCACAAGAGTTACGCCCCTGATCATTGCTGACCAGGGGCGACTAATGGTGGAGTCGAGGGGATTCGAACCCCTGACCTCTGCGTTGCGAACGCAGCGCTCTACCAACTGAGCTACGACCCCGCATTGGGGGCGGCTACGCTAGCGAGCGAACCCGGCCGGGTAAAGAGGTTAGCGAGCACGGATTTCCAGACGGCCGGGGCGCGGCGGGCCACTGACGGCAAACCCAGGGATCCGGTCCCGCCCCAGGCGGTAGATCCACTGCTCCTGACCCGGCGGTCGCAACGAGATCTGCTGCCCTGGAGCGGCCGGGTTCGCCAATTTGGTGACCCCATGGCGCAGCAGCAGCGGGCCGTGCACGTCGGCGATTCCGGCCAGATGAAGCTCGCCCCCCACTAGGATTCCCGCATCGCAAACGATGTTGGCCGCGACCCCGGGCAGCCCGAGATACGCATTGCCGCAGCCCTCGACCGGCCCAGAGAACGCATCTCCGCTGCGCAAGCGATCTCCCGAGGACCAGCCGCCGCTGCCATCCTGATCCGAAAACACGACGGCTGCGTCACCAGCATCGCAGACCAGCAGCAACCTGCCGGGCCCTCGGATACGCAGCGACCGCAACATATGCAGGTTGCCACGAATGACGAGGACCACATCCGCCTGGAGTGTGCACTCGAGGGGCTGGGAACCCGCCTCGATCCACAGATTGCCCGGCACGACAAGAATCGCCGAGCAAAGGGATGAGCGCGAAGCCCCTGCTACGGAACGCCACACAAAGTCCGGTCGGTCCGTGCCAGCCGTCAGATACTGCAACGCAATCTCGTGATCGCGGTGAAAGCCACGCACCACATTGACGCAACGCGCCGCGGCGAGATCCTCGGCCAACGGCACCGGCCACTGCGCCACCGGTTCGTGGCAGCCGCCCCCCATTTGCTTCAGCGTCAGAGGATCCGCTGACACGCGCGCATGAGAGAAGGCGCGCGGCGCGGTGCCCACCAGATGGCGCGCAGAGATCTCTGTTGGTCGACCCGCACCAGAGATCGAGACCACGAGTTTGTCTTCGTCGCGGTCGAGCTCCACCGACAAGCCCGCGACCATTTGCCACAATGGCAAGTCACCACCACCGTGGTAGTGAAGCAGGGCAGTCTCCGCCGCAATCGTTGCGCGCGCCATCGCAACATCTCGGTTGATGGTGTTGGCGCGTTGCGTCACATGACCAAGTTGCAACACGGCCTGCACCATTAGCAGCATGGCCACAACGACTAAGACCATCGCCGGAGAGATGGCGCGCAGCAGACATGCAACATAGGAAGGCCGAGGGGCATTCATCGACCTTGCATCACCACGGGACCGAGATCTGGACCAGCAGCCTCTTCTTCAAAGGTTAGATACATGGCGTCCCCAATGCGTGAGCACGTCAAGCGAGTGCCAGGAAAGAGGGCCCCCACGGCAGCCAACTCGGACTCGCTTGGCATTACCCCCAATTCGCAGGACTGCTGTAGCACTCGAACAGCCGCGACTTGGTCCTGGCGTTCGTCGAGCGAGGCTTTCGCGTTCTGAAGAGCCGAGCGCACAAGAAGTGACAGAGCGAGCAACAGCATCATGGCACCGATGCTGGTGCCCTTGACCCACCTACGTTCGCACAGCTCTTTCACTCGAGTTGATCCTCGTCATCGCTCTCGATGTCGAAGACATCTGCATCAATACGCACGCCGCAAGGCGGGTTGCGATTGAGCCATTCCAACATGCCATTGCACTCGTGCAGCAGCCGGCTCAGCGGCTCACCTCGGCGCAAAGCGACGCGAAAGCCCACATCGCCGGCACGGATGCGTTGCATTGCTGCACGCACCTGTTGCTCGGGCCGATGGAACCGCCGCGTGAAATTGGCCACCTCTGCAAGCAAAACAATCACGATGCTTGCGACCATGATTGATGCGGAAACCACCAATCTATCGACTGTAGGCATTGCACCAGAAGTCAGCCCCCGGAGGTGCGACACACACTCGATAGCGAACCATGTTGCAGCAATGCACATTGCCACCAACACCGAGATTCGCAGCAGCATGACTGGTGACACCCAATCGCGCAAACTGCCGTTGCGATGGCGTACAGGGGTAGTTGTTTCAGGGTTCGACACTGGCTCCGACACTGGCAATGCGCACGTGAAACGAACACCGGCTCGCTTGCATATCGCACCCCAAGCTCTTCGACCAACTAGGTTGATATCCTGCGTGTCGCACAACGGGTTAGTCCCATAGTTGGACGCAAGATCAACGCCTGCAACGGCCGATGGAGGGAACGAACTAAGGACACTCCTCGAACTGAATAACCAATATGGTCGAGCAATCGAACACACCAGAGAAGGGCGGTAAACGCGCAACGATCTTCGCCGTGACGTCGGGTAAGGGTGGCGTCGGCAAGACGTCGCTCTCCGTCAATCTCGCGTGCGAGTTCAGTCGGCGTGGCTACCGGACCATCATCATTGACACGGACCTCGGCCTCGCCAACGCGCACATTCTCGCTGGCATCAAGCCTGAGAAGACGTTGTCGAACTACGTCTCTGGCACCGCGGAACTCGCCGACATCATTGTCGACGGTCCGTGCCAGGTGAAATTCATCAGCGGCGGTAGTGGCGTGAAGGACATGGCCAACCTCGACGACAATGGCCGAGCGCAGATCTGCGTGGCCGTCGAAGAGCTAGCCCAGTTCTGCGACGTCATCATTCTGGACACCGGTGCCGGTGTCTCGAAAGCTGTCACCGACTTCGTCACGATTGCCGACCATGCCGTGCTAGTGACCACTAGCAACTTCGCCGCGATTGCCGACGCCTATGGCATCGTCAAAGTGATTGTGCAGGACGGTTTTGATAAGCCCATCCACGCGGTCGTCAATCGCGTGCGATCGCCCGAAGAAGCCGAACAGGTTTTCCTCAAACTCAAGGGTTGCACGGAACGCTTTTTAGGGTTCGACCTCAACTGGCTTGGACTACTGCCGGAAGATAGCTCCGTTGAGGGCGCCGTTTTGAAGCGCGCGCCATTCAGCGAAGTTTTCCCCGGCAGTGTAGCAGCACGCTACCTAGCCAAGCTGGTTTCAGGTCTCGAACGCTACGTCGGGACTGCCAAGCCAGTGCCGCAAGCCGCCAAGGACTGACGGGGATACAGGGAGCAGTGCGCATGCGCGCGCTGCATTAAGGGATCACTGGGAAAGAGGATTGAAGGATGACGCGCACTACCAACCAAGACGCTGCCGCAAGCAAGGATCATGCTACCGGACTGGCAGCCAACGAAGAGCAGTTCGGTCGCCAGGCCAACAAGGGCATTCTCGCCGATAAAGTCGCCGAGGAACTCAATGTGCCGCGACGCACTGCTGCTCGCGTCCTTGATGCAGTCCTCGATGCGGTCAGCGAGTTGCTGCACGCACGCGGCAAAGTTGCCGTAAAGGGCTTTGGGACGTTCGAACGCCGGATTCGCAAGGGTCGTGCCTACAAGCACCCCCTGACCGGAGCCAGCATCGAAGTCGCCAACAAGGAGACGATTATCTTCAAGCCAAGCGACCAACTGATCGCCGAAACGAAGTCGGATGCAGCCCCGAGGACCAAGAAGAAGACCGGCACTCCGACCGACGACATCCTGTTCAAGGGCTAGTCGGCAGAATTTGAATCAAGTGACAAGGAGGCAGGCTTTAAGCCAGCCTCCTTGTTTCGTATCCGGAGAAGGTTCTCGGCAACCACTTGTCGAGCTATCGTTGAGACCGTGACTGAGCCCGAGGAATACAACGCCGCCTGTGTCCAGTTCGATGTCGCCTCTGGCGATGTCGCCGCCAATGTTGTGTCGATGCAGACTGGCATCGAAGAAGCAGTTGCGGCCGGAGCACGCCTGTGCGTGCTCCCAGAACTCTGGTCGACATCGTTCTTAGACTCCTTCGACGACGATCTATTCGCTCGCGTCAAGGAAGCCGATCAGACATTGCTTGAGCTCTCTAAGGAGCACTCGCTAGTCGTCGTCGGTAGCTCGATCGAGCCGGAGAATGACAAGGTCTTCAACACCGCGCGGGTCTACCAGCGCGGTGAAGTCCTGGGGTCGTATCGCAAGATCCACTTGTTCTCAGCCAACCTCGAACACCGTCACCACACAGCTGGCGATCAACCGTGTGTGGTCGATACCGAGGTCGGCAAGCTCGGCGTGATGCTCTGCTACGACATCCGCTTCCCGGAACTCGCGCGGCATTACTTCCACCAAGGTGCAGAGATTCTGGTCGTGCCCGGGCAATGGCCGGAAGCGCGGGCACAGCACTGGCGCACCCTGTTACGAGCGCGGGCCATTGAGAACGAACTGTTCGTGATCGGCTGCAATCGCACTGGCCAAGAACCGTCGCTGCGCAATGACGACCCGATGTCCTTTCCGGGCGATGGCCGCATCATCGATCCGATGGGTGAAATCCTCGCGACCGGGAATGGCGACGCGGGCGCAACGCTTGCCATGATCGAATTGCGCAAGGTGCGCACGATGCGGCGGGTGCTGCCCATCGCCGCAGACTTGCGGCCTGATGTCTACAGAAAGTTGCTCAACGACGCGTACGACAACATCGTTGCCGGCACGCGCAGTGAGCAAGACCGCGAATCAATCGACGAACGACCGTAGGCGGTTCATCTTGCCAGGACGCTTGATGCGTCCGAGCGCTGCGTTCTGCAACTGACGAACTCGTTCGGCAGTGATGCCGAGATCTAGCGCAATCTCACCAAGGGTTTCCGGCTCTTCGCCGCCGAGCCCAAAGCGACGCGACAGGATGCCTTGCTCACGCTCTGGCAAGTCGGACATCACTTCGGCCAAGACTGCGCGCAGGTCGCCAGCAGGAATCGACTCAGGAACCGGCACCTGATCTTCATCAGGAAGCATCTGGCCGAGCGTCGCGCCACCGTCCTCGCCACCCACGGTAGCATCGAGACTGACGGCATAGCGGCGAGTCGACAACACCCAGGCAACCTTCGATTCCGACACGTCGATACGTGAAGCGATCTCGGCGTGCGTTAACTCGCGGCCTTCGCGGCGACCGGCCTCTTGGGCGCGCCGAATCTTGCCAAGGATCTTCTGCACCCAGATCGGCACGCGAACCGTGCGGGAGCTGTTGTAGAGCATCTTCAGCACAGCTTGGTGCACCCAGTATTGACCGTAGGTCCTGAAGCGAACGTCACGGCGCCAGTCAAAGCCATCGATGGCCTGGAACAGCGATGCGTTGCCTTCTTGCACGAGGTCCTGCGAATCGACGCCGAGGTTGCGGTATCGATTGACCGTGCTCAGCACGATGTAGAGAGCGCCCTCGACGTAGATGTTTCGAAGGTGCTCGTATTGCAGAATCATCTGCTCAACCCAACGGCGGGTAAGGCCGCGTGGCTCAGCGCGCTCGGCAATGGCCGCGAGCATGCGATTGGCAGGTTGCTTCACTAGGTCGGCAACCGCCGAGTCCTCAACGCCAAAGCGCGTCAACGACCACGTCAACAGACCAACGAGGAACTCGTGGCGCCGCGCCATGCGGAACTCTTCCTCGCGATCCATCTGTGGCATTCGCTTTAAATCCGCGGAGTAAAGCGCGTCGCGGATGTCGGGTAGGTCGGAGGCGTCTGTCAGACTGGCAGCGTCGAACCGCTGCTGACGATACGTCTCGAGATCGAGCGTCGCTTCCGACTTGGCGAACAGCTTGGCAACCTTCTTTACGTTGTTACCGAAGTCATCGGTATCAACATCGAGCAAGTTGTCGAGCTCTGCCAACGCAACCAGCTGTTGCGGGCGAAGCTTCGGAAGCGAGCGACGGAGGATCTTGGCTAGCACCATGGTATGTCACCGGGAGGGGTCGCAAGTGATACGACTCACGCAGGGATTAGTAACTTCGCTCCTCTGCGAAAGTCGGACGCACTTACCTTCGGAACAGATCAATAAGCGTGCCTGTTCCCAGGTGGTGGTCGGCCAAATAGCCCCTTGTGCTCGCACATCAGCCGCTATCACCGACATTTCTGTCAGCAAATTTCTGATCGAGCATCTGCCGCAGTCACCATTTCCGGGACTGCACACTGTCGGCGTGCCAGCCAATTGCGGCACGCGCCTGACAGAACGACTGCTACTTTTTGCGCTTCAGCAAGAGAATCATGACGAGCAAGAACGCGCCGCCACCGATGGCCAATATGGATGGCAGGCCAAGCCCCTCACCGCTGTCCGTAGGCGGCAACTTGCTAGGCGTCGCCGGTGCATCCACTTCGACTGGCTCCGGAGCGTCAACCGGAACCTCTGTCACCGTGCCGCTCATGACGTTGCTGGTGTTGGCACCCGGATTCGTCACCTCGATGGGAGCAATCGGCGCCGGCTTGGGCTGCGCCTTCGGGGTGCGATTCGAAATCGGTGGATCAACGTAAGGCGCTACCTCAACATCTGTAGTGACTCGCTCGATGAAGCGACCAATGGTCTGGCCAGTGTCACCGTGATAGATGTCGAACTGGAGGTCGACAGCAATCAGCGCCTTGCTACCGAGCTTCGCGTCGTTGCCCATCGTCACCGGCACTTCGAACACGGCAGTGTTCTCGTAGACGGGGCGACCGAGGTATGCCTTGGCGATCGTTCCCGGCAATGCGGGGCGCGGGCTCAGGCTGCCAATCGCAACCGCGCCCGGCTGGACCCGCGGCGTCAATTGCATCTGTAGTGGCGCTGGCAACACGGACTGGCCCGAAAGAATCGCGGTGATCATCATCACCCCGGACTGACCCGGCAGCATCTTCGGCGGACGACACGTAGCTTCAAAACGGCAGTGCGCCCTCGAACCACGACGGATATTCGAGTCTAGACGTTCTTCTGGCGTCATCGCTTCCCACCGATTCTTGCGATCGGTGTCGGACTCCTTCTCGGTCTTGCCCTTGCCATCCGCGTTTCGCTGGCTTTGCATCGCCTCAATCTGTTCGGAAGACAGTTCCCCCTCCCCACGCTGGGCAGGAATGACGGCGACGACAAGAAGAAGGACCGCGAGGATCCGCGAGATGCTTGAGAGACGGAAAATCATGCTGCGTAGCCCGAGTGTCGGGCGGCGAATAGTACAGGCCTGAATCGAACTTTCGACGATCGGGCCCGTCATAACTTCCCGACCAGAGAAGCGAGACCACATCCGGCCCTTGATATGGCCCCATTTTGTGGCTAATTACGGCCACCTCATGACCGCCGACGCGACCGTATCCGAATCCCAAGTCCTCGACGCCCTACGCTCCGTCCAGGATCCCGACCTCAACAAAGACATTGTCGCCCTGGGGTTTATCAAGGACTTGCGAATCTGCGCCGGTTCGGTGGCCTTCTCGGTCGAATTGACGACCCCGGCCTGCCCGGTGAAGGACCTGATGAAAGCGCAGGCAGAAAAGGCCGTTTCTGCGATCGCTGGCGTGCACGAGGTCAAGATTGAGATGACCGCGCAAGTGACTGCCAGTCGCCCAATCCTTGGCGACAAGGGCCTGATCCCCGGCGTCAAGAACGTCATCGCGGTCTCGTCCGGCAAGGGTGGCGTCGGCAAATCTACCGTAGCTGTCAATTTGGCATGCGCGCTGGCCAAGACCGGCGCCAAAGTCGGCATCCTCGACGCCGATGTCTACGGCCCCAACGTGCCGCTCATGCTCGGCGTTAAGGGCGAACCAACGGTCGTCGACAAGAAGATCGTGCCGTTCGTTGCGCACGGACTGCAGATCATCTCCATGGGCCTGCTGGTCGCAGAAGACCAAGCGGTCATCTGGCGCGGCCCGATGCTGCACTCGGCGATCCGCCAGTTCCTGTTTGAAGTGCAGTGGAAGGACCTCGACTACCTCGTGGTCGACCTGCCGCCTGGCACCGGCGATGCCCAGCTTTCGCTCAGCCAGTCCGCCCACCTAATGGGCGCGGTCATCGTGACGACGCCGCAGACCGTTTCGGTGCTCGACGTCAAGAAGGCCATCCGCATGTTCCAAACCGTGAACGTGCCGATCCTGGGCGTCATCGAGAACATGTCGTGGTTCACCCCGCCCGGCTCGACGGAGCGCTACCATCTGTTCGGTGAGGGTGGCGGCAAGATCATCGAAGAACAGTTCGGTGTGCCACTGCTCGGCCAGATCCCGCTCGAAGTAAAGGTGCGCGAAGGTGGTGACAATGGCCTGCCCATCGTCATCTCCGACCCTGAGTCCGAAAGCGCCAAGGCCATCAGCGCACTCGCTGGCAAGCTCGCGCAGCGCGTCAGCGTGCTCAACGCCGAGTGATGCAACCGCATCGACAACCGACGAACAATCAACTGACGAACAATCAACTGACTATGGACGAACAAAAGACCGGCAACTCTCAGTTCACTGCCCAGACCACGATGCTTGAAGCCCTGACGGCCGACCCATCGCTCGGCATGATGCTGATGCGCGACTTCCACCTTGGCGGCTGCAGCAGCTGTGGCTTCGAGCCCAATGAGTCGATTGCCAACGTTGCCGCGGAGAACGGCATCCCGGCCGAACGCCTGCTGGCAGCCCTGAATCGCCAAGCCTGAGTCTTCTACGTAGCTTCGACTACGTAGTGCTGGCGGCGGCAGTGATTTTGTCCGCAGCGCTGCTACCCGCAGTGTTCGCGTCGATGAGATAGTCCTCGAGGCGCGCGCGCGCGACTCCTGGCTTGGATGCACACATCCCCCACGCCTCAAGCGTCGGGTTGCCGGGTCCATCCGGCCGCAACAGCGCCGCCGGCACATGAACATGTGCGTGGATTGGCGCACTGCCAAGATCCCGCGGCTGCCGTTCCCATTCCATCGAGCCTGGCTTCCGCTTGCTCGAACGAGGATGGAACGAGAAGTGCAAGAACCAGAGCCCTGGCAGCCACAGCGTGTGGGGTGACGACTGGATATATTGATCGCCGGTCTCAAGAAAACCGTGCTGGCCCCATTCGAGCCCGTTGCCGCGCAGGTTCTGCATCGACGTCACCCGGACCAGGTAATTATAGGCCGAGTGATCGGTGTCTGCGGACATGTAGTCCAAGGGTCGGCAACTGTCCGGGCCGAGGAATCCGGGACAGATCGGCCGCATGCCAATGTTCTTGACCAACACGCCGTCGGTCGGCCTCGAGTCGAGCGCAACCCCGTGGTTCTGAGGCGGGTCGTTGAGCGCCGGGTAGTGCTCATGCACTTCCAGCAAGCGGCGCGTGAACGAAAGCACGTCGTCGGCGTAAACCTCGTCCCCATCAAGCGTCAGGACATGCGTCGCACCACGACGGCGCGCCTCCGCGAGCATCGCCTCGCGATTATCCTGCTCGTTGTCGCCACCGAATTCCTCGAACAAAGTCAGCTTGTCACCGAGGTGACCCATGCCACGAACGATCTCGCAGGTTCGGTCCGAACTGTGGTTATCGAAGACGAGGACCTCGTCGACGTGGGGCGCGACGGACGTCAGGGCGTACCAAATCCAGTACTCCTCGTCCTTGATCATCGATATCGAAATGAGCTTCATGGGCCGCCTGCAAACCGGGACTGTTGCAAGGATCGACAGTTCGACCCCAAGCACTTGAGACGGAACCCTTGCCATGGGGACCCTAATGGCCGAAATTCATCCTTCACCCGGGGAGCCGATCTCTCCAGAAAACGAACGCAAACATGGTCACTGAACTCACCGACGCCGACTTCAAGAGCACTCTGGACTCCGCCCAAACCCCCATCCTCGTCGACTTCTCGGCAAGCTGGTGCGGGCCGTGCAAGGCGCTCGCCCCAACGATCGACAAGGTCGCAGGCGAATACGATGGCAAGATGTCGGTCTACAAGGTCGACATCGATAAGGCATCCGACACAGCAGCCAGCTTCGGCATCATGAGCGTGCCGACGTGCATCTTCTTCCGCGATGGCAAGGAAGTGGATCGCTTCATGGGCAACGCCGACCTACGCACGGTCAAGGGCCACGTAGATCGCGTGCTCGCCTAAGCAGCGCCAAGAACAGTAGCTGCTGCACCGCTTACTGCTTCACCGCTTACTGCTTCACCGCTTACTGCTTCACCGCTTACTGGGCGGCCGCAGGCTTGCCGGCGCGGAGGCCAGCACGCAGGCGCCGGATCTGCAGCCACAGCAAGGCGAGGCCGAGTGGCACACAGACGATCGCCAACAGCCAGCGATTCCGTGCCGGCGCGATCGGTAGGCTGGCGACGCAGCGCACGCCACTGATGCTCGCCGAGAAGGCGTGCTGCCCAGGAACTTCTGGCTGGAACTCCAGCACGCCAAACGCATCCGTGACGCCAAGCTCGCGCGAGCTGCCATCCGGCAGTTCGAGTGAAACCGCGATCCCAGCCGCGGCACGTTGCGCCGGCTCCTCCAAAACATCAGGCGGGACCGCCGGATCACCGGACGCTGGTTCACCAGGGACTGCTGCCCGGAGAATTGGCTCCTTAAGAACCGTCGCCCGGACCACAATCTCCCGACCGACTGACGAGGGCATGGGCCCAACAGTCAATTGCTGGAGCGACAACAAACAAGTGAGGACGACTGCGGTGGACACGTACTGCTAGTCTGCACTCTTGGCCGTCGAAATCGAGAACCTCGGGCAGAAGCCTTACGAACCGTTGCTGATCCAGATGCGCGAACTGCACGAAGCCGTGCAGCGTGGCGCGGATGGTCGTATCTGGTTGGTCGAGCACGACCCGGTCTACACCGCGGGGCGCGCAACCCCTCTCGAACAGCTCACGGACGGCATTGTGCCGATCGAGCGCGGCGGCAAGATCACCTACCACGGCCCCGGCCAGCTCACGGTTTATCCAATCGTGGCGCTGCCAAAGCGCGACCTGCGCGACTGGTTAAAACGCATCGAGAACTTCGGGGTGCGCATCGCCAAAGGCTTTGATCTCGACGCCGAGCCATCCGTCGACGGCACCGGCGTGTTCGCCAACGGCCGCAAGTTCGCGTCGATCGGCGTGCACGTGAAGCGCTGGGTCAACATGCACGGCATCGGCATCAACGTTTCGGTCGGCAGTGCCCCGTGGCAACGCGTGCGGCCGTGCGGCCTGTCGCCGGACATCATGACCGACTTGAGCACCGCAGTCGGCCGCCCGATCGCGATGCAGGAAGTCATCGACGTCGCGACCGCCGCGGTTTCCGTACTCGTCGACCCCAACGATCCGTTATGAACCTCGTGCGATGACCGGGACCGTCGAACTCGACCCGGACGGCACCCACCTGCTGATCCGCTTCCCGTATCGCGAAGATCTTGTCGCGATGGTCAAGGATCTGTCTGGACGCCGCTGGGACCCCAAGCAGAAGGTTTGGAGCGTGCCGGCCAAGAACGTCGCCGAGGTCTACGACCAGTGCTCGCGTCACATGTTTGAGTTTGGGCCGGAGATCGCGTCATTGCTCGCCGGCACGCTAGCGATCCCTGCGATCAAGAAAGCCCCCAAGGCCGCGCCCGCACAAGGCAAACTAGCGCTGCCAACCATCGATGCGCTGGCGGACCAGGCGCCAAGTGAAGCAGGTCCCAGCAGCGCTCCGACCGCCCCGACCGCGCTGTCGATCTCGCAACTCAACACCCGCGTTCGTGATTGCCTGCGCGACACCTTCGCCGATGCGTTTTGGATCACCGGCGAGATTGTCGACTACGACAAGTCCGCCGGCCGCGAGCACCGCTTCTTCCAACTCGCTGAGAAGGCGCCGCGCGCGCAACGACCGAAGGCG
>JBNMNW010000066.1:0-22136 GCA_051278165.1 Planctomycetota bacterium | reverse complement strand
GATCGTGAAGATGGGCGTCGTGCGCTCGACTCGGCGTCGAAGAACGGCTTCAGCGCGCCGGCGATCGCGCACCAGTGGCACATGCCGGGCCACATCTACGCCAAGCTGAATCGTCACTACGACGCAGCGTGGCAGCAGGAAGCTTCGGGTCGCGCCGACCATGCGCACATGATGCGCGATGGCGTGATGCCATTTTTGATCCACAACTACGGCCACAATCAAGAGTGGATGGCGCGCAGCATGGCGCACTCCGGTCGCACCGATGAGGCGCTGCGCATTGCGATGAACCTCGCCGAGTTGCCGCGTCACCCGGAATACAACCAGATCACTTCGGGTGGTTCGATCGCGGGGTATGGTCAGAAGCGTCTGGTGCAGATCTGTGAAGATCACGGCCTATGGCAGCGTGCGATCGATCTGGTCGACCAGGGCTTCCTTGAGAAGAGTGACGAGATCAGCAGTGAAGTGCAGCGCCTTGGTCTGCTTGGGCGCGCCTACTACCGCTTGGATCGCAAGGATGATGCGACGCGCATCGTTGCCGAAGTGGGGCAGCTGCTCGCCAAGGCGCGGGCGCAGCGTGCGACGGCGATCGACGAAGCCGAAGAGACGGCATTCAGCGAACGCAAGAAGAGCAATGACATGCAGGCGGCGGTTGCCGATGCCGGCCGCAAGCCGACCAGCTCGGTGCAGTCCGTCTTGAGTCTGCAGCGTGAGCTCAACGGCGAGCGGCTGTTGGCCGAAGGCGACGCCAAGGCGGCGCTCAAGGAAGTCGACGGCGTGCGCGGCATTCCGATGCCGTTAATGGCCGGGCTACAGGTTGCTGCTGGCGAAACCAAGAAGGCGATCGAGCAGCTCGAGAAGGCGAACAAGAAGAGCCCGAACCGTGCCGCCACGATGGTGGCTCTGGCCAAGGCATACGCCGCCAACGGTCCGGAGTCGAAGCCTGAGCTGCGCGAGCTGGTGCTCGAGTTGGCCGAGATCTGCGCGGACGACTACATGGCTCAGGTTGGCTTCCCGGTCGATCAAGGCAAGCCCGGGCCGGGGTTGCGCCTCAAGGTTCCGGGCGATGACGAGCCGCTGTTCCCGGAGGTTTATCATGGCGAAGGCTTCGGCGAGCGCCCATCCCTCTCGAGCATTGGTCCACGTTGCTGGGCTCCCGTCGCCAACCCAGGCTTCGATCTGGCATCCGCAGCGACCGACGGCGTCATCGCCTATGGCAACAAGAAGGCCGCAATGGCCCTCAGCGCCGATGGCTCGGTGATCCTTCGTGGTGGCGCCAACGGGCTTCTCACCGAGACGGGCCGCGCCAAGCTGGTCGTGTTCTACCTCGGCTTCGGCTGCCTGCACTGCGTTGAGCAGCTGCACCTGCTGCGCCCGGCCCAGGCGCAATTCGCCGAGCTGGGCGTCGACATTGTCGCGATCGGTTCCGACACCGCGCCAAACATTCACGCCGCCAGCCTCGATCTTCCGACCGCCGAACGCATGCCGTTCCCGATGCTGGCCGACTCGAAGCTGAAGGCGTTCAAGGCCTGGCGCTGCCACGACGACTTCGAGAACATGCCGCTGCACGGCACCTTCTTGGTCGACGCAAAGGGCCGGATTCGCTGGCAGGACATCTCCTACGAGCCTTTCATCAAGATTGATTGGCTGCTGAAGGAATCGCGTCGCTTGCTGGCCCTGCCAGTGGTGGCGGCAACCCGCTAGCGCCCGACACAGCTTGAGACATGCCCCGAGTTCGGCCCTTACTGGGGCCTGACGTTGCCTTTGCAGGCAGCGAGACTAGGAACTCTCGTTGCCGTGGGCGTGTTGGCGTGGCATCCTTCCACCCTTCTCATCTCGCATAAGGCAACCCGGGAGGTTCGCTTGGTAGTTGTGCCGCGTAAGCAGCGTTCGAAGGACAAGGTCATCACCGATAGGAAGAGCCTCGCCGCGATTCTGAACGGACTCCGCACCAGTGGTAAGAATGTCGTCTTGACCAACGGTGTCTTCGATCTTCTCCATGTTGGTCACCTGCGCTGTCTCGAAGACGCGCGTTCCCGCGGAGACCTGTTGGTTGTCGCCGTGAACTCGGACACGTCGGCTGAGGCTTTGAAGGGCAAGGGCCATCCGGTGATCCCGTGCGCTGAGCGCATGGAGATGCTGTCGGGCCTGGCGTTCGTTGACTACGTGACGACGTTCGAGGACGAGACCGCCGACGAGTTGTTGCGTCAGTTGCATCCATCGATGTATGCGAAGGGCACCGACTACACGCTCAAGACGTTGCCGGAAAAGGCGACCATCAAGGAACTCGAAATCAAAGCAGTGTTTGTTGGTGACAAGAAGGGTCACTCAACGAGCGCTTTGGTCGCTCAGATCGCGAAGCTAAAGCAGAAGTAGGAACTCATGAATCGACTGCACGCGACGTTCGCACAAATGATGTGTTTGGTCGTGTGCAGTTCGTTCTGCTTGGCGCAGTCCGCGAACGACATCAACGTCCGCGCCTACGAGAAGAAGCTGAAGGAAGAGCTGCTCGAGACTGGGCAGCGGCACGTCGACCTCGGTTGGGGTTTGCGCAATTCCGGCTTGATCCCGCAGTGCACCTACCAATTGGTGCTCGCGGTTGAGCTGTCCGAGGGCCAGCACGAGGGCGCGTCGATGGTGCTAAACATCGTGCGCACCTACAAAGACGCCTTCTGGAAGAAGAAGCGCACGAAGCCAATGCTTGGCTCGCAGAGGTCCTACGAGAAGAAGGCTGCGGCTCTGGTCAAGAAGGACATGAAGGGCCAGGTCAAACTCGCACGCGTTGCGGGTAAGGCGAAGCTGACCGACAAATTGACCGCGCACTTGGTCAAGGCGATGCGCTACGGCGCTGAGATCACGTTCAACAAGAGCGGCGCCAAGATCGAAGGCTTCAAGATCGAGGACGAACTCGCCAAGTGGCTGTCCGAGCAGACGGTCACCCTAAAGAACGGCGAGCGCCGGTTCGAGCCGGCGGGCAAAGCCGCGCCGCGACTGGCTGGGCTGGAGGAAGTCGCCGACCAACACCTGATCGTGCGCACCGACCTCGATGCCGAGACCGCCAAAGAACTTCATGCACTCGGCAGTGCCTTGTGGGCGCCGTTGCAGGAGCGCCTCGATGGTGCTCCGACGCGCGCGCTGCGACTGATCGTGTTCGCCAAGAAGGTCGACTACGACGCCTACCTGCAAGCAACCGGGCACGCGGGCGTCGCCAGCAAAGGGCTGTGCGACTACGGCACGTTCCAAACGTTGGTGTGCGCCGAAGGCCTCGAGAGCGGCAGCCTGAACGCGCTGGTGCTGCACGAACTGGCGCACCTGTTCTTCTTTGGTAGCTCGCCGGTTGCGATGCCGGACTGGTATGCGGAGGGATTTGCCGAGTCTTTTGGCGGCCAAGGCACGTTTTCTTGGAATGGCAAGGCGCTAACTGTCGGCGGATTGATGCGAAGTGATCGTCTCGACGCCATCCAGAAAGACCCGATGACTCTGGCGCAGATCCTGGCGGGCAACGCCATGAATCTACTTAGGGAAGATCACGTAAAGGCGATGCGTTTCTACGCGATGTCGTGGGCTCTTCAGAACTTCATGACGACCGGGAAGCACCGATGGCAACAGCGTTTCCTTGAATGGGAGGCCAAGTGTCGCGGAGCGTTGCTGGGCACCCAGTCGACTCGGAAGTTCGGCTCACCTAGTGCCGCTACGGCAGCCTTCTTGGCTGAGTTTGGCAAGGACATGCCACTCATCGAGACAGCGTTTCAGGCCTGGTTGGCGGATCTTTAGAGCCTCCTGTCACGGCGGCAAGCAGAACGGTATCAAGACGGCTCATTGTGAAGACGATCCAATGAGTGATGGGGGGAACCGTTACGATCGATCAGCAGCAGGCCTACATGGCCATTCCGATGGCTGGACTGGTCGACAAGGATGCTGTGCCGTTCCCGCTGTATCTGCGCACGGCGTCCAGCACCTGGGTGTTGTATCGCCCTGCGGACTCGATGATCGACGAGTCGCATCTCGGTCGATTGACGTCGGAAGGCATTCCGAATCTGTTCATCCTTGATGACGATCGCAGCGCCTACTTCATGCGCGTCGAATCGTCGTTGGATCAGGTGCTTCACGATCGCAACATGCCGCTCGACGGACGGGCTGGTGTTTTGTACGGCGTGGCCACGATGGTCGCCGACGAGCTGTTAGACGGGAAGCCCGATGGCCATTCGGTCTTGCGTGCGCGGCGCGTCATGACGGCGACGACGGGCTTGCTGCTGCGCGAAGGCCAAGGTTTTCAAGCAATGCGGCGCATCCTGGCGGCTGGCTCAGGGCTGTCCCGGCACAGTCTGACGGTCGCGCTCTTGAGCATGGGATTGGCGCGAGTCACGCTGACGGCGGATGCCGAGACGCTGACGATGGTCGGCCTGGCGGGAATGCTGCACGACGTCGGCCGGGTGGGGCACGAAGACCTCGAGCACGATCCGGAGCACACCACGCGCGGTGCCGAGTTCTTGCGCGGCTTGAAACTACCGGCGCAGGTAATCGAAGCGGCGCAGTCGCACCACGAGTGCTTCGATGGCACGGGCTTCCCGAAGGGCTTGAGCGGCAAGGCAATCCCTGAGTTTGCGCGCATCATCGGACTCGTCAACTTGTTCGATAAGGTCTACAGCGAGCAAGAACCACGCGTCGGCGTGTTTGACGCGTTGCGCATCATGGCGCAGGCCTACCGCGGCTCGTTTGACGAGCACATGGCGCAGGGCTTCGTCAAGCTGTTCCGATAGCCGTTAACGGTTCTGCTTTGCCGTTGGCTATGTCCGTTGCAACCGTCACATACAGCGCGCGCCGACACATCGCTTCGAACCCTTCGACCTGATCGGCACCACGGCTGGTTGTCTGGTCAGCACGGCATGGGCACCGAATAGTCACGGCTGCGCATGTTGGGGCTAGAACGCAAGGTTCTCGGCGACCTGCTTGGCGGTGAGTAGTAAATTGCCCCGAACGCTTGTCGGCGAATGTTGCTCCGCCAGTCGCAGCGGCAGCCGCGATCGCGAAGGCCAGGCCAAGCGACGTCAAGGTGAGGCAAACCTTCATCGCCCCAGTCTAGGCGCTAGGTCGGAGCGGGTTTCGCGAACGCCTGCCAGAACACATCGGCGCCCTCGGCTCGCAGGGCAGCCGGATCGCCATAGCCAAACAAACACGCAATCGTGCGCACACCGAGCCGTTTGCCCGAACGCACGTCCTGCAAACCATCTCCGACCATCGTGGCGCCGGCGCTCGAACAACCGAGCTGTTCGAGCGCATAGCGTAGCATTGCTGGGTCTGGCTTTTTGGTAGGCAGCGTGTCGCCGCCAACGATGACCGACGTGAACGCGTCCAGCCCGAGATGCTTCACGACCGGCACGGCGAACTGTTCTGGCTTATTGGTGACGACCGCAATCGCATGGCCAGCCTCGCGCAATTCTACCAAGTGCTCGTAGGCCCCCGGAAACAGCTTGGTGTGCACCGTACACTGGGCGCGGTGATGTTCGGTGTAGGTGGCGAATGCGGCTTCGATCGCCTGCTCGTCCTGCTCGCGCTCGGCAAGTGCCCGTTGTAGCAACGTTCGTGCCCCGTCGCCGATGTAGGTGCGCACGGTTGCCTCGTCGACGGCGGCCAAGCCGTTCTGCTCGCGCACGTAATTGGTGCTAGCGGCAAGGTCCGGCAGGGAGTCCGCGAGGGTGCCGTCGAGATCAAACAGGAATGCGGGCTTGGAAGTCACTGCTAACGATATACTCGCCGTACCCTCATGAAGCTTGCACCCTTGTTGTTGCTGTTCTCGCTGTTTGCCTCGTGCAGTTCTTTCCGTCAATGGCGCGAACTGGAAACTGAGCCGATGTCGATTGGCGAGGCCTACGGAGGCTTTGTTTCAATCGCGACCGCGCGCGATGGCTGGCGCGTCGACGCCAGTGCGACCGATCGAGGCCTCGGCACCTGGCAGTCGCGCTGGCGCAAGCGCGAGATGGAGCGCAACTTCCCGATCCGCAACCGTCTCCGGATGGAGATCCTTCTCGATGAAGGCAGTCGCGAACAGGGCTGGTGGGTTCGCTACGTGATCGAGCAAGAGAAGGTCAAGGACCTGCGGCGCCATGCCCAGCCTCGCGAAGAGGATTGGTCGGCCGATGGTCAGGACCAAGAAGGCGAAGCGATCCTCGGCGAGCGATTGCGGCGCCGCCTCGCGCCGAAGTCGGTGCAGATTCCTGAGCGGACGGATCCCAAGGACCGCTGGTCCAAGAATCGCTAACGCGACTCCGGTTAGCGTCTCCGGAATCGCTGACACGAATCCGGTTAGCGCCCGCAGCTGACGTGTCTAGACTGCACCGCGACCGCCCAGTTCCTCTACCGCTGAGGCTGTTCTTCGGTCCATAGCACCGAAGCTTGCCAGCAAGTTGGCAACTGCGTGAGGCTTGTGCTTTCCTTGTCGGCCGCCAAGTGCCGATTTCAGCTTGGCCCGAGCCATGCCAGAGCTGTCCGTACTCATCGTTAACTACAACTCCTGGCGCGAATGCGTACAGGCGATTGCAACCTTACGCGAGTTCGGTCCGACTCGTCCCGATGGCAGCGCGATGCCGTTTGAGGTGATCGTCGTCGACAACCAGTCGCCGAGGCAGCCTGCCGGCATGATCGCGTCGGTCGAGCACGAGCTGAAGTTGCTGCGTGAACAGCAGGGCGATGAAAAGGCGGGTGTGCTGGTGATGCATACTGAGAACAGCGGCTACTCGAAGGGCATGAACCTGGCGATGTCGCACAGCCGCGGCAAGTGGATCCTGGTCAGCAACCCCGACGTGCTGTTCTCGGATGGCTTGGTCTCGAAGCTGCTGCGGCAACTTGAGAACGATCCCAAGGCCGGCATCGCGGTGCCCAAGGGCTTTTGGGATACCTGTCACGAGGGGCATCTGCCGCCAAACTCGTTGCCGACGAAGCGCGATGCGTGGGCCGAAGTGTTTGGCGTCTACTCCAGTCGCTTCCGGCACTGGCGCGTTAAGCGATTGGTCAAGCAATGGCAGGACGTCTGGCTGGCGGACAAGCCGGTGGCCTTGCCGATGATGTCGGGTTGCCTGTTCTTGGTCGATCGCGACTACTTCGAGTCGATCGGCAAGTTCGATGAGCGCTACCCGCTCTACTACGAAGACGCCGACCTGTCGGTCAAGATCATCAAGAGTGGCCGCACCATCATGCAGGTGCCGGACTCGCACCTGGTGCACTTCGTCAACCGTTCCGGCATGAGCGACCTCCAAACGATGTGGTCGCGGCACGCCGAGAGTCGTGGCAAGTACTATCGCAAGTGGTACCCGATGCTCGGCAAGCTGACGCTGTCGCTGACGAGTTGGTTATTGAACTGCAAGAAGCTGGCGCGCTTCCGGCAGATCCATCCGCGTGAGCCATACATCGATCTCGGCCAGACCCAGAAGCCGCCGGTTCTGAAGTTGTCGCGCAAGTGCGAGCGCTACCTCGTGCTGATGTCGCTCGACCTGCGCTTCTTCTTGGCGGCTGGCATCTACGGCAGTGGCGATCAGTGGTCGCCGAGTGATAAGGCCTTCGAGGTATTCGTCAACGCGAACTTCTTCTTCTGCGTCTTCGATATCTCGAACGGCAAGCCCGAGTTCTTGGGCACGTGGCGCTACTACTGCATGTCGCACCTCGGCGTGCCAGTTCCGATGCCTGATGCAGTAGCTCCGGCGTCCCGGACAGTAGCTCCGATGCCCGAGGCCGATGGGCCGCCGCCGGAAGCCGTTGGTGATGGGGGGCAGGCGTGAGTGACACCGATGTCGTCGCGCCGGTGCTGTCGGTTGTCGTGCTTAGCTGGAACACCCAGCAGCTGACGCTCGCGTGCCTGACGGCGCTGTATGCCGAGACTCCTAAGCACTCGCGCGAAATCATCGTCGTCGACAACGGCAGCGAAGATGGTTCGGCAGACGCGGTTGAGCAGCAGTTCCCACAGGTGCGGATGCTGCGTAATCCGGACAACCGCTTGTATGCCGAAGGCAACAATCAAGGCGCGGCGATGGCGCTCGGTGAGTTGGTCGTCACGCTCAACTCGGATACCGAAGTGCGCGCAGGAGCGCTCGATCAGTTGGTCGACTACCTGCGTGAGCACGAGGAATACGGCGCGGTGGCGCCGCGGTTGAGTGATCCCGACGGCAGCGTGCAGCGCGCTTGCCAACGCTTCCCGACGCTACTGACGGCGCTGTGCTTTGACTCGTGGTTCGGCTCGTTCTGGCCGGGTTCGCAACTGGTCAATCGCTACAACATGCGCGACTTCGACCATCTTGCGTCGCGTGATGTTGACCAGCCACCGGGTGCCGTGTGCATGCTGCGCACCAAGGAGTGGCGCGAGCTCGGCGGCTTCGATGAACAGCTCTCGTTGTTCTATAATGACGTCGACTTGTGCAAGCGACTCGCGCAACGGAAGCGCAAGATCCGCTACTTGGCCGAGGCCGAGGTCATGCACCATTGCGGCGCGAGTACCCGCAACTTCGCCAAGATGCTGGTCATCTGGCACAAGAACCGACTGGCCTACTACCGCAAGCACTACGGCGTGTTCGGCGGCATGTGGGTGCGCATGTGTGTGCGGCTGCGGATCTGGGAAGAGTGGTGGCGCATTGGGCAACGCAACAAGAAGGATCCGGGCCGTAAGAAGGCCGAACGCGATCACCTGCGCGCGTCACAGCGGGAACTGTGGTCTTCGTGAAGGTCGGCTTCGTGACTGCCAACTATCCGCCAGAGGCTGCTGGCGGCACAGAGCAAGTGGTCGTCGCGTTGGCGCGCGAGCTGCGCGCCCGTGGCGTCCAGGTCGCGGCGATCAGTGGTAGCGACGTTGCTCACACTGGTGACGATTGGTGTCGCGAGACGTTCGAAGACGTCGACGTGTTGCGCGTCTTCACCAAGGCCTCCGAGTTTGACCACACCGAGTTTGTGCGGCCACGATTGTTGGCGGCGGTGCGGCAGTGGCTGCTTGCACAACAACCTGATGTCGTGCACATCCACTCGTTCTTTGGGTTGGGCCTAGGCATCACCGGGGTTTGTTGCGAACTCGGGGTTCCGGTCGTGGTCACGTTCCACGACCTCTGGACGACGTGCGCGCGCTTCTTTCGATTGCCCAAGGGCTCGGTGACGTGTCCGATCGGCACCGATCGCACCCCGTGCGTGACCTGCATTGCCGCGACGTTGCCGATTGACCAAGCGTTGATCCTTGCGGGCTTACTGCGTCGCGATGAACTCGTTGCGACCGAATTGGCTGCCGCGGACGTTTGCACGGCGCCGAGCCAGACCGCGGCCCGCGCGGTCGCGAGTTCGTTGCCGTTGACTGGCGCGATCGAGGTCGTGCCCCACGGACTGCTGCGTGAGATTCCGAGCGAGCACGCGGCCGAGCAACCGGCTAGCGGTGCACTCCGCATCGGCACCTTCGGCGGCTTGGTGCCGGAGAAGGGGTTGCGCGAACTGGTCGACGCGTGTGTCGCGGTCGTCGCCGCTGGCCACGCGTGTGAACTGCATCTCTCCGGGCCTTGGTATGACGACCTGTTCGCCGAGCAGTTGCGACAGCTCGCGAGTAACGGCGGCCTGACTCTGGTCGAGCGCGGTCGCTACAGCCAGCTTGACCGCCATCCTGCTCGCGACCTGCACCTCGCGGTGTTTCCGTCGAAGTGCCAGGAGACCTACGGCCTGGTCGTGGAAGAAGCTCTTGCACACCGGGTGCCTGTGGTCGTTTCCAACTTTGGCGCACTCGCCGAACGCTCGATAACACCGGGCGTGGTCGTGACGGAACTCGATGCCTTGGCGAAGGTGCTCACGGAGCTGGTAGCTTTTCCTGAGCGCTTGTCGGCCTTGCGCGCGGCGATCCCGCAGCAATTGCCGACGATTGCAGTCTCCGCCCAACGCCACCTCGACATCTACGAATCGCTGCGATGAACCACTTGTTCTCTCCGCTGTTGCCGCGCGATCCCCTCGAGGGACCTGTGTTGGTCTTGGCTGCACATCCAGATGACGAAGTGATTGGTGCCGGTAGCATGCTGGCCTATCACGCGAGCCGCGGCCACGCGGTCACCGTCGTGCACGCTACCGATGGCGCCGGCGGTGATCCGGGCAACCGTGAGGCTTCTGACATTCGGGACGTGCGTCGCGCCGAGGGCATTGAGGCCTTGCGGCGTCTCGGCGTCGAGCCGGCTCGCCACTGGGATTTACCGGATGGGCAACTTCCGGAACATCTCGCCGACCTGAGCCAGCGCATCGAGACGGTGATCCGCGAGATTCAGCCTCGTACGCTGTATTCGTTCCACGCTGGCGAAGCGCACCGCGACCATCGTGCGATTGCTAAGGCGACCGCCGATGCCGCGCACGCCTTACCCGCTGCCTGCCGATGCCTGCTCTACGGCGTCAACTTCGTGCCATCTGGTGGCACGCTGTTCGATACCACGGACATGTATGCCAAAAACTACGAAGCGTTGAAGGCCTACAAGAGCCAGAACGCATACATCGATCTGCCGGGCATGAGCGAGCACCGCGAACGCGCGGCGACCGTCAATCTCGACATTGGTGGTGTGCTCTACGGCGAGATGTTCTTGGATGTCTTGCCCCGCGAGATCGCCGAACTGCATGCGATGCACGACCGCCTGCATCGATTCGTGCAGCGTGACCCGACTTTGAATGACGGAGCAGATACGTGACCGACGCGAGCAACGAAACTAGTAACAATGTCAGCGGTAAGAAGACCGTCAGCCTCGTCATCTCAGTCTGGAACCGCAAAGAGGATCTACGTGAGAACCTCGCGACGATCCGTCAGCAGACGGTGCCCGCCGATCAGGTCATCGTCGTCGACAACAACAGTTCCGACGGCACGCCCGAGATGGTGATCGCTGAGTTTCCCGAGGTGCAATTGATCCGCATGCCGCACTCGGACTACGGCGCCTGTGAGACCTTCAACGTCGGCTTCTCAAGCGCCAAGGGCGAGTTCGTCGGCATCCTCGATGACGACGTGATCCTGCCGGTAACGTTCGTCGAAGACATGGTCAATAAGTTCGCCGAAGAGCCCGAGACGACGGCGATCCTGTCGCCGAAGGTCGTCGAGCCCGAGATGCCCGAGTGGTACATGAACTCGGAGACGATCAATCGCGAGCGCTATCTGTCAACGTTCCGAGGCTGCGGTTCGATGGCGCGGGCCGACGCGATCCGCAAGGCCAATTGGTACGACATCCGGTTCTTCATCTTCGGCAACGAACGCGACCTGACGACGCGGCTACTCAATCTCGGCTATCGGGTGAAGATGTTCCCGACGGTGGAGGTCTACCACAAGGCACCGTTCGGCATGCGCCACGGCAAACGCAGCCTTTACTACCACGTCCGCAACTTCTGGCTCTACGCGTTCAAATACCTGCCATGGAGCCAGGTGCTGATGTTCCCGTTCCGCTTCCTCAAGAAGGGTCTCGGTGGCAAGCAGAAGTCGGACGGTGGTGAGGTCGCAGACGCCGTCGGCACGATCGGCCTGTTCGACAACATCAAGAGTGTCAAGATGGGCTGGTGGATCTGCATCAAGGCGACCCTCGCCGCGGTCTGGAGCCTGCCCTACTGCATCCGCCACCGCGAAGTCTGCAAGCACCCGGACTTCGAGCCGCCGCTCAAGTAGGCGCCGGACCTCGCCGTGCGGGTTTTCTTGGAGTGTCGATGCGACCACCTCTGGTGAATTTTTTGAGGTTCTGCCAGCCATTCCACGGCGACACATCGCCTTGCATGGTGTCCAGGTGCAGCTAGTCGCACAGGCGATCGGTACCTCGGTATGTTGGGCCTAACAGTGCCCGCAGAACAGTGCCCGCAGAACGGTGCCTCTGAACAGGGTGAGCAGGGCAGTGGTGGTCGTGGCGTAGGCGGACGGTCACCCTGCTTTTTTTGCCCCCCTTGGTGCGGGGCCGAATCTTGAGGTTCACTTCCACTGCGGACATTGGCAGGTCTCGTCGCTACCATGCTCGCCTCTCTCGTGGTCAGCGCAGTCGTCATCAATTGGAACGGGCAGGACTACCTGCCGGAATGCCTCGACGCCCTCCTGGCTCAGGATCCGCCGCCAGCCGAAGTCATCGTGGTTGATAACCACTCGGATGATGAATCGCGTTCGGTCGTATCGGAGCGCTACCCCCAGGTGAAGCTGATCGATACCGGCTTCAACGGCGGGCCGTGTCACGCCCGCAACGTCGGCGCTAAAGCCGCCAACAACGAGCGCGTGTTGTTCATCGACAACGACGTCGTGCTCGAGCCCGGCGGCTTGGCGAAGATGGGCCTGTGCATGGACGAACACGAATCGATCGCCATGGTGCAGGCGCGTTCGGTGTGCGGTGACGACCACAACGTCGTGCACTACGACGGCGGCGAATTGCACTTCCTCGGCACGCTGGTGCTGCGCAACTGGTATCGCGACCGCAGCGAGGCCGAAGATGCGCCCGGGCCGATTGGCGCCGCGATCGCGCTGTGCTTCTTGGCCAAGAAAAGCGTCTACCAAGAGGTCGGTGGCTTCGACGAGAACCTGTTCATCCTCTACGAGGACAACGAGTTCTCCTACAAGCTGCGCATGCGCGGCTACACGATCCGGCTGTGTTCGCAAGCGGTGTGCGTGCACAAGGCTGGCACGGTCGGCTTGAGTGTGCGCGGCGAAGCCAAATACCCAGGCAAGCGCACCTACCTGCACAGCAAGAACCGCTGGTATGTGCTGTTCACGTGCATGCGTTGGCGCACGCTGCTGTTGACGGTGCCGGCGCAACTGGTCTACGGAATTGTCTATGCGGCGTTCGGCGTGCGCCGAGGCCACCTCGGGTCGTGGCTCAAGGGCAAGTGGGAGCTGTTGTGTCTGCTGCCAAAGGCGATGCGCGCGCGCGGTCCGGCACAGAAGGGACGCACCGTGCCCGATCGCGATCTGCTGGTTGCGTTGCCGATGACGTTGAATCCGGGGCTCGCAGACAAGGGCGCAGGTGCCGCGTTGCGTCGCGCCATGGACCGCTTCTTCTCGGTCTATTGGCGTTTGGTGCGAGGCCTGTGTGGCTGACGCATCGCCGGCAGTCGCGGGAGACCCTGCCAAGTCTGGCGACCGGCCGGTCGTCGCGGCGCTGCTACTGAACTACCGCGGTGCCGCCATGACGCTGCAGTGCGTGCGCGATTTGTTGGCAGTGACGGATGTGCAGCTGAGCGTCGTTGTGCTCGACAACCACTCGGGCGAACGCGACGTGGCCGAACTGCAGCAGGGCATTGCTGACCTGCCAACCGGACAGCACGAAGTGCATGTGCTGCCGTTCGCTGAGAACCTTGGCTTCGCCGGCGGCATGAACCGGGGCATTGCGTTCGCTGAGCGGCAGCAGATTCCGTTCGTGCTCGTGCTCAACAACGACATGCGGTTGCCGAAAGACTTCGTGCGGCCGCTAGTCGATGTGTTGCGCAACGATCCGGCGGTTGGCGCCGTTGGCCCGACGGTGGTGCATCCGGACGGAACTGTGTGGGCCGAGGGCGGCGAGCTTGGTTTCGCGCCGAACGGTCTGCGGCTGATCCGCCATGGACAGCTTCCTAGCGACATCACCTCTGGCCCAGCAGAGGTCGGCTTCTTGACCGGTGCCTGCATGATGATGCGCACCGCTGCCGCGAGCGACGTTGGCGGCTTTGATCCCGACTACTTCATGTATTGGGAAGACGTCGAGATCAGCAGCAAGTTGCGGCAGCGTGGTCTGCGCATCGTCTGGTTGCCGTGGGTGCGAGTCGAACACCTTGGCGGTCAATCGTCGGGCGGCGGTCGCTCGCCACTGCGCAAGTTCTTCATGGCGTGTAACGCCGTGCGCTACTTGAAGGCTCACGGTTCGGCCAAGGCTTGGGCGGGCTGGTTGGTGTTCGACGTCTTGCTGTGGCCGATCACGTTTGCGATGGGGCCTGCGGCGGCGTTGGCGAAGATGCGCGGCACGATCGCCGGCCTGTCGGGGCACACGGCGAACGCCAACGATGTGGTGCGTTTCCTCGGCGAACGGACCTGATCCGACGCGGGCCTGCTGCACTGGTCCTGACTTCACAGTTCCTGACATCACAGTTCCAGACACCACAGCGCCTGGCACCACTGGCCCAGACACCACTGGCCCAGACATAGCTGGCCCTGACATAGCTGGCCCTGATTCGAATCTGTCAGGTGTCTACTGGAAGTCGCGCATCGCGGCGACCCAATGCGCCGCGCGATCTTGGTGCGGCAGTGCCGTCAAGTCGGCCCGCAGTTGGCGCAGCTTGACGGTGTGAATTGCTTGCGCTGGGTTGCCGTCGTCTCGGGTTTGGGTCGCGTTGACGTCGAAGCACATCCCGCGACTTGTTGGCGCGGTTGCATCGATCACGACATCGCTGTTGGTCAGCGCCGCGAACTCTCGTTCGATCGCTTCATCAATGGTGCCGGGCTCGCCAGTCGTCACCGTCGCGACCACCGTCAGCGACCCGCCTTCTTCACATGTCATCGTGCTGGCTAGCACTTCCTTCGCGAGCAGCACGGCTTTCGCGTCGAGTCCCGGCTGGATCCACGAACCCGACGGCACGCTCGATCGGCTGCGTGCGCGCGTCAAGGCAGTCAGTGAATCGATCAGCAAGATGACGTCATGGCCTTGTTCGACTTGGCGCAGGCAGCGGTGCCACGCGAGTTCGGCGACCGAGACGTGGCGTTCTGGTGGCGAGGCGAACGCGGTGCTGATCAGGCCGATACTCGAAGCCGATGAGTGCGAAGCGATCAAGCTGCGCGCGGCGACGATGTCTTCCGGTCTCTGGTCTAGCAGGCAAACGGTGATGTCTGCGTCCGGTTGCTGCGCTTGCAAGGAATGGGCTAGCGACGCGAGCAAGCGCGCGCGCGGCCACTTGGCTGGTGCGTGTACTATCACGCGGTGACCGAACGACATCGGGGCGAGCGTCTGCATCGCATGCAGCATGAGTTGCGTGTCGTCGGTTATGGACGGGGGCGCCGACGTCAGCGTCAACGGCCGGCTGGTGGCGGTCGGGGTGCGACTCGCGAACCCGGTGACGCCCAGCAACTGTTCGGGTGGGGTGTCTTGCACGAGGTCGACATGCACGAGCGCGAACGTTCGTTCGTTGATGCGCGGCGCGCGAAGCTCGCCGCGGATGCGATGACCCGAGTGCAGGTTGAGGCTGCGAACCTGGCTGGCGCTGACGTAGGCGTCGACGGCCGTGCTTAGAAAATCGAGCGCCACCATCCGGATGAAGCCAAAGCCTTCCGGCAGGACATCGAGCACACCATCGGCGGTGACCAGTTCGCCGTTCGCCAGCATGTTGGAGGCGATGGCGTGCACCAGTTCGTCTTGCGGCAAGTGGGGACGCAGGTCGATGCCGCGCTGGCTTGCCGCCGCCAGCAGCTGCTCGCGGCTTTGGTCCAGCAATTCGAGGAGCGAGGTCATGCGATGGGGTCCAGGCGCAGAAGAAGGTCGTCAACCGCCTGCTTGGTTGCAGAGAGGTCGCCGTTGTTGTTGATCACGTGCTGCGAGCGGCTTCGCTTGTCGGCGAGCGGCAGTTGGTTGCGTTCTCGACGCACTAATTCGTCATCGGCCCAGCCACGGCCGCGGGCCCGCTCGGCCCGGACCTCGTCGCTGGCCTCGACGAAGACGATCGTGTCGCAGATTGCGAACAGTCCGGCCTCGAACAGTAGCGGCACGTCCAGCAGCGCCGATTCTCCTCGCTCGCGCGCGGTTTCGAGCGCTGCGGTGATCCGTTCGCGGACTCTCGGATGCATGATTGCCTCCAGTTGCGCCTTCGCTGCGGGGTCCCGAAAGACGTGATCTCCGAGGCCGGCCCGGTCGAGTTGGCCGCCCTGAACGAACCGTTCGCCAAGCTGCGCGGCCACCTCGGCGACTACTTGAGGGTCCTCGGCGACTGCTTTCGCGTGGAAATCCGCATTCACATGAAGGATTCCACGGCTGCCAAACAGGCCTGCGACCTCCGATTTTCCGGCCGCGATGCCACCCACGAGCCCGATGACTACGGGGGTTTGGGGTCGGAAGGGGCGGTTTAGGCCCGGATTCCCGTTGGGGGGTGCCGGCATGGGGTCATCGTGGGGGAGAGTTCGTGAGTAGGCAAGTCAGCGGTGTACGCCACCTTGACCGGGCCAGTCCTAAACCTAAGATCTCCGAACCCCTGTGGTGGCTCGTGCCCTCGTGTCACTAGCTCTACGTCTTTCGAGTCCGACTTAGAAAGCCCCCTTTCTCCCCGATGCTTCGTCCCTGCGAGTTTCGCAAGCCTTTCCAGGCCACGCAGAGCAACGCACACAGCACAGACCCCTTGGAGTTGGTTCAGATGCACACGATTCAGATGCACAAGATTCAGATGCACAATCGCCAGACCGGTGCCGCGCACGTACCGATCATGTTCTTCCTCATCCTCCTGGTCATGTTCCTGGGGGCCCTCGGGTTTGCCTATGTGCAACAGACCAAGAACGCAGAGGTCGTGAAGGCCAAGGATGCGGCCATCGCCGAAGCGCGTGTTCTCCAGCAGAAGGAACTGCTGGTCACGCACTACATCGAGGACCTCGGTAAGGTCATCAATAAGCCCGGTAAATACGCCGGTCGCGCAGGTTCCGCCAAGCTCTACGGCGATGCCGTGCTGAGCTACCAAGGCATGATGGATCCGGCCGAGATCAAGAAGCTGCTCGACGACGCCACCACCAACGCCAAGGTGTCGGTGACGGGTTCGTTGGAGAACATGCTTGGTTCGTTGATCGCGAAGATCAACACGCAAGACCTGCGCATCAAGGACGTCACCCTCGAGAAGGACAAGGCGCTGACCGACAAGGAAACGGGCGATACCCGCTTCAACACGGTTTCTGGCGACGCCCAGAAGAACGCGCAAGATTCGTCGACCAACCTCGACCAAGCGGTTGCGGACTTCGATTCGGCCAAGTCCGATCGTGACCGTCGCATCACCGCGCTTCAGGAGAACCTGAAGTCGAAGGTCGATGAGCTGACCACCTACAAGGAAGACGCGCTCGCTCGCGAGAAGGTCTTCAACGGCCGTATCGGCCTGCTGCAAACCCAGCTCTCGGCGATGTCCGAGGTGATGGCGATGCGTCAGCCGCCGAACGTTGCCGACGGCAAGGTTCTGGTTGCTAAGAACGGCATCCCGACCGCGTTCATCAACTTGGGCCGCAAGGACATGTTGCAGCCGGGCACCGTGTTCCGCATGAAGGCCGCGAACGGCGGTCCGGTGAAGGGTTACTGCGAAGTCACCCGCATCGAAGACGAGCGCGCCGAAGTGCGCCTCTACAACTTCAACGACCCGATCGCGAACTACGCGACCGAAGGCGACCTGCTCTTCAACGACCTCTACACCCCGCGCGTCACCCGCACGATGTTCCTGATGGGCCGCTTCAGCGCCCCATACCAAAAGGATCAGGTCACCAACCTGCTGCGTCGCCTCGGCAACCGCGTCGTGACCAAGATGGGCCCCGGCGTCGACACCGTTCTTCTGGGTAACAACCCGGTCAACGAAGCTGGTGACGGCTTCGCTTCGGTGCAAGACAGTCCCGAGTTCAAGATGGCCAACGAACTGCGCGTCGAGTTCACCTACCTGTCGAAGATCGCTGACTTGATCAAGCTGTAGACTCAGATCTACAGGCCTCAGCTCCACAGGCCTCAGCTCCACAGGCCGATCAGTAGTCTGCTGAAGCCAGCACAAGAACGGCGACCCCCAGGGGTCGCCATTCTTGGTTTTGGACCGTTAGTACGGTGCCTGGACAAGAAACAACATCTTCGCGGTCTGGCGGTGACAGAGTTCTTCTCGGAAGAAAGGAAAACGTCGGGGAGTGGCCGTCGTTAGACTGCCGATCCGATGGTGCAGTTAGATGATCCGATGATTCGCGAGGCGCTTGACGACGATGCTCCGTTGCCGCGGATGTCGTTTGGTGACCATCTTGATGAACTGCGTAAGCGCGTCATCAAGTCCCTATTGGCGATCGTGGTCGCGGTTTGCGTGGTGATGCCATTCAAGGGCGAGGTTCAGGAGATCATTGTTGGTCCGTACCGGGCGCAATGGCAGATCGGCTTCGAGGACTGGGTCAACAAGCTGGAGATTCGCGAGACAGCGGGCGACCTGGTTGATGACCCCGAAGGGCAGCAATTTCTGGTCTTCTGTCGAGAGCAGAAGGATGCGATCTTCGATGGCACCTATCGCTATCCGTGGCGCGTTGGCACCAACAGCGGCTATCCGGTGCCATACAACCTGTATGCGACAGGTGGTCTCGAAGACATTTTGTCGTTCATGTGGGCGGCGCTGATCTTCGCATTGATTCTCGCCAGTCCGGTGGTGATCTGGCAGATCTGGGCGTTCATCGCGGCAGGTCTGTACAAGAAGGAACGGGCGGTCTTCCTTCGCTACTTTCCGTTCATGGTCATCCTGATCGCATCGGGGGTTTGGTTTGGCTACGCCGTGGCGTTGCCCTACAGCCTCGGCTTCTTGATCAGCATGATGGATCCAGCGCTGGTCGGGGCGCTGTTCAGCGTCGGCCAGTTCTTGACCCTGCTGTTCATGACGACAGCGGCGATGGGCGTCGTGTTCCAGGTGCCGTTGGTGATGCTGGCGTTGCAGAAGGTTGGTTTGATGCGTCACAAGACGTTCACCAAGCACTGGCGCATGACCATCTTGATCATCTTCTGTGCATCGGCCATCTTCAGCCCGCCGGAGCCGGTTTCGATGATCCTGATGTCGCTACCGATGATCGTGCTCTACGGCTTGGGACTCGTGCTGACCCGCATGGGGCAGAAGAAGGAATCGGCGCTGCCGGAGGGCAAGTGAGCAGCGACCCAGTGACCCCGGGCCCAGTGACCCCCGACCCCATGACCCCCGCTACACTGCGCGCCGAGGTCGTTTCGATCGGCGATGAGTTGGTGCATGCGGGCATGATCGATACCAACAGCTCCTACATTTCCGGGCAGCTTGGCGCGCTCGGGGTGTCGGTGCAGCGCTTCACGGTCGTCGGGGATGATCCCGCCGATCTACAAGACGCCATCGATGGCGCCTGTCGCCGCGCCGATGTCGTGATTGCCACCGGCGGCCTCGGGCCGACCCTCGACGATCGCACCCGCGAAGTGGTGGCGAAACTGCTGCAAGAACCGCTGCGCTTTGACGAACCCAGCTGGCAGCAGCTGCTCGCGTGGTTTGCGCGTCACGTGCGCGAGGTGCCCGATAGCAACCGCCGCCAGGCGGAGTTGCCGCAGTCGGCAACTGCCTTGGTGAATGCAATCGGCACGGCGCCCGGGTTTCGGGTGACGGTGCATGGCGCAGAGTTGTTCACCTTGCCAGGAGTGCCTCGCGAGATGAAGCTCATGCTGGCCGATCACGTGCTACCGGCGGTGCAGCACCTCGGTGCCTTGCAGCCAACGGCGCAGGCCTGTTTGCGCGTCTTGGGACCGTCCGAAGCTCTGCTCGGCGAACGCTTGGCCGAGTTCATGAAGCCTGGCCGCAATCCCGCCGTCGGCATCACCGCATCCGGCGGCCTGCTCTCGGTGCGCTTGATCGGCACCGCCGACAGCAAAGTCGCCGCCGCCGCATTATGTGAACAGACCGCCGCCGAACTGCGACCTCTGCTCGGCGACTGGTTGTTCGTCGAAGGTCTCCAGGAAATGCCCGAACTGGTGCTCGATCGATTGCTCAGCCAGCAGCGCACGGTTGCGTTTGCCGAATCCTGCACCGGTGGACTGTGTGCTGCTCGCTTGACGAACCTGCCTGGCTCATCGCAAGTCTTGCAGGGAGGCGTGGTCGCCTACAGCAATGCCGCCAAGCAAGAGTTCTTGGCCGTGCCAGAATCCTTGCTGGAAGAGCACGGTGCCGTCAGCGAACCGGTCGCTGCCGCGATGGCCGCCGGCGCGCGGGAGCGCTTCGCCGCGGACTGCGCCATCGCGACCACCGGAATTGCGGGCCCGGCGGGCGGCACGGACCAAAAGCCGGTCGGAACTGTGTGCTTCGCGGTCGCGACTGCCAATGAAGCCGGATCGACCGTTACCAAGGCTTGGACGGTGCCCATTGCCAACCTCGGTCGCACGTTCGTTCGCGATCGAGCCGTGCACGAAGTGTGGCGAGCCCTGCTTCTGTGAGACCTTCCGCCAGATCCGCGTATGCTGGATGACCGCGGCTAGTCCTGGCTCGCGATCGAACACGTGAAGATATGCCTGTCATGTGAAGGTGTGACCGATACGCAAGCCCACCGTTGTGGCTATTGCGATGCGCCGCTGCTGTCTACGGACTCGGTGCACTATCCGGCGCGCCGCGGTGAATTGGATGCCGGCAACCCGCTGCTTGGCACCATCATCGCCGGCAAATACCGACTGCAGTCCGTGCTCGGTCGCGGCGGCCTCGGCACGGTGTTTCGTGCCCAGCACGTAGGTTCGCTGGTGACGGTTGCGCTGAAGTTGTTGCACCCACGCTTCTCCGAGAAACCTGAGTTCCGCCGCGCCTTGCTGCCAGAAGCCCGACGAGCCGCGACGGTCGTGCACGAACGCTGCGCGCGTTTGCTTGATGTCGGCGAAGGCGATGAGGGCATCACCTATCTGGCGATGGAATTGGTCGAAGGCCAGACGCTCGATGAGGTGTTGCAGCAAGGGGCGCTCGCGCCTTCGCACGCGGTCGACCTGCTGCTGCAAGTGACGGCGGCGCTTAGTGCGATCCACGAAGTCGGTCTGGTGCACTGTGATCTGTCGCCTCGTAACGTGATGGTGTCTTCAAAGTCGGGGCGCTTGGCAGCCAAGGTGCTCGACTTTGGCATCGCTCGCAGCATGACCCTCGCTGGTCGACAGCACGCCCAAGGAGAGCTGTGGGGCTTTGGCAACCCGGCGTTCTCGGCACCGGAGTTGTTGGTTGGCGGCGAGGTGGATCCGCGCGCCGATCTGTATTCATTGGGCACGCTTGGCTGGCTCATGCTGACCGGCAACATGCCGGTGGATGATACGGATGCCGAACGTGCGGCCGCGGCCGTTCGCGAGGGTCGTCTGTCGTCGTGGCCATCGGGCACGCGGGTGCCAAGCCGTCTCGCGAATTTGGTGCAGCGCTGTGTGCGGTATGAACCAGAGGAGCGGCCGGCATCCGCCGACGACGTGCACCGTCAATTACAGGCCGTGCGCACAGGACGTGGTCCCGGGCTGGCTCGGCTCGCGGCGGTTGTGGTGGTGTTGGCCCTGATTGTGACGTTGGCGGCTAGCGATGCCGCTCCGCCATCGTTCTTGCGGGCGGCGTACACGCTGCGGCTGACGGATCAAGAACTGACCGAGGACAGCCCGGTGCAGCACCTGCAGGCGAAGGATCTGGCCAACATCGAATGCTACTACTCTGGCTTCGCGAGCGATCGCCTGCGCGTCGAGCTTGCTCGCGGCGGCACCGTGTTGGCCGCGTTCGAATTGGAACCGCCGGGTGGCGAGCGGGCCGGCACTCTGTTGCTCACCGACGCGCAGCCCGGCTGGCACAAAGCGCTGATGAGCCTTTTGCGCGCCAGCAAGAAGGGGCCGGTCGACCTTGTGTTCGTTGTGCCGGGAACCTCGCTGGTCCGGGCGGCGCGCGTGCGAGTGGATGAGCAACCGCCGACTGTCAGTGGCCAGCTTGGCCTGACGGACGGTTGTTTGCGCGCCGACACGCGACTCGAGGTCGAGTTGGCGGATGACATTGCGGTCACGGATGCGCACCTGGTGATTCGGTTCGATAGCGGCGTCGAGCATCGCTTGCCGGTGCCAGTCACATCGGGTTCGTTTGCCATTGGCACAGAGTTGGCCGCGATCGTGCAGGGTGGCGAGCAGTTGCAGGGCGGTTGGTTGGTGATTACCGCAGCCGACGCCGCGGGCAACGTGCGCGCGTCGCAACGGCTGACCTTTGCATCCGCCGACGTGCTTGCGCCGCATGTCTTGAAGATTACCGGGCCGGCTGGACAGCTAGCTTTGGCTCGTCACGGTGATCGCCTGCGCTTGCGGGTTCAGTTGTCGCATGGTGAATCGGGTTGCTGGCTGCGTTGCTGGACCAAGGACCCTGATCAGGCGGTTACCGAGCCGTTGCTGGTGGAGTCTGGCCGTTTGCCGATTTGGTATTCGTTGGAGATGCCCGCTGGCTCGTTGGTTGGGACGGCGAGTGAGGTCTCCCTACATTTGGCGGTC
>JBNMNW010000065.1:0-22197 GCA_051278165.1 Planctomycetota bacterium | reverse complement strand
CCTTCTGCCACTGACGTCGACCAACTTTGCGAATGCGTCGCACCGCGCGATCTCTGGCTCGACATCCGCGACCTCCGATTTGCGCGGTCTTGACCGGTGGCACCACGACCTTCGCGTCCCGACTCGAAGCTGGATCGTACAACGCACGGCTATCGTAGGCGCCGCCAATAACCTTGCGGATCTTGCCTGGCGTGCGATCCACAAGATCAACGCCCACGCTGGCGTCATCTACGCTCGCATCTGTCAATCACTGGCCGACGATTACGCCATCGCCGTCGACACCGAGATGCAACTTCTTCCAACCACGAATGCCCTTTCCTCCGTGTTTGACGGCAGCCCACTCGCCTTGGCCGAAGATCGCAAGGCCGCTGCTGTCGATCACCAAATCGATCCGGCCGAGCTTCTTCGGCACCCGTAGCGGCACCTTCAGTTTCTTGGCTCTACGCGAGAGCGTTGTGTGATCTGGGACGTCGAGCGCGAGCCCCATCCACTCGAATAGCGAACGCAGAAAGCCTTCGACTTGACGTAGCGGTAACTGGAACAGGAGACGCAGAGCCAGCGCCGTCTCGATGGCCAGATCAGAGTACTTGCGCTGCCCTCCATGGCGCCGCGAGGGCTTGGCATTCCATGGTGCGATCGCGGCCGGCGACAACCAGACCGTGAGGTTGCCGCGCTCAGTGAGCGATCGGTCGTATTCCGAGCAGTTGCCGACGTGGTACTTCGCTTTGTACTTGGGATGAACTCTCGACTTGGTGCGTGACATGACTTGTTGCGGATCGGGAATCTCCGTATCGGCAGCTTGCACGAGCATCCTTGGGATCCGTGCACCAACGCCCCGCCGCATGTAACCACACGTGCCAACGTTAGAAGCGCACCGTACATGACAACGCCCTCAAGCGTTTCGGCCTGAGGGCGTTGATCAAGCCTGCAGCTACTCGTCCAACGACAAGCGCTCTAGCTCGAGCGCCAACGCGGTTCGTGCGCGCATCAAGAGCATTCGGCAAGCGGGTGCCGTTCGACCCATCTGATCGGCGATCTCGCTGTGCGACATATCTTCGAAGGTGGCCAGCTCAATCACTCTGGCGTGATCCGCCTCGAGACGACTCATTGCTTCACGCACCGCCATTCGCTCTTCGTGACGCGACATCTCCGCACTCGGAGTTGGGATCGGCTGCCCAAGAATGCCGGCCAACAAATTACGCTGCGACGTGCGTGACGGCGCCTTGCGCTTGTCAGCGTTGAACCACCGGTTCTGTCGACGGATGTCGTTTTCGATCATCTGCGCGATCCACGCCACGAAGTCATCCGGGTTGTCACCCTCGAACCGCGGCAGCGCATCAAGCATCGCCAGGTAAGAGTTCTGTAGGACGTCAGACTGACGCATCGAGGCGCGCAACTTCGGCCCGAGGCGACGATCTACGACGCGCCGTAGACGATCCTCGGTCATCAGCAGGATCTCGTCCAGGGCATCATGATCGCCCGCTTTGGCGGCTTGCAGCAACCTAACGAAGTCTGTGTTTTTGTCGTCGTTGGCAACCATGTTGAGAGCATCAGGATACCCCAAACACCGGCAACTCACACGGGCTACCGCGAGGCCTAGCCGCGACCCGCGCCGCAGATACTGTTAGCCTTGGGACCTGCACTTTGGAGCGACCGCGAACAATGCTGGCTTTTGCCCGTGACGCCTGCCTGAACCTCGTCCTCTGACATGCAACCGCTAGTGGTCTTCGCCTAGACACCAGCTCTTGTCAGCAACTTGCACAGCTATGAACTCGCCAACAACACTCTTCGTTTTGCTTGCGTCCAGCGCGGTCGTTCTCGCGCAATCGCCCGCCCCCCAGCGCGTTGCCGGATTCGACGACCCCGCCTCCATCGTCTGGGAGCAAGAAACCAACCATGACCTTGGCATCGTGCAATACGACGAGCGACATGGCGAGCGCACGCTGATGTTCGCCCACGTGACCATCGATGAGAACGTCGCCGGTACAGTGGTCGCGGCCGGACTCGCCAGCGCGCTGCCGTTCCTGGTTTCCCCGCTTACGGCGAATTGGACCCTCAACGATGGCGCGTTTACCGCCCTCCCGAGCAGCTACCGCTTCAGCGGTGAGAACCCGATGGTGCCGCCGCGTCGCATGGCCAATCACCTGGTTGCCTATAACTTGGCGAGCAATCAAGGCGACTATGGCACGACCAACAGTCTGACGTCCGGCTTCATCACGCATGAGACGGCGCCCGGGATGGTTGTCGCGCCAACGAGCCCGATCGACGAGCGCAGCGCCTGGGCGAACTTGGCTTGGACCCCGGCTAATATGAACAACTCCTTCCAGGGCTTCGATACTGCCATGCTAGGCAGCGGCGCGGTCATGCAATCCGCCCAAGAGTATCTCGCAGCGATTGGAGGTGACCCCATCAGCGTCCCTGCGATCAACTTCCTGAACGAGTTGATGGCTGAGAAGCTCGGCTTCGTGATCTTCGTGCAGGCCGCCCACGTATCCACTACCGAAGGGGAAGTCGAAGTTCGCGTCAGCCGCAGCTCGCGCATCCGCCGTCGCAGTCTCCTTGAGTTCAGCCCGTGGCCCTTTGGCCCAAGCCGCTCGGTGCCGATGCCGACAAACAGCGCGGTCAACATCTACCTGGCACCACGCGGTGACTTCCTGCACCTCGAGTTCCCGGTCGACGTCGGCACCTTGGCCAACCCGACCACGTTGCGCGCCTACGTGCCGACGACGAACGGTCTGGTGCTCGTAGATCAAGTTGCGAACCCGACCGATGGAGTCGGAGTCGAAGAAGAACTCCTCAAGCCACATGTCGGCCTCTTCCCGTGCCCGAGCAATGCCATCACTGGCACCCTCTACATCGAGCAAGTTAGCAACCCCGGCGCGCGATTCGCACCGCTTGGCCACTATGGTTACGCGGCCAAGATCTCGGCCTACAACATTCCGCCAGGCCCGATTGTTCCGCCGGCCACCCCGCCGGCCACCCCGCCGGAACCGCTGTAAAGCCAGACTGGCGGCAGCACGGGGCCGCAGTAGTCGTCCGGTATCTGATCACCTGAGTAGCTGAGCATCTGAGCACCTGCAAGTGAGCGCCCCATCCAACGACTCGCGGCTGCCAGAGATCCTCGAAGCGTGCTACGGCGCGCTATACGACGGCGAAGAACCCGACCTCGACGCCTTGTGCGCCGAGGCCCCAGAGCTTCGTTCGAAGGTAGAGCGCATGTTGACACGCGAGCGCGAACTGCTGGGAGCCTGCGCCGCCGAGGCCCAGATCGAACGGCCCAAGCTCCCGTCCCTACCCGAGCGCATCGGCGAGTTTGTCATCATCGAGCCAATCGGTATCGGTGGCATGAGCCATGTCTACCGAGCGCGCCAAGAATCGCTCGGCCGTGAAGTCGCCCTCAAGGTATTGCGCGATGACCTGACGGCGGACTCCACCGGCCGACTGCGATTCACGCGTGAAGCGTCGATCACTGCATCGCTTGAGCACCCACACATTGTGCCGGTCTACGCAGCCGGCGAATCCGAGGGCCATGTCTACCTTGCAATGAAGCTGCTGCGTGGCCGCTCGCTCGATCGCCAAGAGGGCGCATTTGCAGCGAGTCAGGTCGCCCGCATCGGCGTCGAAGTCGCCTCCGCGCTCGGTGCTGCCCACGAAGTCGGCGTGGTCCACCGCGACGTCAAGCCTGCAAACATCGTGCTCGAGCACGGCCACGCATTCGTCGTCGACTTTGGCTTGGCGGCATTCGCCGACCGCGCCAGCGTGCTGACGCAACCCAACGCGACCCCCGGCACGCTGATCTACCTGCCGCCCGAAGTCGCCGGCCGCCGCGCCTCCAACCTCGATCCGCGCGCCGATGTCTACGGCGTCGGAGCCACGCTTTACGAGTTACTGGCCGGCCATCCACCGTTCGATCCGAGCAATCCAGTTCGCGCGCTGCAGCAGATCCTCAACGAAGATCCTAAGCCACTGCAGCTCAAAGGCCGCGAACGTGACCTCGAGACCATCGTGATGCATGCGATGGACAAGTCACCGAACCGCCGCTACCAGAGCGCCCAAGAACTCGTCGATGAGTTGCAGCGCTACCGCGACGGGCTACCGATCCTGACGCGACCACCGCACGCATTGGCACGCGTTTGGCGACTGATGCAGCGCCATCCGGCGGTCAGCTCCTTGCTCAGCGTCATCCTGCTTCTGGCAGGAACGCTGGTCGTGCAGACCTTGGTGCGTCACAACGAAGACCAAGCGTCGCTGACCGAGCAAGCTCAGGCAGCCAGATCGGCGCTCGCCCGCGGCGACCTGTCCGGGGCGCAGGCTGAGATCGATGGCCTCGCCGACCACCCGCTCGGTGGCCAGGTGCTTGGTCAACTACAGGACGAGTGGCGCCGCGAGTTCGACCTGCAGCTGTTCCTCGATGCGCAGCTGAATCCGATGACGTACACCTACGGGGACTACCTGTCGGACCTACAGGACCGCGTCGCGACCAGCCATCCGAAGGCCACTCGCACCGCGGTCGGCGAAGCGGCATTCGCCATCGGTCGCTGGCGACACAACACACAAGCGCTCAGCCTGACGCCGGATCTCGTTACCGAGCACTTGCCACGACTGGCGTCGCTACTGTCGGAAGCTCCCACGACGGAGAACGTCAGCAAAGCCGTCATGCGCCTCAAAGGCACCAGCACGGCCGACGACTATCTGCTGACAGCGATCGCCATGCGCGCCGTCCAGGTCCCCGAGCATCTGATCGAACGAGAGTTGCGCCGCGCCGACCGCATGACCAGGTCGCCGCTGCTGCACCATGCGTTGGCGGTGACCCTCGAAGCCCAAGGGCGCCTCAAAGAAGCCTACGAGACGTCACTACTGTTGTCTGAGCATCCGGTGATCGGAGCCGTGGCCCGGTGGACTGCAGCGCGACTGGCAACCTCACTCGGTGACCACGCCGCCGCCAAGCAGCACCTAGAGGATGCGTTGAAGGTCACCAGTGCCGACCCATTGGTGCGCGACCTATCCTACCTATCCGAACTGCAAGTCCTGTCGGAGCTCGACCCGGACCGGTTCTGGCTGCACTGGGAAGCAGCGCCAAAGCGCATTCGCAACCTACCGCACTATTGGCGATTAGCTGGTTACGTTCGCACCTTCACAGCCGAGACGCTCGCCGACCTGACGGACGCCAAGGCGCACTTTGAAAAGGGCAAAACGTTCGAACCCAGCGCGCGCATGAGTGCCGGCCTCGAGGCCGGCATTTGCCAGGTCGAGTGGAACAGGATCCTTACCCTGATGGATGCGTTTGATGGCTCGGTCGCCGGCCAAGACATCACCCCACAAATTCAGGCGTTGGCAAGCCGCGCAGAGGCCTTACTCGCTCGCTGCGAAGAGCTCGACTTGCCCACCGACTTGCGTGCCGATGCTTTGGCCGTCGCGGCAGATTGTCATATCGAGCTGGGTCAATGGCAACTTGCGCACTCGCTGCTCGATCGCGGTGCGCGCTACGACGCTCCGCAGCCGCTCGCGGCCTTTGCCATGCAGGTTGCGAGATTCACGGCCCTTGAGATTCTCGGCAAGCAAGACCCCGAGCAACCATCACTCGATGCCCTCGGCGACCTGCCAACGGCTGCCGCAATCGCCCTAGAACGCGCCCACCGCGTGCTCGCACTGGCGAACGGCCGACGCGCGGTAGATCCGTCCGACATCGGTGCAGCTAGGGCCGCAATCGTCTTGTGCTCCGCCTACCTCGGAGATGCGCGCTCCGGCTTGCACCAAGCGCTCACCTGGCAATCATCCGGCAATGCGATCGATTCCGCCGTCGAGACGATCGCCCTCCGCTTTCTAGAATGGGGCGGCGTGATCCTCGATTTTGTGGATGTCGACACTGCGGCGCGATTGGGTTTGTTGCGCGACGCTGCGGCGGTCGTAGCCATCGAGAAACAGCGCGGCCTCTACACGCAAGACCAAGTCGAAAGCATTGTTTCTCTGTGGCGCGAACACCCGTCCGTGCAACGCCACCTCGACGAGCCAGCGTGGTTGCCGCTGAAGAAGCAACTGCTGGCTTTGGTCAAAGGCCCGTAGTTCGGGAGGTCCGCGCTGTAGACGTCCGCGCTGTAGAGGTTGATGGCCAAGTAGCTGTCGCCAACTCGCAAACTCGTCAAACGCCCCGCCCCACAAGGCAACGCGCGATCAGTCGCCGCGCATCTCGCGCTTGAGATCCTTCTCTTTGAGATGGCTGCGCTTGTCGTGGTTCTTGCGGCCACGGCCAACACCGATCACGCACTTGGCATAGCCCTTCTCTCCGAAGAACACGCGCAACGGCACCAGCGTCAGGCCCTTCACCTGGGTCTGTTCTTTGAGCTTCTCAAGCTCCTTGCGCTTGAGCAGCAACTTGCGCCAACGCTTCGGCTCGTGGTTCTGCTGGTTGCCGTGGTTGTATTCCGGGATGTTCGCGTCGATCAGGTAGAGCTGGTCCTCTTTGAACCTCGCATACGCCTCGTTAAGGCTGATGTGACCCTGACGCAGCACCTTGACCTCGGTGCCTCGGAGCACCATCCCAGCCTCGAACGAGTCTGTAATCTCGTATTCGTGACGGGCTTTGCGGTTCTCGCCAACCAAGACTTCCTTCGTCTTGAGCTTCGTGGTGCTTTTGCTACTCGAGGACTTTGCCATTTCGACCCCCTCCAGCTACGGCATCCGACACGAGGGCGCAAGCTCGCCGTTGCGCCGGAACACGGAAACGAGCTGATACCCTCTTGCATCACGGCCCCTGCCCGCTAGCTTCCTTCGTCCCCACTGGATGCCCAGGTGGCGGAATTGGCAGACGCACTAGGTTCAGGTCCTAGCGGGAGTAAAATCCCATGGAGGTTCAAGTCCTCTCCTGGGCACCATCTTTCTCCTTCACCGCGACGAACACTTCGCAGCGATGATCCGTTCCTAGCAATAGGAACGAGAGCAAAGCATGGTTTTATCCACTCGCATCGCTCACTAGCGGTGCGGCTCCAATTCACCGCCCCGGTTACTTGCGGTGCGGCTCCACCTAGCAGCCTTGATCGATGTCCCTGCGTAGCGAAGAGAACGCCGACGTCGCACTGCCCCTACCGGGCGAGATCAAGCCGCTGACGATTGGCCCGATGGAGGTCTTTCCACCGGTGGTGCTAGCGCCGATGGCAGGCATCACCAACGCGCCGTTCCGGTCGCTGTGCCGCAAGTTCTCCGACAACCGCTGCCTCTACGTCAGCGAGATGATCACGGCGCGCGCCTTCGTCGAACGCCACGAGCGCACGCTGCAACTGGCTTCGTTCGGCAAAGACGAAACCAACCGCCGCAGCATCCAGCTCTACGGCACCAACCCGGAGACGCTCGCGCAGGCGACCAAGACGCTGGTCGAAGAATGGGGCGTGCACCACATCGACATGAACTTCGGCTGCCCGGTGCGCAAGGTCACGGCAGCCGGCGGTGGCTCGGCGATTCCCGTCAAGCCACGCCTGCTGCAAAAGATCGTACGCAGCGTCGTCGCCAGCGCCGGCGACGTGCCGGTCACGATCAAGTTCCGCAAAGGCATCGATGACTCACTGCTGACCTACCTCGATGCCGGCCGCATCGGTGAAGGCGAAGGCGCACGTGCCGTCGCTCTGCATGCACGCACCGCGGCGCAGCTCTACTCGGGCGAAGCGGATTGGTCCGCGATCACCAAGCTGAAAGAACACGTCAAGACGATCCCGGTGCTAGGCAACGGCGACATCTTCGAACCGTGGGATGCGTTGCGCATGATCCGTGAGACCGGTTGCGATGGCGTCGTCGTCGGTCGCGGTTGCCTGGGTCGACCGTGGTTGTTCGCGGAGCTGTGCGCCGCGTTGACGGGCGAAGAACCGCCGGCACCGCCAAACCTCGGCGGCGTCGTCGATACGATCCTCAGCCACGCGGCGCTGCTCGCGGACTTCTTCGGCGAGAAGCACGGCTTGATGCAGATCCGCAAGTTCACCGGCTGGTATCTGAAGGGCTTCGCCGGCACCAAACGCAAGCTGCCAAACTTGCACATGGTGCACACGCTAGACGAACTGCGTGAGTTGCTCGCGGATCTGCCGCGCGACATTCCGTACCCGATCGCCGGGTTACGCGCGCGCCGTTGCAAGCATGGCAAGACGCAGACGGTGTCGTTGCCGGAAGGGTTCTTGGACGCGGATGATGATGATCTGGTGATTGAGGATCCAGATCATCTTGATGGAGGCTAGGCGCTAGCGAAGCTAGCGCCGAGGCGTGTAGCGCTCGCTTGCGAGCGCGGGCGCCCAACGCTGCCGAAGCTCGACCAAGACATCTGTACACGGTACCGATGTGTGGCTGTGTGTGGCTGTGTGTGAAACGGTGAGAGAGAGACCGGGTGTGAGTGACCTTGTGGCGGGGCTTGGTTGTGCCCTTGTTGACTAGCAGAGCGTTGGGGCGCCCGCGCTCGCGAAGCGAGCGCTACACGCCTTGCCCCCTAGCTTCGCTAGGTGGCTACACGCCTTGCCCCCTAGCTTCGCTAGGTGGCTACACGGCCTTGCCCCCTAGCTTTCGCTAGGTGGCTTGAAGATCCAGATCACCTTGATGGAGACAAAGCCGCCGATAGCGAAGCTCGCTTCAATCACGCGCTATCAATGCGCGGCATCCGCCAACCGCCGCCCATACTCCGTCAACACATCCGCAACCATCGCACACCCAACCGCACCATCCACCGGATCCGCGACCAGCATCTCCATCACCTCAGCGACACCTTCGCGCAAGGCAGCATCCAGCCGCGAACGTAGCTCCAGATGCGTCAGCACCTTCACCCGCAGCGCGGCGAGTTGGTTCTGAGCACCTAGCAACCTGCCCAAGAACGCTTGCATGGGTTCCACATCCACGGCTTCGGCAAACGACGGCACGAACTCGCCGGCCCGCAGGCCCAGCCGTTTGCGGGTCTGAACCAGCACACGTTCGCGCAGCAGGCGGCGCGCCAAAAACGCTCCACCGTGCAGGTCGACGCCATCGCGGTCGGGTTCCTTATGCGGAGCTTCTTCGTCCGGAGCGTGCCCGTGGTTGTGCCGGGCGTCCTTACTTGGCGGCGTTCGGCTGGAGAATCCCCCCAAGGCACCGATCGGAGCCGCGTTATCTAGCGAGTCTGCCATGCGTATTGGCCTCCGAGTCTCATTCTCGGGCGGAGCATCGCAAACTTGAGCACTAAGCCCGACCGTGCGCCGACCGGTTACTATAATTGGCGCGACCCACTACGCACTCTCGCCGCCGCAAGAAACACAACTCCATGCTCAACAGCTACCTGCTCTGCCGCAACCTGCGGACGGCCGGCCTTCTGGCCGCCTGTCTCACAGCTGCGCCTCTCGCTGCTCAATTCGACTACGACCTCGAAAAGCGCACCTCGGCCCGCCTGGGACAAAGTCTCGTGCTCGACGTCGTCAATGGTCCGGCCACGTCCCTCGTGCTGGTCATCCCGTCCGCAACGGGTGGTCCAACGCCATTGTCTCTAATTGACCCGATCGACCCGCGCGCGCTCGCCGTCGGTGTCGATCTGATCAGTTCCATGAGCGTTCTAATCACCGACGGGAACGGCCATGCCAGCTACTCACTAGCGCTGCCGAACAGCCCGAGCATCAGCGGTTTCGAACTGCATTGGCAGACCGCTTCGCTGTTGTTCGGAGCCACGCTAATTGGCGAACTTTCGAACGACGTCGTCACCCTGACGGGTTCGCCCGACACCGGAGTTCTCGCGCCGAATGCAATGCAGTTCGCGCGGGCCCTGTCGGCAAGTCTCGTCGACGCCGATAACAACAACAGTGCGGGCGATGTACTCGTTACCGGTGGCGGCGCTGGCACGTTGACTGCTGCCACTGGCCTCGCATCGACCGAACGCTGGGACTTCCGCCGCATGGCCGTCACCGCCGGCCCGAACATGACGACGGCTCGTGCTCTGCACTCGGCCGTGCGCCTCAACGATGGCCGCGTGCTGCTGATCGGCGGGGCGAACCAAGTTGGCACCGTGCTGTCCAGCTGCGAGATCTACGACCCGGCGACCAACAGCTTCACCGCGACTGGCAGCATGGGCACGCCGCGCATCCTGCATGGCGCCAGCATGCTCGCTGATGGCCGCGTCATGGTTGCCGGTGGCACGTCAACGCTGACTCCCGATGTCACCGCCGCGATCACTGGCACCCTGTCATCGGCTGAAATCTACAACCCTTCGAGCGGCACGTGGTCCAACACCGCGAGCATCGGTGGCCGCAGGTTGGCCCCAGCGCTGACGCTGCTTTCGACCGGCCGAGTCATGGCCAGTGGTGGCGTGGCCGTCACGGTCTTCTTCGGCCTGCCCATCGGCGCCAACAGCACCACCGCGGTGCAGCTTTGGAACCCGGCGACCAACGGCTGGTCGAACGGCGGCAGCATGTCGCAAGGCCGCGCGGGCCATCAATACAACCAGGTGACTCTCAACGACGGTCGTGTGCTGATGACCGGTGGCGTCAACGTGCCGAGCCTGCTCACTGCGACCAGCGCGGCTCCGATCAGCGGTGCCGAGGTCTACAACCCCGCCACCAACAGCTGGCAGACGGTCAACATGCCGGTCGCGCGTGCCCTGCACAGCGCGACGGTGCTCGACGACGGCCGCGTGGCGGTCTGTGGCGGGGCCCAAGGCACGCTGATCGTGCCGCTGTCGATTGGCAACGTCGATGTGTTCAACCCAGGCACGAACACCTGGGCGAGCGCTCCGGCGTTGCTCGGCGCGCGCGCCAGCCACGCTGCCAACCTGATGCCTGACGGCACGCTGGTGCTGTTTGGTGGCCAGGGTGTGACGACGTCGCTGACGACGATCGAGACGCTGCGCTTCTAATCGCAAGCTCTGGACACGCGCATCTCCAGAACCAAGAAGCCGCGCCGCTACGGAGTGGCTTCTTTGACGACCGGATTGCGCAAGATGCCGAGACCTTCGATCTCGACCTCCATGCTGTCCCCCGGCTCGACCGGCGAAACGCCCTCAGGCGTGCCCATCGCGATCAGGTCGCCGGGCCGCAGGGTCGTGCAGCGGGCCATGGCGTGCAGCGCCTGCGGAATCGCAAACACCATCGCGCTAGTGCGCGCATCCTGACGAACCTCGTCGTTGACGCGCATGATCAGCCGCAGGTCCGAAGCGTCGATCGCATCAGCAGGCACGACGAACGGACCCGCCGGACAGAAGGTGTCGAGCGCCTTGGCACGCAACCATGGATACTTCTGATCACGGTCCTGGCCCTGCAGCTTGCGAGCGGTGACATCGTTGATCAGCGTGTAGCCGGCAACCAGAGTGTGTGCGTCTGCCTCGGTCACGTTCTTACGTCCGCGTTGTTCGGGGTCCGTAAAGCCAAGCACCAATCCCAACTCGGCCTCGTGGTCGACACGCGTCTCTAGCCAGTGCGGAATGACCACGTCGTCACCGTGCGCCACCAAGGTGTCGGGCAGCTTGGCGAAGAAGATCGGCTCGCTGGGCGCCTCGGCACCGAACTCGCGCGCATGCTTCACGTAGTTTTTCGCCAGGCACAGGATCTTGCCGCCGCGCGGCACCGGCGACAGGAACCTCTCTGGCCGCGGCATCGGCGATGCACGCATGATGCGATCCAACAGGTCCTGCTGCATGAGCGCGCCGGTATGCAACAACGCGACCACATCGAGTGCTCCCAGATCGAACCAGCGAACCTCGTCGCCGCTGGCATCGACCGCACCGAGTGCGGAGGCGCCATCTCGCTCATACCGGAACCACGCCGGATGAACCGGCAGGCTCGGGTCACTCACTTACAGTTCTCCAGAGCGATCATCGAGTAGCACGTGCACAAGAGCGACATGTCCTCCATCCAGCGACCGTTCTTGCCGTTGATCCAAGTGCCGTCCGGCTGCTGCGTCTTGGCCAATTGGCTGCGCAGCGCTTCGCGCCAATCGATGGCCTTCTCACTGGACACCATGGTGGTTGTCTGCGCAGCCATCACGGTCTCGACCTCGGCGGCGTTGAGCGCCTGCGCCAACACCATGTAGTAGTAGTAGAGGCCCTGATACTTGACCTTCTCGCCGAGCGCTGGATCCGAGCCCGGATTGCTTGCGAGCGTCCAGTTGCTCTGAATCCACTTCACCGCGGCCTGCACGCGCGGGTCGTCGCCCTTGATGCCGGCCAGCGTGTAGGACTTCAACAGCGCATAGGTCATCGAGCCATAGCTGCGCGCCACGGCCTTGCCATCGGGCTGCACGATGTAGCCTGCCGCGCTGTTGCCGGGGTAGTAAGAAGCGCCGCCATCGTCACCGGAGACCGCTTCGATCGATTCACCTTGCTTGTTCGGGTGCGGGATCTTGCCCTTAAAGTCATTGCTCGACTTCAGGTTTTGCGTGCGCTGCAAGAACACCAACGCCTTCTGCATCGCCTCGTGATCTTCGGGCAAGCCCGACGCGCGCAGTGCTTCGATCGAAAATTGCGTGTTGCTGAGGTCACCGCGTTGGCCGCCGCCGTAGCCGATCGAGCCGTAGCCGCGATCGCTGCGCTGGTAGCCGCCGGCTTCGGCGTTCTGGAACATCAGGAGAGCCTTTTGGGCGCGCGCGAGCACTGGCACGGTCACCGGGTCCTGCCAACGTGCCAACGCACCGACGACCACGCAGGTGGTGTAGTTGAGAACTTCGCGACCGAACGTGCCGTCGGGGTTCTGTTGCTTCAACAGCCAGTTGAGGCCAGCAAGAATCGCTTGTTGCTCGTTAGCGGTGCGCTTCTGGATCGGCTTGCTCTGCATCGCCAGCAGGGCAAAGCCCGTCAACGCGGGGTCGGGGAACGAGCGCATCACCGACTTGCCCTGCTCGTCCTGCATCGGAATCGTCACCGAGAACACGCCCTGCTGCTGTTGCGTGAACAGCCATGCGAACGCCTTCTCCTGGGTTGCGGACCAGGTCGCCTGGATCTGCTTCGCCGCCATCTTGTCGAGCTTGAGATTCGCTTGCTGGCACGCGACCAACTTCACCAAGGCGGCCGCGGCCACGTTGCGATCAATGGTGTTGGTGGTCAGCCACTTGCGCGGCAACTGCGCGACGTCCGACGCCATGCTCTCGGGGAACGTGTCCGCGCGCACGGCGGCCAACATGCCGCTGACAATGCCATCGAACGTCACCAACTTGTCGGCTGTGCCAGCCAATTTATCGACTTGGCCAGCCAACCATTTGTGGCCGACACGAATATCTTCGCCATAGCCTTCGCCGTTCAAGATCTGCAGGGCATCGAGAACCCAAGCCGTCGTCTGCGCATCGCCGTAGCTACCATCGGCCTTGCGGCTCTGCATCAGGTAGTCGAGCGAGGGACGCACAACCGGGCCATCGCTGACGTGGTAGCGGCGGTGGCTATAGCCCATCGCGGTCAGGATCTTCGCCGTCGACAGCACATCACTGCCAAGCACTCCCGGACCAGCGGGTTTACCAATGTTCTGACGGGCGGTCTGACGGATGGCGGCGATCATGCCGTCGACCTCGCGCTTGTAGATGGCGCCAGTCTGACGCTGCTGAGCTCCCCCATCGGATCCGTGTTGGGCGAGCGTGATAGGGGCCAGCAGGAGCGTGCCGAGAACGACGGTAAAGACTCTGAACATTGCGTTTGCAGGATAGGGGTCGACGCAGGCAACGACAAAAGGCTGGCTCAGGTTCATACGAACCAGAGCTCTTCAGGGCGAATCAGGACATCACAAGCATGGCCCCAGGGAGTAAATTGCCACCCATGGGAGTCCTTCGCCAGATGCTGGCCGACCTTGCCGCCATATTGCTACCGGCAGTTGCGGTTCTTGGGCCTTGTTGCGGTCAAGACCAAGGCCAGGGCCAAGGAACGGGCCGCGCAGCTATCGCTGCCGTGTTCGGGCTCGTTCGCGACGGCAACGGTAAGCCAGCGGCCAGCGCCATCGTTCGCGAAGTGCGTCGCACGCTCGTTGGCGTGAAGGATCAGACCGCGCAACAGTTAGGCATCGGCACGAAATACGGAGCTAGCGCCACCACCAACGAAGCCGGCAATCCGGCGCGCGACCTAGAGTTGTTCACCGGGCATCGCCCGCGCCGGGGTGGCTTCCGCCTGACGCGGGACCGCTACAAAGCGGACGCGCATGGCAAGGCGACGTTGACCCGATTGCTTGATGACGACGTCTGGGTGTGGGCAAGGCTTGATGGCCGGCTGGTGCACATCGCGCAGATTCCCAGTGGCATCGCCGCGATGGCACTTGGCAAGCAGCAAGCGCTCGCGACCAACGTGGTCCCCACGCACGCCAACGTCCTGCAGCTGCAGCTGCGTGTGATTCGCTGAGACATACCTGCAGCGAGTCATGACGCGACAACATTGGACCGCCGCGACCAAGGCTACGTCGCAGCATGGGAGCAAAGTGGATTGACCACGGCCAATCGCGGTCCGGCGCGGTATCCTGCTTCGCGCCTATGTTCCGCGACCGGACCGTTTCCCTCGTCATTCCCGCCTACAACGAGGAAGAGACAATCGGCCAAGTGGTCGAAGAGTTCCTTCAAGAACCTCACCTGGATGAGATCGTTGTCGTCGACAATAACTGTAAGGACCGAACTGCGGAGATCGCAGCGGCCGCCGGTGCACGCGTCATCAGGGAAGACAAGCCTGGCTATGGCGCCGCGCTGACCGCGGGCATGAACGCCGCCACTGGCGATGTGATGGTGCTGGTCGAAGCTGACGGCAGCTTCCGCGCTCGCGATGTCGTCAAGCTGCTCTCTTACCTCGACGACGCCGGCATGGTCATGGGCACGCGCACGACCCGACAGATGGTCGAGCAGGGCGCGAACATGCGCTTCATGCTGCGCTGGGGCAACGTGTTCATGGCCAAGTTCCTGCAGGTATGCTGGATGCGACCCGCGGAGCCAAGGTTCACCGATGTCGGCTGCACATTCCGCGCACTGACCAAGCAAACGTGGCTGCAGATCCGCGAACGCACCCGCGAACCGGGCCCGGCGTTCTCGCCCGAAATGATGTGCGCCGCACTTCAAGAACGCTGCCGCGTGATCGAGGTGCCCGTCACCTACGCGCAGCGAATGGGCGGCGAGAGCAAGCACAGCGACACCTTCAGTCGGCAGGCCAAACTAGCGATCAAGATGTTCCGCACCATCTGCCGTAAGCGCTTCCTGGAGCGCGGCAACAAGGTCGTGCGCAGCGAGACCCAAAAAACCATATGACCGCCTCCGCCAACTCGAATGAGCATGCCGCAAACGGGCAACCGGGCGGTGAGTCCGAAGAGATCACGAGTTGCCAAGTCTGCGGCAGTTCGGAACGTTCGCTGAAGTTCGAGGACGGCCCCTATCGGGTCTATACCTGCAGCAGTTGCACATTCGTCTATGTCACGCCACGCCTCACCGGCCAAGCGCTACTGGACGTCTACAACGAGACCTACTGGAAGAGCGACAACCCGAAGGAACGCGGTTACGCGGACTATGCCAAGGAGTCGGCGCTCTACCTGAAGACCTATAAGAAGCGCATGAAGCTGGTGTCGAAGTGGCTGCCCCAACCGGGCCGCATCCTCGACGTTGGCTGCGCCGCCGGCTACTTCCTCCGCGTCGCCCAACAGCAAGGCCATGACGTGCACGGCGTCGAGCTTTCCGAAGCCATCTCGCAGGAAGCGATTCAGTCTCTCGGCAGCGACCGCGTCTTCAACGGCTTCCTAGACGACGCGATCGTGGCGCGCGACTGGCAGCCTCAGTCGTTCGACCTAATCACCATCTGGGACGTCATCGAGCACGTCCCCGAACCGCAAGGCCTGCTAGACAGCATCCGCAAGCTGATCAAGCCCGGCGGCAAGCTGCTGCTAGAAACCCAGAACGTCGAGTCCCGGCTAGCCAAAAAACTCGGCAAGCGCTGGCACCACTACAAGCACGACGAGCACCTCTACCACTTCAACCCCAGCACCATCGAGCGCCTGCTCAACGACTGCGGTTACAAGGTCCTCACCTGCGGCTCCGCCTACGCAGGCAAGTATGTCTCCTTCGCCTTCCTAGCCGAACGAGCCGGCCGCCTAGGCAAGATCCCAGGCCTCCTAGCCAAACCCCTAGGCCTGCTAAAAGCCTGCAACCTCTACATCAACCCCCACGACGAACTCATCGTCATCGCGGAACCAAAGTAGAGCCGAGACCGCCAACTGCACGCGCAGCGTCGCGGACCAATCCAATCGCAGATGGTCACCCGGAACGGCCCTCAGTTGCGCCCGCGGCGCCTGACAACGGGCGCTCCAGGTACACGCTGGCAAGGCGCCCAAGCAAGCCGCCCGGAGGCAGGGTGTCGCCCCACTGAGGACTGGCGCCGCACAGCCGACCGTATAGGTCGGCTATCGCGAAGCGATCGGGCAACGCCGCTAGCGTGGGCCCAACGCCGCTAGCGGGGCCTGCAGCGTCCGGCTCCGCCCTTTTACTCGCCTTGGGTGCCGGTGCCGGCTTCGGGCTGCTCCACCACTGGACGCTTGAGCTGGTAGCGAGCCTCGAGTGCTTCCTTGGTGAAGGCTTGGCGCTGGCCGTTTTCCTTCTGCATGGTGACGAACCGCTTGCGGCTCGACTCAAACTCACGGCGAGTGATGTCGTTAGCGGTCAACGGCTCAACACTCGTGCAAGTGATCACGTGCGAGCGGCGCTCGGCAGTGTCCGTAACGGGCCCAACGGCATCGCCGACTTCCATATCGGCGTGGTTCAAGAACGCGTAGACGACCGTCTCGTTATAGTTTTGGTCGAAGCGCGGACGCTGGGTCAGGAAGCGCGGGTATGGCCCGAACTCGGTCACCGTGTAGCCAGCTTCCGCCGCCGCGGCGTCGAGCACCTCAGGGTAGAACTTGGTGGCCTCTTCCTGAATCTCGCTCGTGATCTCACGCTCGATTTGCCTGCCGAGCATGTCGATGCGAGGGGTTTTGCCATCGAGCTCGCGCTGCTTGAGATCGAGCTTCGACTGCCACTCTTTCGTCGCTCTGGTGCCGAGGTTCGGAGTCAGCAGCATCTTCTTTGCCTTGGCGATGTCGCCCGTCACGCCGGTCTCCCACTCGGTGACCCTCGTGTCGATGCGGCCTTGGCGTTCCGCCTCACGTTCGGCGAGGAACTCTGGGATCTTCACCTTGGCTAGGCGAAGCAGTGCGTCCTTCATTGCCGCGGTCTTCTCGCGGGTCTCCGCAACGGCCTTCTCGGTGTAGTAAGCATCCTCACACAGCGGCTTGAGATCTTCCCAGGCCTTGAGCGGCTGGGCTTCCATCTCGAGAGCTTGGTAGATGATCGAGGCCTTGTAGGTTCGGCCCGGGTTGTTGCTGATGCCGCCGACACTGCGCAGGCTCGTGGCAACCATCGAACGATCCCAGTGACCAAGGTCGAGGCCGAGTGCATCGAGGTCCTTGAGCGCTTCCGCCGTGACCTGCTCCGCGGTTTCCTTCTGCACGAAGCCGCTCTTGCCGACAACTAGCTTGTTGAACTCGGCGACAAAGTCGAAGTCTTTGCGCCCTGCTTCCTCGGCAGCTTGCGCAACCTCCAACGCCGTCTTCTTGGCCGTTTCAACCTCTTGCGCTGCCGTGAGGGCAACCGTCAATGGCTCCAGCTCGACCTTGATGGCCGCAACCGCAGCCTTCAATTCGGCGTTCTCAGCGTCCTTTTCGAGTTCGGCTTCCTTGGCGATGCGATCGCGATCCTTCAGAGCCTTCAACTTCATCGCCGTGCGCGTCGTCTGCTGGGCGGTGTTGAACTCGTTTTGGTTGGTGGCGACGGTGTCGCTCAACGGCTGCACGACGGCAAGCTGCGCTTCCTTCAATTTGGTGTTGAGGTCCATCATGACGCGCTCGGCTTGCACCATGCGAGTCAGCTCCGCCTTGACCGTCACATCTTCAAACTCACGGAATTGGTCAACCGTGCCTTCTACTTTGAAGAAGTCCTTGTCGGCGACGTAGTAGGTCTTGAGCTGCTCATCGGAGATCGGGTAATCGGCGAGCACGCCTTCGACCCACTCTTCCGGGTTGAACTGCCCTTCGGCCCACAACAGGGCAGCGATGCGCAGCTTCACGGTCGGCAGATCGAACGCACCCATGCGCCCCTTCTGGATATCCGTCTGGTCTTCGAGCCACTTCTTGAGGTCTTCGTCGGTTAGTTCCGACTTCGCCTTCATCTCGTCTTGGCGCGCCTGCTCATCGAAGGTCGCAACCTTGAAGGCAACCTTTTCGCGATTGAGCAGCGTCTGGCGCATGACTTCCGCATCGCTGGTGTCGAGCGCCAGCAACTGCAGGCGGGTAAACATGCCAACGCGCATCGCTTCCGCGACGACTAGTCGATACTCAGCGAGCGAGCCAAAGCCGCCACTGACGGCCAGCTTCGCCGACGACTCCGACTTGGTCTGCTCCCGCATTGCCTCGATGGCGCGGTCGACTTCCTTTAGCGACGGCTCAATGCCTTCGGCGATGGCAGCGCGACGCATGATCGCGAACACTTCGCTGAGTTCACTGTTGCCACCTTCGCCAGCGGACAGGTAGAGCATCACGCCGTAGGGAAGCGAGCGCGTGCTACGGGCCAGCTGCGCGCCGTAGCTGTAATCCTCATCGGTTAGCTGAACGCGATCGCCGTTGACACTGATAGTAGCCCGCTGACGCCCGTCGTTGACGAGCCCTCCAACCAAACCTTGGATCGATCCGCCGATCGAGAAGGTCAGCAGAGTGAACAAGCCAGCCGTGTACAGCAGCTTCATCTGGTGGCGGCGGAAGAAGCCGTAGACACCAGTCAGTTCGTCGAAATCGGGTTCGGGAGCAGGGGTTGCCTGCGACTCTTCGGGAGTGGTCGACATTGCAGAAGGCGGAGCAGAATACTGGGTCAGACGGTTGCCGCGAGGGCCACGAATGCAGATTTGGCTCTATCGGCAATCAAAAGGTCTGACCAGGGCGGAATTGAAGCCTTGGAGAGCTTGAGGGGGCGGAGAAGATCGAGAGCAGCTTAGGAAGCCGACGTCACTGGCCCAAAGGCCAAAGACCCCAAAGGAAAAGACCATGGGACCAAAGAACCGGATTCCATCGCAGGCGTTAGGCGACGGGGATGGCCTCTCCGGAGAGCAGGATGGGGATGCCTTCCTGAACCGGGTAGAGCCAAGCCCCGTCCGCCGTGGCCAGTGCAGCCGATAACGAACCAGAAACCGGGCTGCCGCCACGATTCCGAGTAGATCCCTGCTCGATGGCAGCATTCGCCAGCTCAAGTTCCGACGCCGTAGCCTCGCGCAGAGGCAGCCGGGAAGTCGGACATACGAGCATGGCTAGGAACTCGGGGTCGATCATGAATAAGGCCCTGGCAGCCCGAAGCAGGCCGACAAGAAGAAGATTGGGCCCGTGGCGAAAGACCACAGCCAAAGACCACAGAAAAGAAGGGCCACCAGCAATGGCCGACAAGAATGGTAGGGGCGGCAGGGCTCGAACCTGCGACCACCGGCTTAAAAGGCCGCTGCTCTACCGACTGAGCTACGCCCCCATATGCTTCCCGGCGTCTTCTAGCCACAAAGCGGGGCGACGATGAAACCGCCTGACCGTCTTCTGTGCAAGGATCCGCAGGGCTTGTCGGCCCGGAACCTGCCCCAGTTTTCGTCGGGGCGAGGCACCATCAGGCTCCAGATCTGCCAGTGAGAGCCCTTGCGGGCCCCCATTCCGGCGAATCCGGACGGAAGATCTAGTCCTCCATGATTTCCTTCGACTTGACCTTCAAGAGCTCGTCGAGCTTGGTTTCCAGCGCCTTGAGTGCCTTGTCAATGAGGTCATGGGCGCGCTTGCACTGGTCTTCCGTGATGTCGCCGTCCTTTTTCATCGCATCGGCGGACTTGTTGGCATCCCGGCGCTCGTTGCGCAGAGCCACGCGGTTCTGCTCGACTAGGTCCTTGACCTTGGCGGCCAGATTCTGGCGCTGCTCGCCGGACAGTGGCGGCAAGTTAAGGCGCAACGCCTTGCCGTCGGACATTGGGTTCAGACCGAGGTTCGACTTTTGGAGCGCCTTCTCAATCTCCTTGATGACGTCCGGCGCACCATCAAACGGCTTGATCAGCAGCTGACGCGCTTCGGGCACCGAGATGTGCGCGATCTGGTTGAGCGGCGTCGGCGAGCCATAGTAATTGGCGCGAATCGTGTCGACGAGGGCCGGTGAGGCTCGCCCCGTGCGGATGCTCGCGAGCTGATCGCGCAGGTGCTTGACCGTCTTGTCGGTCTTCTCTTTCAGCTCTTCGATGATCAGGTCGTAGGTTTCCATATCTGTCTCCTAGGTCACGTCTGCCGCTTCGACGACGCGCATGCAGGCCACTAGTTTAGGACCACCGTCGCGGCGGCAGCAATTCGAATGTATTCGGCGGGGCCAAGCCCTCCCCCACAGTTGTGTTAGTAAGCGTGTTGCTAAGCCAGGCTTAGCTAACCCGGATATTGGCCAGCCGGGCAGGCCCCGAACCGGTAACCACTCAGGTAACCACTCAGGTAACCCACGTGCCGATATCTTCGCCGCGAACCGCGCGCTCCATGTTCCCTTCCTGGAACATGTCGAAGACCATGATCGGCATGGTGTTCTCCATGCACAGCGTGAACGCGGTGCGGTCCATGACCGCCAGGTCGCGGGCGAGCGCTTCGCGGAAGGACAGGCGGTCGAAACGCTTGGCATCAGGATCCTTAGCCGGATCCGCCGTGTAGATGCCGTCGACCTTGGTCGCCTTGAAGATCGCATCGACGCCCAACTCCGTCGCGCGCAAGGCGGCGGCGGTATCGGTCGTGAAGTAAGGGTTGCCGGTGCCGCCAGCGAGCACGACAGCGCGTCCCTTCTCGAGGTGACGGATGACGCGACGTCGGATGTAGGGCTCCATGACCGTCTTCATTTCGACGGCACAAGCAGCGCGGGTTTCGACGCCGGCGCGCTCGAGACCATCCTGTAACGCAAGCGCGTTGATGGCCGTGCCAAGCATGCCCATATGATCCGCAGTGGTGCGGTTGGTGCCCATCTTGGCGAATGCAGCACCGCGCATCAGGTTGCCACCGCCACAAACGATGGCGACTTCCACGCCAAGGCGGTGAACAGCTGCGATTTGCTCAGCAACTGCGGCGACGGTATCCGGCGAGACGCCTGAACCACCTTCTCCGAGGCTCTCACCGCTGATCTTAAGCAGGATGCGCTTGATCTGTCGCGGCGGCTCAGCACCACCGGCCGCCTGAATGCCGCCGGCTGGATCCATTTTGGTCATGGCGGGGAGACTAACCTAGCCGCCGAGTTCCATACGCATGAAACGGCGCACTTGGATGTTCTCGCCAATCTTGCCAACCAACTCCGTGCGCATCTGCTCGACGGTCTTGCTGTCGTCCGGGACGTACGGCTTGTTCATCAAGGTTTGCTCACCGAACCACTTTTCCATGCGACCGGCGACGGCCTTTTCGATGACCTTCTCCGGCTTGCCTTCCATGCTAGTCCGGGTCATCTCGGTGACGATGGTCTGCTCCTTTTCAACGGCTTCTGCGGGCACCGCAGCCTTGTCAAGGTACTGCGGGTTGAACGCAGTGACACTCAGCGCGACGCCGTGGCAGAACGCTTTGAAGTCTTCGTTCATGGCGACGAAGTCGGTCTCACAAACGATTTCGACCATGACGCCGACCTTACCGTTGTGGTGGGAGTAGCCGTAGACAAGGCCTTCGGACACGGTGCGGTCCGACGCCTTATCGGCGACTTGCTGGCCGCGCTTGCGCAGCACGTCGCGCGCCTTTTCCACGTCGCCATCGACCTCTTGGAGAGCGGACTTGCAGTCCATCATCGGGGCTCCGGTGAGGTCTCGAAGCTGCTTAACGGTCTTCGCGTCGATCTTGGTCATCGTTCGGGTTCTGGCTGGCTCGCGCAGGCGAGCACAATTAAGAATTGTAGAAGTCGGGTTGGCGCCGTCGCCTGCAGAGGGACGGCGGTCCGGCGTGCGGCCGGACTTGCTGGACTTGGCCAGCAATCACATCCCCCAGGGCTGAATCAGCATGGCTGGATCAGCAGGGGAACGAGAAGAACTGTGCGGCTGCATGGCTGCAGCCCAAGCGAAGCTGGCTGACCAGCTCGCTACGATGCGCTAAACGAGATCGCGCTCGCGAGGTTCGCTCGCAAGCGCGGGTCGCTTACGACTCGCCGCCTTCGGGCTTCGGAGCGTCAGCTGCCGGTGCAGCGGGTGCCGGTGCAGCGGGTGCCGGTGCAGCGGGTGCTGCCGGT
>JBNMNW010000064.1:0-22343 GCA_051278165.1 Planctomycetota bacterium | reverse complement strand
GCCGTCCTCGGCCTATCTACGAATAGGCCTGCGGCGACCCGCCTTGCGAGCGTCGCCGCCGACTCACGGATAAGACCCCATCTGTCTGCATCACACCACTAGTGCCGGTCTCAGCCAGCGCCTGTGCCCAACTGGTCAGTACACAACAATGCCCCGCCGTTTGTAGGGCGAGGCATGTGGTGTCCGTCATCACGACGAAATCGATGGCGGCACTGAGGCGTTAGCACCGGCCGACGACTTGCGATCGACTACAGCTTCACGTTGACGATGTTGTCGACGTGGAAGTCGTAGCTGAACTCTTCATCGACGTTGATCAGGCGACCGGTGCCCTTGAACTCGTTGAAGATGATGGCTCCGGACATAGAACGGCCGTCCTCGAGGGACAGTTCAACCCAGTCGGCTTGACGGGCGTTCATGAGGAGATCGTAGACTTCGTCGCGCGTGGGGCGGGCGGCTTGTCGGGTGGACATAGGTTTGTGTCTCCTGCAAACACCCGTGACCCGGGGTGCTGCTGGTGCTGTTGTGTTGTAAGCCGTTTTGGCTTGGATGGATGGTAGCTATATGGGCGCTTGGCCCGCTCAAGCCAACGACTAGTTCACCAGCAGGGGTCTGCAAGAGTGCAATTGAGTGGGCTGAGGAGAGACTCAGCAAACTCGGTTACACTCACTCTCTGGCTTCGTAGTCGTCGGATTGCAGTTTTCGTCAGGCTTCGTTCTTGGCTGAATCCGCGCTATTCCAGGATCTAACGCCCATAGCAACGGTGATTTCAGCCTGGATTAAGAACTGGGACCAGGATTCGAACTGCGACTGAGTCTGCCACAGTTTGGCAAACTCGGCAAGGTGGGTAAAGGCTCCTCGCATCTTCGAGATTTCACGGATTCCAATGGTTTTGCGGGCGATGCGCAAAGGGATCGGAAAGTCGATGCAGTATGCGAGTCCGGCATGAACCTTGCCTACTTCGGTGCTGTCATCGTTGATCAATCCAAGCAGCCTGGGAGCAGGGATTAGGTCAGCGGCTGGCAGGCGCAACTCCTCGGAAAGCTCGCGGCCGAGGGCCGTTGCAAAGAACGTACGAGCCTCGGTGGTATCGGATGCCGGGGGCGCAGCTGCTGTTGCGGCGACCACATCTTCCGGCTCAATGTGCCCGCCCAAGCCGATTGACCACGATTCGTGCAGCCGGGCCTCGCCGCCCTTGTTGGTTCGCTGCACCGCGAGCACGCCGCGCTCGGGGTCTGCGCTACCTTCGGACCAGTCGCCGCAGCGCAGCATGCAGTAGGGGATCCACTGCTTCCACGCGGGGTTGGCTTCGGCTTCCTCGCGGTCGACGAAGCGCCCGAGCGACCGGGCCTTGGCGAGAAAATCGTCGCTGTTCTCCAGGCGGTGATAGCCCTGTGGCCAATCACCGCCGAAGAATGCGTCGCGGTCGACAACAAAGACCTGAGCGCGCGTCATGACGTGGCTCAGTCCTTCTTCGCGGTGCCCTTGCCGAGCAAGCTGCGCAAGCTCGACAGCGACGTCGCTTCGCCCTTGTTGCTGAGCTGCTCGGCGACTTCGCGTTCCGGCTCGATCGTGTAGACGCGCTGTTGGCCCGAATCACGACGCGGTCCGCGATCGTCGCGTCCACGGCGTTCGCCGCCGTAACCGCCGCTATCGCGACCGCCGCCACCGCCGCCACCGCCGCCACCGTCACGACCGCCACCGTCGCGACCGCCACCGTCACGACCGCCACCGGGTGCGCCGCGTCGGCCACCGGGTGCTCCCGGACGACCTGCAGCTGCGCCTGGACGACGACCTTGTTGGGCTGGCTCACGTGGCCCGCCTCGTTGACCCTGACCCTGACCCTGGCCCTGGCCCTGACCCTGACCTCGTCCGCCTTCACCACCACTGCGTGGTCCGCCACGCTGGCGACCGCGGCCTTGGCCTTGGTCCATGCGCTCACCGAGCGTCGGCAGGCGGCCTTCCGCGAGGTGACGCGGCTTGTGCATGCTCAGCGAAATCTTGCCCTTGGCTTGGTCAACGCCGAGCACCCAAACGGTGACGACTTCGCCGACCCGCAGCGTCTGGTCTTGATCGCGCAAGCGGTTCTGCGGGATCTGCGACATGTGCACTAGGCCGTCCTGGCCAATGCCCAAGTCGATGAACGCACCGAACTCTGTCAAGCTTGCGACGCGGCCCTTGAGCTCCTTGTCCTGGTGCAAGTCCGACAGCGTGCTCACACCTTCGTTCGCCGTTGCGATCAGCTCGCCGCGACGATCTTTATTGGCGTGACCCATCAACAGCAGCACGTCGATCAAGCGGGCCTTCGGCCACTCGTCGGTGATCAGCTTGTCGAGGTCGGTCTCGCGCAGGTTCTTGCCGATCATGTCAGCAGGCTGCTCGCCACGCTGCTCGGCAGCGGCTTTGACGATTGCGTAGTCATCCGGGTGGATCGGCGTCGCATCAAGAACCTCTTCGCCACCGGTTAGGTGAACGAACGCGGCGATGTTGCGCCAGCACGCTTCGTTGATGCCTTCGACTTCCTTCAGCGCTTCGCGGCTCTTGAAACCACCGTTCTTCTTCCTGTGCTTGACGATCGCTTGCGCGCGCTCGTGGCCAAGACCAGGAATCATCTGCAGCACTTCGGTTGCCGAAGTGTTCAGGTCGCAGCCGACTTCGGCGATGCATGACGACTTGACCCGGCCCAGCTCGCGTTGCAGCGTGCCTTGGTGCACGTCGTCGAGCGTCTGGCCCAAGCCGAGGGTGCGCACTTCCATGCGTGCCAGCTCGAGCAACGGATCCTGCAGGCGACGGCCTAGCGAGATCGCGGTGCGAACGCCGACTTCGACGCCCGGAATCGCTTTCTTGCCTGTGGTGCTGGTCGCGTAGATCGTCGAGGCGGCCTCATCGACCGGCACGACCATCGGCATCGGCGTTTCGCCGAGAGCCTCGCGCAGCTTGGCAACGACCTTCTCACTGCCTGCTTGGCGCCGGCCGTGGGGCACGGCGACCGCATGCGGCTGGCTAGTCTTGATCAGCTCGGCTAGCAAGCCGATCGCGCCTTCCTTCTGCTCGTCGTTGTCCGTCGGCAGCGTCTTGTGTTCGCCGACCGAGCCGTCTTCGTTGAGCAGCGCAAGCCAGATGGCCTTGCCACTGGTGCGCAGTGCCAAGACCTTCTTGCTGCCAAGCGGCGGCGCCAGCAGTTGCGAACGCAAGTTGCGGCCGTAGGTGCGCATCGCTTCGCGGTCGGCCTTTTCCTTCAGGCGACGGCGGACGTCGTTGCCGCAAAGCTCTTGCAGGCTGCGCGCGGCGTTGTCGAAAACTAGGTCGTAGAAGTCGCCGAGTTGCGTGCCGGGCACCGTGGTGCTGGCGTGTAGTTCGCGCAGCAGCTTGCGGTGGCGGCCATCGGGCAGCGTCAGCTCGAGCTTGAGGATCTTCTCGCGCTCAGCTTTGCGCAGCGCGAGCATGCGGCCCGACGAGATGCGGTTGATCGGCTCGGCGAAGTTGTAGAACTGCTTGGCCTTGCCACCGTCGCCATCCGGGTTGACCGGCTTAGCGCGCAGGATGCCGCGGCGCAATTCTTCGCGGAAGCGCGCGCGCGTCGATGGGTCGTGGATGATCTTGTAGGCCAGGATCATCAGCGCCCCTTCGAGCGCGGACTCGGGCGTCGGCAGGCCGTTCTCGGCGGAAACGTACGGCGCGGCCAGTTTGGCCAGGTCGACGTCCGGAACGGGCTTGGCATCCGGATCGGGCTTGGCGAGCACGACAGGTTCGATCTTCGGCTCTTCTGCGGCGATCGGCTCAGCGACAGCTTCTACTGGAGCTTCCGTTGGCGCCTCAGGCGTCGTTTCCGTGGCGGCATCAGCCGGAGCATCGCTTGCTGCTGCTTCAGTGGCGGGTGCCTCCGGTGCGGCTGCTTCAGCGGGTGCCTCGGTGGCTGCTGCCTCGGTTGCGGGTGCGTCTGCTGCCGCGGCGTCAACAACTGCTGCTTCACCAACCGCTGCATCAACAACGGTTGCGTCCGTAACCGCGACGTCCGCCGGAGTTTCGGCTGACGCATCGGTTGCGGTTGCCGCAACGGCTGCCTCGGGGTTGGCTGCATCGGGGTTGACTGCCTCCGGGTTGACTGCCTCCGGGTTGGCGTCGTTCGGAGCCGTGTCCGTGCTCTTCGGCCTGCGACGCTTGTTGGCCTTCTTCTCCACGGGTTGCGGCTTCGGCACCGTCTCCGTTGCCGCTTCACCAAACTGACGGTGTTGGATTGCCAACGCCAGTGGCTCTAGGCCCTTCTCCTCCATCTGCATCGCGATGCCACGTCGTCGTGGTCGCATCGACTGATAGTAATCGTCGAGCAGATCTTGGTCGGCCGTACTGGCTAGCGTTGCTTCGAGTTCGGGCGTTTTACGCCCTCGCTCTTCTGCTTGCTCCAGAATGGTGGTGCGACGCTGCTCGAGTTCGGTCAGCGCGTGGAGGCGCTCCGCGATAGCTACGAGGCGGTCTTCGGAAAGACCGTCGAGTTCGTAGCAGCGGTAGCGGGAGAGGAAAGCTGGGGTGGCGTTCTGCTCGAGGTGGGTGACGGCTGCCGCGACGAGGTCGGGGCGGGTGTCAAACTCTGCACAGAGACGATCGAGGGTGGCTTGTGATGCCATGTTGTTAGTATGCGCCGGGGTACGAGTGGCGAGTGAGGGCCGAACACGATAGCAACCTGTCAGCAGAGGGGGACCGCGTTGGGGCACAAATCGACGGAAACCGCATCTACAGTTGCTGGTCTGGTGACGTCGAGGTTGTTCCTGTTGCGGCAAACCAGCAACATTCGCTGTTGTGACCCAAGCCGTGGACCGCAGCAAGATTGAGCGCATATGGATTCGCACGCCTAACTGGCTGGGGGACTTTGTGATGGCAACCGCGACCTTCGCGCGCATCCGCAAGGCGTTCCCAGCCGCCCATGTGACCGCAGGTATGCGCCCGTACCTGCGCAGCCTGGCGTCCGGTAGCGACTACTTCGACGATATCGTAGAGACCCCCAAAGGTGGCGGCCTGGGTGGGTTGTGGCGGCAGGTGCAAGACATGAAGCGGCGCCGCTTTGACCTCGCCGTGGTGCTGCCAAACTCCCCGGCGACCGGCATCGTGCCATTTTTGGCGCGGGTGCCACTTCGGCTCGGCTACACGCAAGGCCGGCCGTTCATGATGAATCTTGGCACGTCGGCTGACGTGCGCAGGCATTGGTGGCAGCGCCGCGACGGGCCGAGGCGGCATCCGAACCCGATGCCTGACTACTACCACGCCTTGCTCGACTTGCTCGATTTGCCGCCGGGCGGCACGCATCCGGAGTTAGCGGTGGTCGAAGAAGACGATCGTTGGGTTGGCGAACACTTGCTCAGCTTGGGCATTCCTAAGGAGCAGAAGTTGCTGCTGCTGGTCGTTGGAGCCAATTTCGGCGCCAGCAAGCTGTGGATGCCGGAGCGCTTCGCGGCGATTGCCCGGCACTTCCAGGACAAGCATGGCATGCGGGCGCTGGTCCTGGTGGGGCCCGCCGAGATCGAGTTGGGCGAGCGCATTGCCAAAGAAGGCGAAGCCATCGCCCTGACCAAACCGGTTCTAACGCTCAGTGCATTGAAGGCTCTGGTGCGGCGCGGCGCCCTGATGGTGACGGGAGATACTGGTCCGAGGCACCTCGGCAACGCGTTCGATCTGCCCGTGGTTTGCCTGATTGGTCCCAACGACCCGAACTACACGAACTACTGCATGGAGCACACCGCGTTGATTCGCAAGAATCTCGAGTGCATGCCGTGCCAGCGCAAGATCTGCCCGCTCGGCCATCAGCGGTGCATGAAGGACATCACGGTTGAGGAAGTTGCCTTGGCTGGCGAGCAGTTGCTGGGATTGTCGCCGTAACCGACTCGTGGGAGGAGTCGGAATCCGGTCTTGACGAATGCGCCGGGAGCCCGAACTAGACGGTTACGTTGCCCCTGCCCGGCACTATGGTTGTGACCGTCCCCATGTCCGAAGGCCCCTTTCTACTAGTCGTCAGCCACGACGATAAATCCGAGACCCACGCGTTCCACAAGGACGTCGTGACCATCGGCCGATCGCGTGAGTGTGACTTATTCTTGCCCGACCGCCTGATCTCCCGCATCCACTGCCGGGTCGAACGGCAGGACGGCGTCTTCGCGCTTGTCGATGCCGGTGCCCAGAACCCTGCCAAAATGCACGGCCGGCCGGTCCTGCGAGCGGAGGTGAAGGTTGGCGATTCGTTCGAGGTCGGTGCCTACGAAGTCACCCTGAGCGTGCCGATCATCGAAAACGCTTCGGTCGACGAAACTCGGGCTGGAGCTGACAACGGTCGGGGTGCGCAAGACCTGGTGGCGTTCTTGCAGATTGCGCGCGCGCTCAACGAAGAGCAGGACCTGGCGCGTTTGCTGACCCAGATCGTCGATGCGGGCATCCAGATCTGTGGTGCCGAGCGCGGCTTCTTGTTGTTGCCGCAAGGCGAAGAGCACTCGGTCGAAGTGGCGCGCAACTTCGCCCAAGAAGAGGTGCTGTCGCCAGAGTTCAAGATCTCGCGCACGATTGCTTCGCGCGTCATGGCGACTGGCGTTGCCGAACTGACCACGAACGCGCAGGAAGACGATCGCTTCCGCGACCTGCAGTCAGTTACCGACCTGCGCTTGCGCAGCGTGCTGTGCATTCCGATCCGCATTAAGAACGAGGTCGGTGGCGTGATCTACGTCGACAACCGGCTCCAGCAGCAAGTCTTCCAAGAGCGCGAGAAGATGCTGCTGATGTCACTCAGTGACCATGCTGCGACTGCGATCGTCAACGCGCGCTCGATGGAGCAACTGCGCACCAAGCAGTTCGAATTGCAGGCGGCGCTCGATCGCGTCGACCAGCTCAACGGCGCGCTCAAAGGCCAACTGCAGGAGACGACTAGCGAGCTGTCGCAGATCCGCGAAGAGATCAGCGGTCTCGGCACGCGCAGCAAATACGAATACAAGCAGATCGTTGGCGCCGGCAGTGCCATGCGGGCGGTGTTCGCATTGCTCGACAAATACATCGATGCGGAGGATCCGGTGCTGATCACCGGCGACAGCGGCACGGGCAAAGAACTGGTGGCGCGCGCGATCCACACGCATTCGAATCGCTCGCAAAACGCGTTCGTCAGTGAGAACTGCGCCGCGTTGCCGGAATCCTTGCTGGAGAGCGAGCTGTTCGGATTTGTGCGTGGCGCCTTCACCGGCGCGACCGCCAATAAGAAGGGCATGCTCGAGACCGCTAGCGGCGGCATCCTATTCCTCGACGAAGTCGGCGACATGGCGCTCGACCTGCAGAAGAAGCTGCTGCGCGTTCTGCAAGAAGGCGAGGTGCGGCCGCTTGGTAGCCAAACCACGATCAAGGTCGATGTGCGCTTGATCTGCGCGACCAATCGCAACCTCGAGCAGATGGTTCAGGAAGGCGAGTTCCGTGAGGACCTTTACTACCGACTGGCGGTGTTGCCGGTGCACTTGCCGCCGCTGCGCGATCGCAAGGAAGACCTGCCGCAACTGGTCAAGCGCTTCCTCGGTGATTTGCAGCGCGAGGGCCAAGGCCGCGTGCGCGTCTCGCCGGACGCGATGGAGAAGGTCGTTGGCTACAGCTGGCCCGGCAACGTGCGCGAGCTGCAGAACGAGATCCGGCGCGCGGCGATCTTGTGCGACGGCATCATCCTTGAGTCACACCTGAGCAGTCACGTTCGCGAAGGTCGGCGCGGTCCGGGTTCGGTGCAGCTCGACGATGGCCTGGTTCCTGCCGAGCGCGGCACGACCTTGCCGGACATGGTGCGCGACCTCGAGATTCGCGAGATCCAGAAGGCGTTTGATCGTGCCCAGGCTAATAAGAGCCGTGCCGCGGATCTGCTGGGCTTGTCGCGCTTCGCCTTGCAGCGCAAGGTAGAGAAATACGAGCTCGACCAGAGTGGCCGGCCAATTGCGCCTCCGGCCGATGAGAACGCGCCTGACGATAGCTAGCTGCTGGCGGTCTACATGCTCTCAGAGTCTTCCTCTTGGAGTCCTTCTCTCGGCCTCCTTCTCCTTGGGGCGCCGCGGTTGTTGGCGCTGCGGGTGCTGGAGATCCGGAACGACGGCGGGCAGTATTTGTGCCATGATGGGTAAGCGGTGACGAACTTCGACCAACCCTTTGAAGACTATGAGCTCCTCGATCGCGTCGGTGCCGGCGCGATGGGCACGGTTTTCAAGGCGCGGCACAAGAAGCTAAACCGCATTGTCGCGGTGAAGATCCTCAAGCCGTCGCTCGCGCGCGACAAGCGCTACGTCGAACGGCTGCGTCGCGAAGCGCGCATCGTTGCGTCACTAAGCCACGCGAACATCGTCACCGGCTACGACCTTGGCGAGGAAGGTGGCTACCACTTCTTCGTTATGGAGTTTGTTGAGGGCAAGTCGCTCCGGCAGCTGTTGACCGAGTGGGGCATGTTCTCCGAGGACTACGTGATTCGCGTGGCTCGCGAGACCGCGATGGCGCTCGACCATGCCTACCAGCGCGATGTCATCCACCGAGATATCAAGCCGGGTAACATCCTGATCGACGAAGCCGGCCGCGTGAAGCTGACCGACATGGGCTTGGCCAAGGGACCGGCGGATCTGACGCTGACCCGCGACGGTGCGACCGTCGGCACGCCGATGTACATCTCGCCAGAACAGGCGCGCAATCCGCAAGATGTTGACGTGCGCAGCGACCTCTACTCGCTCGGCGCGACGCTCTACCACATGGCGACAGGGGTGCCGCCGTTCTCCGGCGACACCATGGCTCAGTTGATCACCAACGTGCTCAACGAAAACGTCGTGCCACCGGATGAAGCCAACTCGGCGGTGTCGCCCGGCATGTCGTTGGTGATCCGCAAGCTGTTGGCGAAGAACTTGACCGTTCGCTACCAGACGCCGCGGGAGCTGCTTGATGACCTCGACTTGATCGAGAAGTCTCAGCCGCCGACGGTCGACCTTGGGCGCCTCGAAGCTGCCAACGACGAACCTGGTCGGTGGTCGCGATTGGTGCTGATCGCGATGACGTTCCTGTTGTTTGTTGGCGGTGCGTGGTGGGTGGGGACTCAGTTTGTCGACCCCGTCACCGCGGCGCCGAGCACCGAGGAGTTCGTGGCCAAGCTGGACAGCGAACTGCAAGCGCTACCAAATGGCGGTGCTCGCTATCTGCGACTCTCGGTCGTCACCGATCCGCCTGCTGGCAGCGTCTTGCTGCTTGAGCGCCGTCGCAAAGAAGTGGTCATTGAGCTGCAGCAAGCAATCGACAGGGTTGCCGATTCGCTGAAGTTGACGCGGCCTTCCAGCATCGATACGTGGTTGCACGATCCAGTGCGCTGGCCCGATCTGGCAACGTTCGAACGCGAGCGACTGCTGCCAAAGGTCCGCGAACAGGCTGGCATCAGCCTGGATCAGCTGCCGTCGGCGGTGCGCACGATGCGCCTCGAGCAGTTGCTGCAAGCGGTCGTGACCATCATCAGTCAGCGCGATGCCGAGTTGCTGGTGCGGTTCGACCAGTTCTTGACAACGCAGTTGCCAGGCCGCGCCAACGTCCGGCTGCGCGCCAGTAACTTCGCCGGTGCCGATGCCTTGTGGCGCGACGCACTGCGGACATTCTGCAATGGTGCGGACCGACCGTTTCCAGAGCGGTTGAACGAGCAGACGCGCACGACGATGGAGCAGAAGCGCGATGTTGCCAAAGAGCAGGCACTCAAGGTCTTGCAGCTCGAAGAGCAGAAGACCGTTTTGGCGCTGCAGAAGGAAGTGACGGACACCGCAGTCCTGTTCCTTGCGCGGCTTGAGGGGCCGGATCGGGCCGACCCGTGGATTGTCTCTGAATCGCTGCAGCGGTTCCGTTCTAACCTTGGGCATTACTGGCCGCCTGCTGACAACTTCCGCCTGGGCAACGATCCATGGCCCGGGATCGAGCAGCAGTTGATGAGTATCGAGCACGCCGTTGCGCTCGCCATGAACGAGTTGCAGGGACGACGATTCGATGCCCGTTGTGATCTCGCGTGGCGCGTCTACTGCAATGGCGATGCGGCTGCGGCGCGATCGGTGCTTGAAGATATGGAGCCGGTAACCGATGCGCAGCGGCAAGAGCTTACTGGCCATCGCCGCTGTCTGGCCGCGACCGAACTGGTTGAGCAAGCGATCCTGCAAGCCATCGCCGAACAGTCGGCGCCGCTGGTTGCGTTCCGTGCGGCCACGGCAGTTCCCTACGTGCTGCGCATCAAGCCCTTCGGCGAGACGCTGCGGTTGTTTGGTGATACGGGTGACCAGCGAAACCTTGAACTACGCTTGACCGAGCTGCGCATCGGCGACTTGTTGGGGCCGACGAAGCTCAGCGCAGAAGAAGTTGGCCCGGTCAAGAAGTTGGCCAGCGTGCCGCGCATGCTTGGCCTCGCGGTATTGCGATTGGTGGCTGATGACACTGATGGGCTTGAACGCCACGTCAGCGGTTTGCACCACGCCGATCGCACCCTGTTGCTGGATCACGTTTGGCCACGCATCGATCGTGCTCGCGGCGTGCGCAGTGCCCAGCGCATCGATCAAGACACGTTGTTCGTCGCGCTCGAAAAGGCACTCGCCAACCTCGAGCAGGGCGGCGCCTTCGCCAAACTACGATTGGCGCTGTATGCCGTCGATAGTATCCCGCGCGAGAACTGCACTCCTAAGCAGCAGCGTTTGCTTCGCGATGCACGTCATCGCCGCGACCTCTACCTGCGGGAGCGCAACACGCTAAGGGAACTGCAAGTCTCGGCTCCGAGTGATGCGTTGGTCGATGTGCGCATTCGCGATGGCAGACTCGATGCTGCGGTGACCATGCCGGCCACAGTTTTGCATGCCGGTGTCGGTTGGGAACTCGACGGTAAGGAACTGGAGTTCGCTGGCCGCGGTGGGCTTTGGAAGGAACAGGCCAGTCGTGCGCTGCGTGGCAAGCCCGGTCACCAACCACGCTCCAAGAATACGCGCCTCGAACTCGAGATGAAGTTCCCGGCGGGCGACAACCGTTGGTACATCATCGAGTTTGACGGCCTCACGATGATGTTGGTGATCGCTGCCAACAACAGCATGCAAGTTGAACTCATGGAAGGCGACGCGCTCGACGAAGCGGCCGCTCACAAGGCCTTCGAAAAGGCTCTGCAAGGCGCTTGGGCGCCGCCGATCGCGTATGCGATTCCCGGCAGTCTGCAACGACTAACAATTGATGTCTCGGCGACGGCGCCAACTCAAGCCAACGTCGTGGTTAAACTTGAGAGCAAGGAGCTTATGCGCCGACTGTTCAAGTGCGACCAGAAGCTGGCGCCGGACTTCGTCGTGCATGCGATGCAGGATCTGAGGGTGTTGCGCGCGACGGTGCGGGTGTTCGGCCTGTAGCGGCGTTGCTCCGTGATCTAGGGCCACAGCGATACAGTCACACTGTCACCCAGTGACACAGTTCTACAGCGAACTAGCCAAACAGGCGCTCGTTAGCGTGGCGGCGCGGCGAGCACGGCCGCGCTCTGGTAGAGCTTCGCCGCGGCCCGTTCGATCTGGTTGCCTGACGAGATTCGTTGCGCCAACTCGCTGATGCCCCGGTCGTGTGCGATGGCGCTGGCGTGATCGGTTGTCTGCGTCGTTTCGTCGTATTCACGCGCCAACAGTTGCGCCGCCAACGCCGCCATCTCGTCGCCGCGATGACGGTGCACGTGCGCGAGCAGTTGGTAGTCGACGGCCGGCTTGGAGTCGTTACGGCGAGCGCTGTGCAGCAGTTTCTCGGCGGTGTTGATGTCGCCAGCGACCAGCAGACCGAGTGCTTGGCTGCGAAGATCGGTTGGCTCGGTTGCGGCGAGTGCACACGCCGCCGCCAACTTGGCCAGTTGCGCGCGGACAAAGCTGTCCGGCTCGGCGAGCAAGCCGCGACGCAAATAGGTGGCAGCTTGCCTGAGCTGGCCATCGTCGGCCGCCAACTGCGCGAGTTCGCGGAACAAACGGCTCGGCGCAGTCGGTTGGCGGGCGGCCCGGCGCAGCAGATTGCCGCGGCGGTGGCCGTCAGCAGTGGCCCTGGCCGCATGCAGCAGTCGCGACAGGCGCCATGCCGCCAGGTTTGTCTCGGCCAAACCAGGGCCGCTTCCTTGCAGCGAATTGGCCAGCAGCAAGGTGCGTTGCACGACGGGTGCTAGCCGCCGGTAGTCGGTCGCAGAGGCGGTCAGCCGCAGCGTGCAGCCGTCCCCCGACGGTTCGATCTCGATGAACACCCGATGGTGGGCGCGCCGGCCAAATCCCGGCAGCGCGTTGCCAGTCACCGCAACCGACTCGACGACCGCGTGTTCGTGGTTGGCGCGCACCATCAGTCGATGACTTGCAACCGGCAGCCACTGCTTGCGCGAGTTCGCCGTCAACTCGATCGAGAACCTGCCATCGCCACGTGCCAGCACTGGGGCGCCGCTAGATCGTGCGATTGGCTCGGCGTGCAATTCGACGAGCAGCGCCGCGGCAACACAGGCGGCCGCGACATCGGTAGGCATGTTGACCTGCCATTGCGTCGAGTGCCCGTGGTTGCCAAACCACGTGCTGCAGCCGCTGCTGGTGACAGCGAGTAGTAGCAGCATGGCTCGGTAGCTTTGGCGAATCGGAGAAGGCACGGCTTCTCAGATTTCGGGAACGGCCGGGTGGTTCTATAGGTGCACCCAGCGGCGGTCCCCGCGTGAGACACGCCGCAGCGTCAGTCCTCGGCGATCACGAACGCGGTCGCGGTGATGTCGGTGTGCGTCAAACTCACATGCCATCGGCGGATGCCGAGCGCCTGCGCCCGCTTTAGCGCCATACCGGTGACCACTAATTGGGTGTCACCGCTAGGCAGGCGTTGCACTTCAATTTGTCGAAACGCCAGGCCCTCGGCCCAGCCCGTTCCGAGGCACTTCATCACGGCTTCCTTGGCGGCAAAGCGCGCTGCCAGCGATTCCGCTGGGTGGTTGCGGCTGCGGCAGTAGTCGCCTTCAAGCTCTGTGAAGACACGATTGACGAAGCGGTCGCCGCTGCGTTCGTGCAAGCCGCGAATGCGCTCGATCTCTACCGCGTCGACGCCGATCGCAATAATCATGATCGTTGCTCCAGGTCGTTTGTGCCCACCGGATGGGTCGACACCTCGTGATGCACCTCTTGATGCACCTCTTGATGCACCGTGTTCGGCATTGCCGCCAATGGGTGAGCCGAGCGATGTTCATCGAGCACGAACGCCTGCCAAGTGGTGCCGTCCGTGATCACCTGCACGCACTCCGTCCACAGTTGTTCGCGATCACGAATGGATGGTGCGGTGCTGCCATGCGGGTGGCTGTGCGCGAAGCCCAGGAACGTGTCGCCACCGCGGCGCAGTTCGTGTTCGCATTGCGTGAACGCCACGCCGTCGACGGCAAACGATGCTTGGTCGTCGACCGCCTCATTCGGCAGCATCAAAACGCGGCGAACTTGCGCGGTCGCACCTACGACACAGCCGCCAAGCACCGCCGCGATCTCGCGGGGCGCCGCCGCCTGTGCCGCGCGCAGCAGCGTGGCCTCTGCAGCCTCGGTGCATTCCATTCTGGCGAACATGCTGACACGCTACGCGGCTGGCTGCACCTTCGCCAACGCGGGCTCTCGTAAGTGTTGCGCTCTCGCGCCATGATCCGGCCATGACCGAGTATCTCTACGGCACTCCTCAGCCGCATCAGCCGCCGATCGGGCCGTTGTCGCCCGCGCTCCAGCGCAGCAGCACCGCTGGCCAGCCGGATGCGGCGACGTTGCGGGCCGTCGGGGCCGGCGAGCAGGGCGGCGAGTTCTACCAGCGCATGGGCCACGTCAATGGCCGCGCCTTTGAGAGCTTGGTCGCGACGCTGGAGGACACCGATGGCGCCGTGTCCTTTGCCAGTGGCATGGCGGCCATGAGTGCGGCCCTCGGTGCCCATCTGTCTGCCGGCGACCGGGTGCTGATCGCCGAAGAAATTTACGGCGGCACCTCGGCCTTCGCGCTGCAGGACCTGACGCGCTTCGGGATCACCGTCGATCGCTTCTCGTCGCTGGACCTCGAAAGCCTGCGAACCCAACTTGCTCGCCCGGCCAAAATGGTCGTGTTTGAGTCGCCGATCAATCCAACGCTGCGAGTTGCCGACATTTCGGCGATCGCCTCCATGGCCAAGGAACACGGCGCGATGGTGGTGTTCGACGGCACCTTCTGTCCGCCGCCGATCCAGATGGTGCTGCCGATGGGCGTTGATCTGGTCGTGCACTCTGCGAGCAAGTTCTTCGGTGGCCATTCCGACGTGCTCGCCGGAGTTGTCGCTGGACCGCACGCCTGGCTCGATGCGATCGAGAAGTGGCGCCGCCGCACGGGCGGGCTGTTGGCTCCCGATCCGGCGTGGTTGTGCCAGCGATCGTGGCCGACTCTGAACCTGCGGTTGCAGGCACAGCAGGATGCCACCCTGGAGATTGCGATTGGCCTGCAAGAAGACGTCGCCAGTGGCCGGCTGATGGCGGTGTCCTACCCGGGGCTGCCCGACCACCCGGATCGTGAGATCATCGATCGCCAGATGCGCGGCGGCGGCTGTGTGCTGGCGATGGAGTTCGCCGGTGGCTTGGCTGAGGTGCTGCCGGTGATTGATCGCCTGCAGGTGATCGCGCGCGCCGCCAGTCTCGGCGGGGTCGAGTCGCTGAGCACGGTGCCGGCCTACACGACGCATGCGCCGTTGACCGCCGAGCAGAGGCGGGTGGCGGGGATTTCGGATGGTTTGCTGCGGGTCGCGGTCGGGCTGGAGGGTGCGGACGTGCTGTTGGCGGACCTTCGCCAGGCAATTCGCGGCTGAAGCCCCGGACGGAAGCCCCGGACGGAAGCCCCGGTTTGGCGCCTTGCTAGCTGGCCATCAGCCGCGGATTCCCGGGTTGGCAGATTGTTGGCAATTGGGCTGCGAGAAAGGGGTTGGCCAGGTTGCTGCTGGCGGGATCCGGGTTCTGTTCCGGTCGCGTTGTTGGCCTTTATCCCAGCACCCTGCTACCTTGCCCGGCTGACAGGCCCTCCGTGGCCTCATTGTAAAGCTATGTCGATCGCCGCCATTGTGAAGTTGTTCCCGTTCACTCGTGTCCTTGCTGCCGTCCCAGTGATGGTGCTGGCGGTCGCCGTGGCTATGCCCGTTGCGGCGCAAACCCCGAAGACTGCGACCCTTCGTTCGGCCCCTGGCATCGCCCAGGCTCCGACAGTCGGCGTCATCGATGTCGCCCAGGCGATCGATCAATACCCGGTCTACATCAAGCTCCGCACGGCCGTGGACGCGAGGTTCGCGACGTTCCAGGAGCAGCTCAAGGGCCAGGTGAAGCAACTGCAAGAGCTGCAGGTCAGCATCCAGGCGATGGGGGAAAGCGTGCCCGAGCGCGCCGAAGCCGAGCACCAATACAAGATGGGCCTGCAGACGCAGGACTTCCGTCGCAAATACTTCAATGACCTGCTCGCGACTGAAGAGCTGCGGATGATGTTGGAGGTCTACGAAGACCTCGACTTCGCGGTCGCTAAGGTCGCCCAGAAGAGCGGCGTCACGATGGTGCTGCCGAAGCGTGACATTCCGCGCAGCCCGATGCCGATCGCTGATATGCAGCAGCGCGAAGTACAGGCGCGCGTCAGCGCCTTCCAAAGCCGCACGGTTTGGTTCGCGGCCAAGGAAGTCGACATCACTGGCGATGTCATCAAATACATGATGACGCCGCTGCCTGCTCGCACCTCGCCAGAGCGTGCTCCTGCGATGCCTAGGCCCGCCGGTAACGGTGGTGGCAATGGCAATGACCTCAACAAGAAGGACTAACTGCGTGGTTGCCAACAGTGAAGTAACGGTCACGCCGCCGCGCATGCAGCGAACGTTGAAGGGCCCGGTCGAGTATCGCGGTGTCGGATTGCACTCCGGCAAAGAGATCAAGATCACGGTTCGTCCGGCGGAGGCCGGCAACGGTGTGACGTTCGTGCGTACCGACCTCGACAACCAACCGGTTGTGCGGGCGCACGGCGCCAACATGAAGGCGCGTCAGCGTCGCACCTGCATCCAAGACGGTCGCGCCGAGGTCTACACCTGCGAGCATCTGCTGGCAGCGCTGTATGCACTTGAGATCGACAACGTCGCGATCGAGATCGATGGCGAAGAAGTGCCGGGTCTCGATGGCGCGGCGGGCGAGTTCTTCCGCGGCCTGCGGGATGCTGGCAGCGTCGAGTCGCGCATGCCGCGGCCGACCTACGTGGTCAAACAGCCGATCTACGTGCGCGAAGGCTCGGCGAGCATCGTTGCGTTGCCGGGGTCCGGCAAGCTGACGATTGAATACCACCTTGACTACCCGGACCTGCAAAGCAACGGCAACGCCAGCCACGTAACGGGTGCCAAGCAGATCGTTGGCTTCGAGATGTCGGCGGACAACTTCGAACGCGACATCGCGCCGGCGCGCACGTTCGTGTTCCAGCATGAGGTCGAAGCGCTGCGTGCGGCTGGTCTCGGCAAGGGCGCCAACCCGCAAAACACGTTGGTTGTTGGCCCCGATGGCCCGCAAGAGAACAAGCTGCATTGGGATGATGAGCTCGCTCGTCACAAGATCCTCGACTTGGTCGGAGACATCTCCAACGTCGGTGTCGATCTCGACGCGCACATCATCGCGACGCGTTCGGGCCACGGCCTGAACATGGCGCTGGTCAAGCGCATCCTTGAGGAGCGCGAGCGCGAGCAAGAACAGGGCGAGGTGCCGAGCGATACAGGGCTCGAGATTCGCGACATCCTGAAGCTGCTGCCGCACCGCTACCCGTTCTTGATGATCGATCGCGTGATCGAACTGGACGGCTTCCAAAGGGCTGTCGGCATCAAGAACGTCACGATCAACGAGCCGTTCTTCCAAGGTCACTGGCCCGAGCAGCCGATCATGCCTGGCGTGCTGCAGCTTGAGGCGATGGCCCAGCTCGCTGGCGTGCTGTTGCTACGCAAGCTGGAGAACACCGGCAAGCTGGCCGTGCTGTGGAGCATCGACAAGGTCAAGTTGCGCGGCGCGGTAGTGCCGGGTGACCAGCTGCGCATCGAGGTCGAAACGATCCGCGCGCGGCCGGCCGTCGGTCACGTTCGCGCTCGCTGCAAGGTTGGCGGGCGACTGGTTGCCGAAGCGGAACTGAAGTTCACGCTGGTGGACGCCTAAGCGCGATCCCGAAGCCACGAGCTTGCTCTGGGGCTGGTTTGGCCCGGCGGGCGAGTTTGTTGTTTGTTGTCCAGGCACCGTACTGACGTACTCGGCTCGCCACTATGTCTAGCGATAAGAAGATCAGGTTTGGCGTTGTCGGTGTCGGCCATCTTGGCAAGCACCACATGCGCTTGCTGAAGGGGCTCGATTGCGAGCTTGTTGGTGTGGCCGATCCGAGCGAGGAGGCGCGTAAGTTTGCCGAAGAGACGCATCAGGTGAAGACCTATGCCGACTACCGCGACCTCAAGGGCAAGGTCGATGCGGTGTCGGTGGTGGTGCCAACGGTGATGCACCGCGAAGTCGGCTGCTTCTTCTTGAACGAAGGCATCGACGTGTTGGTCGAGAAGCCGATTGCGCGAACCGCGGTCGATGGCCAAGCCATTGTCGATGCCGCCAAGGCCAACGACTGCATCCTCGCCGTCGGTCATGTTGAGCGCTTCAACCCGGCACTGCGTGCGGTCGAAGAGATCGGCAAGAGTGCGCGTTATATCGAGTCTCATCGGTTGGCGCCGTTCTCGTTCCGTTCGACGGACATCGGCGTTGTTTTGGATCTGATGATTCACGACCTCGATCTGGTGCTCGCGTTCGTCAAGAGCCCAATCAAGTCGGTGGAAGCATTTGGCGGCGCGGTGTTCACGCCGGCCGAAGACATGGCTTCGGCGATCATCAAGTTTGAGAACGGGGCCGTCGCGCACCTGACCGCCAACCGCGTCGCGTTGAAGCCGATGCGTAAGATGCGCGTGTTCAGTAAGGAGGGCTACGTCTCGCTCGACTTCCAAAGCGCGCAGGGAATGCTCGTCAAGAAGGCCCCGGGTTGGGACTTCGAGAAGCTCGACATGAAGAGCCTCGATCGCGCCGAGATGGGGGACCTGTGGAAGTTCGTCTTTGACGGGCTACTCCAGGTGGAAAATCTCCAGTTGGATACGGGCAACCCGTTGCTGGCCGAGCTCGAAGAGTTCGTCAAGTGCGTCAAGGATCGCACCCAGCCAACCGTGCCGGGCGAAGAAGGCGTTGCTGCCGTAGCCGCCGCCGAGCGGGTGCTGGCAGTCATCGCCGAGAATCGTTGGGAGTGACAGATCGTCAGGCTTGTTCTGGCTGGGCCTAGCCTCCGCTGCCACCAGTGTCTAGGGCCCGGTTGCAGTCGTAAACAACGGACGTGATTCACTCCTTGCTTGCGTCGCGCGATACACTACAGAAGTCTCCTTACGAGGGCCTCGCTCTGCGCTGTTCGCGCTTGCACGCGGGCCATTAAGTTGAACCGATGCACATTCTCCGGGCACCGATCCTGAGGGTTAGGCGGGATCAGGAGGCATAGCTGCTTGCGGCCGTGTCAGCCTCTTCCCAAATACTCCGGGGGGTGCCCACCTGAACCTAAGGGTTCAACCGGCCACCGTCGACGGCAGAGGTGGAGCGGGGCCTCTCGTATTTTTTCTGGCAGCACGCTGCGGGTCTGTGCGGCAGCACGCTGCGAATCCGCACGGCAGCACGCTGCGAATCCGCACGGCAGCACGCTGCGGGGACGCCGAATCACGTTGTCACCGGACGCTTGCTCGACATCGCGGCCAGAACCGCTAACGTCGTGCTCTGGCATCAGACTCCACGGTCACATCCCCTCGGTCGGGGGTGGGAGTCTTGCTAGGCACTACGCGTTCCATACGGAGCGCGTCAGCGGAGGTGGATATGCGTCAGTTCGTGCTCGGTCTCATTGTGGCAGCACTCGCCTGGTGGGGCTACGACAAGTGGATTATGAATCCTGCCCTTGCCGGAGGTCCAACCGACATCAATAACGGTCAGGTCGCTGAAGGCACGGATGCTGGTGGATCTGTCCTGGCGGGCGCTGGCCTGACGGAGATGTTGAACGGCAGCGGTCAGCCTGAACCGGCAACCGGCGAAGTCCAGCCGCTCGATTCCGGTGCGAACCTTGCTGTTGGGGTCGATCCGCTTCCGGCGAACCTCGACGAACTGCTGCCAGGTGCAGAGGCCGGCGATGCCGCAGCGATCTCGCGCTTGTGGCAAGCAGTCGCTTCAGGGCAGCTCGGTCGTGATCACAATCGCGTCGTTTCATCGCTAGCGCCTAGCGGCGAGGGCTTCTCCCAGCAGTTGGCGGCACTCGGCAACCACAACGCGTTTTTGCATAGCGCAGAAGGTCGCGCCGCATCGGTCAATGCACTGAAGGCGGCGATGGCGTTGCCCGACCACGAAGCCGTCAAGGCTGGTTCGCAGTTGCTCTACTTGATGGCGCGCGGCCGCATCCTTCGCACCGACTCAGTGGTTCGCGAAGCGGTTGACGTGGCGTATCGCCAGCACCTCATTCGCGTCGATCGTTGGATGTGCAACCCGACCAATGTCGCTGGCGCGCGCAGCTACACGGTCAAGAGCGGCGACATGCTTGACGTCATCGCCCGCAAGTTCAAAAAGGAAGGCATCCGGGTCGAGGCCGGCACGATTGCCGTGCTCAATCGCATCAGCAACCCGAAGCACATTAGTGTCGGGCAAAAGCTGAAGATCCCGGTCGCGCCAGTGTCAGCCGTGCTCGAGAAGCGCAGCTATGCGTTGATGCTGTTTGTCGGCGATGAGTTGTTGCGCCTCTACTGGGTTGGCCACGGCGAGAACGATCGCACACCAGTGACGACGTTCACGGTGATTGCCAAGCAAGCGAAGCCCGATTGGACGGCTCCGGACGGCAACGTCTACGCCTATGGCCGCAAGGAGAACATCCTCGGCGAGTACTTCATCAAGTTCGGCCACGATCAATACTCAGGATTCGGTGCCCACGGGACGCCGCTGCCACAAACGATCTGCACACAGTCGTCGATGGGTTGCCTGCGCATGTTTGATCAGGACATCGAAGAGCTGTTCCGGATCCTGCCGCGCGGCGCCAACGTCGTCGTGCAGGCGACCGAGTCGGTTCGCTAGGCGAAGCTCGGTTGCGTCGGTTGCGAGCCTCGCCTTGTCGCTGGCGAAGCTCCGGTCGCAGAGCATTGTCTGAAGCACTGCCTGAAGCACTGGCTGAAGCACTGCCTGAGGCGTTGCCCAAGCCTTTAGCGAACGAAGATGCAGCGAACGAAGCTGCAGCGAACGAAGCTACCGTTACTGGGCGCGCATTCGAGGGTCATTGCCAATACCAATGATCCGCCACGTTTGCTCGAGCACGACGGCCTGGATGTCCTCAGGCGGGATCTCGTAGTCCCCTGGGTGTTCAAACTTCGGGCTAGTAAACGTGACGATCGAGGTCTGGTATTTGGACGTCGGAGTGACCGCTACATAGTCCGCGACGTTGGCTACTTGGCGGCCTCTCTGGGCGTTTGCCAGCGAACCGGTCTTTCCTGGGCGGCGATAGCGGACTTCCCAATGGGATTCTCGCATCAGTTCGATTGGCACCGGTCGGCCTTCGACCTCCAGCTCGACCATGGCCGTACCATTCTCTAGGCGGGTAGAGAGGGGGACGGTGGCATAGCCGGCGAGGTGTAGCCCCGGAACCTCTTCTCGAAGTTTCGGCCAGATCAACTTGGTCGTGCCCTTGTTGATGCCGAGATGGGCCCGAAGTGGCCCGGAAAGGCAATCGTAGGCGACTCCAGGATCATCACGTCGCAAGGCTTCAAGGAACGTTCGCACGGTCAGTTCCGGTGTATCGAAGCGAGCCGAGACCCACTCGGACTTGTCCGGTCCGCAGAACAAGCGGGCTAGCGAACAGCAACTTTGCAGCGGCAGCGCCAGTAGGGCGGTGACCGTCAGGATGATGCGGCGCATTGTTAGCATCGTGCCGATCTTGAAGCTGCGATGCTATCGATTCGTTGCTACCCGGGACCTGGAATCGTCCCGAGATGAGCGGCCCGTTTGCCGATCGGGAGTTTTACAGGAGCTCAGTAGCTATACTGCTCCGCCCACATACGGGGCGCTCCGCACCCCGCAACTCGCGAACATAATGACTACTTTGATCCACTCCGTCACCTTGGCCTGCGTGCTGGCCGTTTCCGCCGCGGCCCAAGTGGCTCCGGCTAAGTCCATTAAGGGCCAGAAGGAACTGCCCGTATCGGTCTCACACCAGCCCAGCACAGCTGAGCAAAAGGGTAAGGGCGGCAACTCGTGGTTCCCGGTCACGATTCGCGAGCTCGGCACGTTCTACGGACAGGGCGAGGCGATCGGCACGTTCGACTTCAAGAACCCGCACAGTGACGCCATCGAGTGGCGCAGCATGCAGCCGAGCTGCCAATGTGCCAGCGCTGAGATCCGCGTCGGGGAACGCATCTACCGGGTCATTGCCAAGCCACAGAAGCGCGTCGTGCGCGTGACCAAGGTCGCTGGCCAGCCGGATAAGTTGGAGAATGTGGGCAGCATCACGATCGGCCCAGGTGAAGAGGGCGTCGTCGAGACGCGCCTCAACATGCACAACATCACCGGCGTTAAGAGTGCGACGTTGTCGATCCACTCGACTGACCCGGTTGAGCCGCAGCTGAAGTTGACGTTCCGGGCCTCTGGTGCCGAGCTGTTCTCGATCTCCCCGAAGGAGATCAACTTGAACAAGATGACGTGGAACGAGAGCCGCGAGTTCACGGTCATGGTCAGCGGTTCGGCGACCAAGGATTGGAAGATCCTCAAGATGGACGACGCTGGTTCAGCCTTCGACGTCAAGTGGGAGAAGACCGGCACTGGCAACGTCACGACCTACAAGATCTCCGGTAAGTATGGCCCGGTGAATGGCGAGACTGGCGGCGGCGGTGTCTTGAAGTTCCGCACCAACCTGAATGGCGCTGCGACCTTCAACGTCCGCGTGCTGGCATTCGTGCAGGGCCCGCTGGAAGTCAAGCCGGGTGGATTCTTGACGCTCGGCCTGATCCGTAAGGGGCAGCAGGTCACCAAGAGCATCATCTTCGAGCCGAACGACGGCATTGATCTGAAGGCCACCGACCTGGTGTTCGAGAAGACCAGCCTCGCCAAGGACTACATCAAGGCGACGCAGCGCAAGGATGGCGACAAGCTGATCGTCGACCTGTCGATTGCCGAGAACGCGCCGACTGGCCTCGTACGGGGCGAGTTGGTGGTGAAGTTGAACCACCCGCTGATCAAAGAAAAGCGCATCGTGTTTAATGGGTTCGTTCGCTAGCGAACGGACGGCTTCGGGTTCGTTCGCTA
>JBNMNW010000063.1:0-22516 GCA_051278165.1 Planctomycetota bacterium | reverse complement strand
CCCCTTATCATGGTCGCGTCCTTGGCAGTCGCGACCACCTTCCAAGCCCCGATTACCGCCCAAGTCCCCTCCCGAGCAGCAAGCAAACCAGCGGTCATCGACCCACTCAGCACAGAAACGGGCGGCTTCCTACTGGCGATCCCAGGAGTCGCGGATGACTTCATATTGTTCGCAGATGGGCAGTGGCAAGTGCGGCCGAATGGCACCGCGCGACTAGCGGCCTGGGTCCAGCGCGTCAGTTCTGTCGACCGCGACTTCTATGTTGAACTGATCTTTTCGGGCCGCATCGACCCCGGCGACGCGGGCTATCCGCCGGCGGGATCGCCAGTCACGACCATGTTGCCAGCGGCCTACGCGCCGACCGGCCCCGTCGACCCCAGCAGCTTCAGCTACTACACGCAGGTCTCTGGCACGATGACCGGACTACGCGCCTACTCGGGAGCTCGCATCGAAGTCGTACATGCCGGCAACGTGCAAATAGGCCCAGGCGCCAACAACAAGAACGTGCTCTCTGGGCTCGCCGGCGATCTCAACCTCACGGTCGTGCAGCAGCCGATGTTTTTGGCGTTCACGCCAACTGGTGCGGCGTCGCTGCGCATCAACTTCATCGACCAACTCGAAGCCTGCGCAACGCATGTCGATAGTGATCCGACGCTGCGCGGCAATATGGACCGCTTGGCGTTCGACTTAGGTGGCGTTGCCGACGACTACATCTTCTTGCCGGAAGGATTGTTCGTCGAAGCCAACGATGGCACGGCCACGCTGACCGCAACGCTGAAGCGACAGAGCGACTACCAAGATCAGTGGCAGCTGCAACTGCAACTCGGCCAGCGAGTCGACCCCGGCGATGCCAGTCACCCACCGACAGGATTCCCGGTGCAACAACTGCTGCCGACCGCCTACACAACGCTTGGTGGCGCCATCGATACCGATCAGTGGCGCTACTACACGCAGGTGACCGGTTTGCTAACCGGCGCCGGCGACAACGACGGCGGAGTGGTGCAACTGACCGCGCTGCATGGAGTGCAAGTCGGCGTCGGCGCTGGCCAAGGCAACATCTTCTTCTCAGTCTATGGCGACCTGCAGACGTTGCTCACCCAACAGCCAAACACGGGCCCCCTGACGCTGAGCGGCAATGCAACGCTGCACGCGAGCTTGGCCACGAGCTGCATCCTGCCGGCGCCAATCGTCTTGACGGGCAACGCGCAAACGATCCAAAGCGTGACCGACACCACATTGCAGTTCACCGGCACCGACCTCGGCTTCATCGAGTTCGCGGCGATCGGAGCCAACATCTTCGGCAGCGATGACCGTCAGTGGCTGAACGGCTTCTTGCGCATCGTCGACCACGAAACGTTGGATGTATCGATTCCACAGGGGCTACTAGGTGCGAACTACCCGCTGCGCTTCCTCAACAAGACGCGCGCAAGCAACCAGCTGTCGGTGACGATCCAAGAGCCGACCACGCTGACGACACACACCGAACCAGACAGGCTCGCAGGCGAAACCCAACACTGGATCACGCACGCTGGCACCAACCCGGTCCCCACGATCGCCTTGGTCTGCATCAGCCTCTCAAATCTGCCGAGCTTCGCGCCCGGCATCGTCGACCTGCAGATCGGCGACCAGTTCCAATCGTTGTTGATCGTCGGCTTCGGCATCCAAGACCCAGTGAGCAACACCTCGATCGTAACCCTGGCCAACCTCTCGCCAGCATTCACGGGCAACACGACCTTCTCGCAGACGGCATTGCTCGGCTTACAGTCATTCCCTCTGCTGCCAAGCAACGTAACCAGCTCCGTTTACTAAGCAGGGCGATGCCGGGCGAGTGCAGCGCAATCGCGACGTTGCAACAGAACCTCAAGCACTTGCGTCAGCCATATGAGAAGAAGGCCTTGTCCGCAAAGCTGTAGTAGCGATCGGTGCCGACGACGACGTGGTCGAGCACCTCAATGCCCAACAGCGTGCCGGCGGACTTCAGCCGGTCGGTGACATCGTGATCCTGCTTGCTGGGACTCGGGTCGCCGGATGGGTGATTGTGGGCAATCACGACCGCAACCGCAGCCTCTCGCACCGCCGGGCCAAAGACCTCGCGTGGATGCACGGGGGCCGAGTCGACGACTCCGGTGCTGACCTGGTGCAGCGCCATGACCCGGCTGCGCACGTCCAACAAAACCACGAAGAAGTTCTCGCGACGTGACCCTCGCGCCGTGTGGCGCACGACTTGCGCAACATCCCCACCGTGGCGAACCAAGGTCCCCGGCCGGAATCCTTCCTCTGACAGCCGTCGCGCCAACCCAAAGGCGGCCAACACGGCAGCTGCACGAACCGGCCCCAACCCGTGCCGAGCAAGTTCTCGGACACTGCGCACGGCCAATCCGGACAAGCCACCAAACTGCCGAAGCAAGCGTTGCGCCGTCTGCTCGGCGAGCTCCCCCTTCGCGCCCGTGCGCAACACCAACGCCAGGCACTCCGCGTCACTGAGGCGATGCTCCCCCAACTGCAGAACTCGCTCGCGCGGCCCCGCAACCATCGACCCCGAAGTACTGCGATCTCCCATGCCATGTAAGGGTGCAGGAGTGCTGCGCGGTGGCAGGAAATCTTGGCCAGTGGGCCGCGACGGCGTGCCGCTCAGTAGCTGCGTTGCGCGCGACGGGCCTCGTAAGCATCCATAAGCAAGTCAAAGCGACCGGCGCCAGGCGACATCATCTCAGCGGCCACGACCGCATCGTCACAGCGTCCGCAACGAATCGCGACCGCTACTGACGCCGCTAACAGCTTGTCCCGGTTGCTAGAATCTGCCAACGGATCGAAGCTGACCAACGTCGCAATGAACGCGTGCAGCTTGGGATCGATGCGCAGCAACTCAAACCGCGTATGGCCATGCGTCGTCTCACCGCCCGGCCGCTTGGCCAGACTGACAAATGCCTCGACGCCCTGACCAAAGTACTCCGCTTCGTTGCTCGCAGCGTAGTAGTCGAGACAACGGCGCTCCTTCATGGCCGTGCGATACAGCGAACTCACTTTCGCCCGCTGCAGCGGTGAGAACGTGAAGTAGTGCACCTGATGGGCCACTTCATGCGCGAACGTATCGAAGCCAAACGTCGACGCTTCATCGAGCGCTTCGATACCGGTCGCCGCCTGCATGCCACCGACGCCGCGAACGTCATCCCAGACCCGCCCGTCAAAGGTGCGTCGGCCACGCAAGTTGGCGCGCGCTTTAGCATCGGTCGTGCGCTCAAGTTCGGCGAGCAAGTCATGACGCCCGCCCACCGTCACCAGCTTGCTTAGCTGCTTGCGAAATAGAGCCGCGGTGCGATCGACAACCATGCGACGCGACGGTGCCAGCGATCCGTAGCCAGCAACGAATTCCGCAATCGGCAGCTCGCGTGTCTGAGGCTTCGGCATCGCCTTGGTCAGCGCCAGGAACGCCTCGTCCTGCAACGCCATGCTTGCCGCCGTGCGCTGTGCATAGAGGGCTTCACCCAGCAAGCGGTGCGCAATCGGATGACCGGGCTGCTTCTGCAACACCCGCTCCAGCAACTCGATCGCGCGCTCCCGTTCGCCTGCAGCCAACGCACCGACTGCCAACCTCAACTCTGACGAAATGACCACCTTGACGGGATCGAGCAAGCCCGATCCCAACCGCAGGTGGGCTTCGGCGTGGTGTTGGTCCAGATGCACGACCTGTCGGTAGGCCTTCGCCGAATCCGACGTGCGCTGCACCCGGAACAACGCCGAACCACGCGCCGCCAATAGCTCCGGTGATAGCACGGCGACACGCGACGTGAACGCACGCGAACGACGCACCGCCTCATCAAACTCACGACCGCGAATCAGCGCCCGAATCGTCAACGCCATGGCATCCTGACGTCGCGGCGCGGCGGCGACCGAGTGCTCGCCGTAGGCGGTTGCAAATTGGCTATGGCCCAGCATCAAGTGCGAACGGCCCAGTCCAATCGCTCGATCCACGGCAGTCGGCCCAATCGCCTCGGCGGCGACGAATGCCTGCCAGGCACGAACCGGATCCTCGGCGGCCAACAACAACGAGCCGCGCTCGAGCCACGACGGTTTATAGACCTCGACGGTTTCGGCCGCCGGGGCGGGATTCTGGGTCGCAGCGCGGTTACCGGTGGACCCTGCACCCGCGGACTCTTGGCTCACCTGCGCAGACAGCCACGTCGCACCAAATAGTACGACGGCGATCAAGCGAATCGGCAACAGTCGGGAGGTCGGCGGCATCGGGAGGGACCCGCCACAACAGCGGGGTCTCCAGCCTTTTCGGCATCAGGCCCGGCCGGTCCTTTGCCAGACCGACAATCGCTGCGAACTCCCGTTCGCAGCGGCGCTTGACGACAAGTTTAGCGACGCATCGTGCCGAGCACTTCGATGCGCTCGACATCCAGCACGCTCAGCGTTTCGGCGATCGGTCGGCGACGCGGGCCAATCACGCCAACTTCGCGGCCAACAAACAGCGACAGGTCAAAGCGGCCGGTGTTGCACGACAGCAAGTGCTGACGGCGACCACCCTTCTCGATGTAGAAGATGCCGGGGCCGGCCAAACGGCTTTCGTAGCGCAGCCAGCCAATCGACTCGAAGCGCTCAAGGCGGTCCAAGCTCGTCGGCTTCGCTGGCGCGGCATCGCTGATCGGCGGCTGCTCGTTGCGAGCGGCCGTGGCTTCAACGATCCACTGTTGGGTTTCGAGACGCTTCTGAAGTGCGGCGCAAGCGTTGCGCGCCACGCCTTCCGGTGCCAGATCCTCGGCGACCTTGGCGAGCGTCTTCTGCAACGGGGCAAACTGCTGCTCGTCGATAGGCTTGGCAATTTCCTTCTCGAACGCAACCTCGACGACCTTGACGGCTTCGAGATCGATGCTGTCTTGCTCATTCTGCTTTTGCTCGGCGGCGATGGCATCAAGGCGCTCTTGCACCGCGGCGTTCATCAACCGGCCCAACATGCCGCTCGCCGCAACCACGTCGGGATCGCTCGCCACAACTTGCACTTCGGCCTCAGCAACCCAGGCTTCGACGCCTTGGATGCGCGCCTTGTACCAACCATCTTCGAGCGCAACCACGTGCAGTTTGGTGGCGTCAGGCATCTGCGCAACCGGCGCTTCACTGGTGCGCGGGCGATACCGGAACGCAACCTTGGTGCCCTTGGTCGCAACCGCACCGCCTTCACCATCCGTGGTGAAGCGCTTGCTGATGTAGCCCATCGGGCCGAGCGGCAGCAACACTTCGCGGAAGCCGTTCTCGCTGCGACCAAGCCGAACGACCTGCCCCTTCTTGAGAACGTCTTCGTAGGCGGGCGGCGTCGCCACGGCACTCGCCCAGCAACGCAATGGCGCTGACTCAGCGACAATCTTGCCGTAGACCGGCGTCGCATCTTGGGGCTTATCAGTTGGCGCCGAGACTGCTGACGGAACACCAACTGCTGGCAGACCAACAGACGGAGACACAGCGCCCGGAGTTACAGCGCCAGGAGACACAGCGCCCGGAGACACAGCGCCCGGAGACACAGCGGCAGGTAATACGGATGACGGCTTGGGCGACGGCGCCTGCGCCATCACGGCACTCGACAGAGCCAATGCCAGCAATAGAGAAAAACGGAGTGCGGGAGCGCCCACGTCGCAACGGGTGACCATTTATGACCTAACCTTTGATTGACCGGATTCAGCAGACGCATCACGTGACCAAACGCGATACAGGTTGCAGCGTCTCCGTTCGCACGGGACCCAAACCATGGGCACGATGCTACCGGATGAACCGGCCAGAACGAAGCCCCAGACACCCAGGTAGTGCTGGGTTTCCGAGCGCCCGACAGCCGATAGGATCTAGATCATGCGCAGAAGCTCCCTGATGCCACTCCTGGCCTGCCTGGCAACATGCCTACCCGCCTGCACTTGGTGGTCGAGCGGCGAGAACGTTCTGATCTCCAGCGAGCCTCTTGGGGCCCGGATTGTCATCGACGGCCAAGACACCGGAGAGACCACGCCGCACCAACTGACGATCGGCGGCAACTTCGGCAGCAACCACCTGCTCGAGCTGGAGAAGCGCGGCTACCGAACCGCCCGACGCCACCTCTACCAGCACACCGAGGGATACACGTCGCGATGGAACAACGGCGTCTATGAGTTCGTGATGCCACCGCTACCGTTGTTCTGGACGCCCGGCGACTTCATCTTTCCGTTCGGCGTGCGCGGCGCGCTGCTGCCCGCCGAGCTGCATGTGCAACTCGAAACCGAGGACGCACCGCTGCTGGGCTTCGATCTGTTGGCGGCCCGCGCCGCTGGAATCGCATCCAAAACCGCCGCGGCGAACAACACGGTGCCGGCTAAGAAGACCCCGTGAGCAAGACGGTCTTTCTCGACCGCGATGGCACGATCAATCGCGAGATCGGCTTCTTCGGCGATCCGGACCGACTCGAACTGTTGCCGGGCGTTCCGTCGGCGGTGCGACGACTGCACGACGCGGGCTACCGTGTCGTCATCACGACCAATCAAAGCGGCATCGCACGCGGCCTCTACAGCGAACGCGATCTGACGGCGGTGCACGCGCGCTTGCACGAATTGCTCGACGGCCTGCCGTTGGCATACCTGCACTGTCCACACCATCCCGACCCAGGGCCTGGAAACGATCCGGGCTACCACCGCGATTGCACCTGCCGCAAACCGGGGCCAGGCTTGCTGCATCAGGCCTGCACGATGCTCAAGGATTTCGGCGTGACGCTCGATGGCGCGGCGGTCATCGGCGATAGCGCGCGAGACCTGCTGATGGCCAAAGGCCTACCGTTGACCAAGATTCTGGTCGCGAGCGGCAAGCCGATCGAAGAGCAACGGCGCAAGCTGGCGGATGCCGGGTGCGTGCCCGATCACGAAGCTGCGGACTTGGTCGCGGCTGTCGACTGGCTACTCAGGTAGTGAGTGGCCCTTCGTTCTAAACGCTGGAGCTACGGCTCTGATGCGGGCTACACCCGGCTAGGTACTACATCTGGCTAGGTGCAGCGTCTGGAAAACTCTCGTCTGGCAAACACTCGTCTGGAAAACTCCTCGTCTGGAAAACTCTACGTCTGGAAAACTCTACGTCTGGCCAGACCTTCGACGCGCCGAGCTCAGCGAGAAGAAGCAGGTCACGCAACTGCTGATCGACACTACCAGGCCAAAGATCAGCGCTCCTTGGGACTCGAAGAAGAAGTAGCCGCCGAACGCAACCGCCGCACCGAGTGAGGCGCCGGCGCAGCTGAGGTAGAAGCCGATCAAGCCAAACGTCCAGCGCTTGTGCTCAGTGTTGGGAGACGGAGTTTGCGACATCGCCACAACAGGTTAGCAAGCTTTGCTGTGCGAACCAGTTTCCTGCTGCCGCGAGGAACTAGGCCAGCCGTCGCGATTGGCGTCGATCCGTCGAACGCAGCAGCTGTAGGTCGAACGGCTCCCCCACTGAGATACTTGGTTATTCGTCGCGCTGCTCGGGCGCCGCTGATCGCCATACATACAGGACATGCACGGCAACGGGTTCGGTGGTGACAGCCACCACAGCGTCGCGCAACTGCTCGACAATCTTGCCCTCTGGCGGACGCTGCCCGCCGAGGTGCACGGTGACCTCCAGCTCGTCAGGGGTGCGACGGCCCGTGACATGCAACAAGTGCAGTGTTGGCGGCAGCTTCGCCTTGACCGCGTCCCGCACGCACGCTTCCGGCACCATCACGCCGAGTCGCGTGCGCTGGGTCAGATAAACACTCAACACCAGAGCCATGACGACGAACGCCGGGCCGACGTGCCGAATCCAAGCATTGTCGTTCTGCCGCCTCACTCCGACCGCCCACAGACTGAAGCCTGCGGCGAGCACGATCGCGACCATGTTGGCGAAGAACAACAGGAACGCGCCGTAAGCGAGCGGGAAGTTGCCAGCTGCGAATGCCAGGCCCGAAGTCGCGATCGGCGGCACCAACGCAGCGGCAATCGCTACGCCCGGAAGCGCCGCAACCAACCCTGGGCGCGAGTTCGCATAGGCAGCAGCGAGGCCCGACGCGAAGGCGACCATCAAGTCGATCAAGCCCGGCCAGCCGCGTCCCAGCATCTCATCGGTGAACGGGATCGGTTCAGAGGTCATCTCGATGAGTCCGACGCCAACCGCCAATAAGAACGACGTGCCGACCCCGAGGGCAATCGAGCGGAACGCCATCTTGGCCAGCAGTCCGTTGCCTTGCGCCAGCGCTAAACCCACACCGAGAATAGGTGTCATCAGTGGCGCAATCAGCATGGCGCCAATGATCACAGCGGCCGAGTTCTGGAGCAGTCCAAGTGCCGCGATGACCGTCGACAAGCTGATCAACGCGACGAAGTCGAAGTTCCAGGCGGAGTTGGTTTGCACGCGCGCGGCCAATTCGACCCGCGTCTGCCGCTGCACTTGGGGAACCCAGCGCTGCATCATGTCGAGCAACCCGCGCCGCAGGCGATTGCCCAGCGGCATCGCCTGACGCAGGATCACGACCGGCACTTCGACGCGTTTGCACAAGCGAGCCGGCGTCAAACCGAAGAAGCGCGGCCCCAACAAGCCAAGGCGGGGCATGCCCAGCACGATGACGTCCGGCTCGACATCCTCGGCGAGCTTGGCCAGGCCGAGTTCCACATTCGCGGCAACGACAACCCGTCGATCGACGTTGGCGGCATCTTCGTCGATGGCGGCATGCACAACACGATCGAGCACGTGCCGACCAACCGATTGTGCATCTCTACCGATGTCCGGCTCGACATAGGCTGCCGTGAGCCGGCTACCAACGGTGACGCGCCGAAGGTCGCGCGCCAACCGCAACGCCGCGCGCGGATGCGCACCAGGGCTCGCAGCAACCATCAGGTGCTGAACTGGCCAGCGCTCGTCGCCGAGATCCACAACCGCAACTGAGCATGCAATGCGCGGCAGGATCTCGCGACCGATGTGAGTCGCCCGCTTGTCGGACGCTTCGACCTTGGTCAGCAACACGACGAACAGCTCCGCCTCTACCTTGGCGACGGCAGCGACGACGGCGCCGTTGGCATCGGCGTCGGCGTCCGCCATCAGCAGTTGCACGATGAAACGTTCGTCGTCAGCTGCTCGTTCCGAGCCGTCGTCGAAGCAGAACAGTTCCTCTCTAGCGACCAGCGACTCAACCTGCTTCTTGACCACGTCACTGTCACGCGACGCACTCGACTCCGGCAGCAGCATCGTCAAGCCAAGCTTGCGAGCGCGCGCGAACCACATCGCCCACCCCACCTGCAGCGGGACGGAGGCATCTGGATCCAACAACACGACGATCGCCATCGCGCTGCACCGTAGCGGTTTGCGGCTCGAGCCGCGAGCGAACGCTACGGTAGGTAACGCGACAACCGCGCACCAAGGCGGTTGCACATCCACATCGGCAGCTTCGACCAGATGCGGCGCGGCATCGCGAGCTTCGGATTGCTCGGATGGAAATCTGGCAACTTGGCGCCCGGACCGACGAGCAGATACTCGTAGTGCAACTGCTCAGCGACGAAGCCCATGTTCTGTTTGAACTTGGCTGGCCCGGAATCCGCGCGGCTACGACCGAAGTCAAAGTGGCGGTAACCGTTCTCTACGGCCCACTCCATGATCGCGCAGTAGATGAAGTTATTGACGCCGGTGTGGTTCACGTCCGGCAACGAGCCCGAGTAGTACGCGTAGACGGTATCCTTGAAGGTGAACGACATCACCGCCGCGAGCGTGCGACCGGATGGGTCAACGGCACGATGGATCACCGCGGCCTTGCCGAACTCGTCGCGCAACGCCTGGAACCACCTCTTCGGCAGCGTCGGCGAACCTAGGCGGCGCTTGTTGTCGGAGAACAACCGGAACAGTTCGTCGATGGTGCCATCGGCGGTAACCGTGATCCCGAACGACTCACGCTTCTTCTTGGTCGCAGCAGCTTTGGGCTCACGCGACGCACGGATCTCGGCGCGACGCTTCTTGGGAATGCGCGCCATCACCTCGGCGGGGTCTTCCGGCAGTTCGCAGCGGAACGTCACATAGAGATCTGACTGCGGGTAGTCACCGGTGCGCTGCTCGAGATTGCGCATCTCAACGAAGCCAATGCCGAGTTCTTTGCCTAGTTCGCCAGCCTTGGAAATCAGCGCTTCATGGGCACGATCATCGCTCGCGAGGATCCCGCCGTAGACCGAGTAGGGCACGCTGACGAGGTTCTTGCCGAGGAACGGACCGTTGACCAAGAACATCGGCAAGATGCCAAGCCAGCGGCGGCCTTGCTCGACTACAAAGTGATGCGGCTGGTGCCGGAACATCTCCTGCACCGCGCGCGACCAGCCGGTGCGATGGAAGAACGTTCCTTGCGGATGGCGGCTAACGTAGGAATCCCAGCGAGCATCTTCGCCGGGTAGCAGGGCGCGAACGCGGATCGGTAGTTCGTCCGGGTTCGGCACGGCACCGACCTTCGCGGTTCCGTCAGCCACAGCCGTTTCAGTAACTGCTGCGCCAAGATCTGCTGCTCCAATACCTGTTGTTCCAATACCTGTTGTTCCAATAGCCGTCGCGCGGTTGGCCTCCACGGATCGATCCGCAACGACGCCATCCGCAGCAACACCATCTGCCACATCTTCGCCGGCGGCCAAGTCAACCGGCACCGGTTCATCGACGTAGCCGATCGCGTCGTCGGCACCTTCGACAGCGTCCGCGCCATCGATTTCCTCGCCGACTTTGTAGTCACGGAGGTTGGGCGCCTGCGTGAAGATAATGATCTCGCCGACAAGTCCAAAGCCGATCAGTTGCAGCCCGAACGCCGCCATGATCGCACCGACCACGAACAGCGGACGATTGGACAGGCTCACATCTTCGAAGATCTTCTCGTAGAGCGGGAACAGCGTCATCAACACGCCGAGAAGCCCAGCCGTGAAGCCGATGTAGCCGAAGAAGCGCAACGGCCTCTGGGTGAAGCGCGTCAGGAACGTGATCGCGACGATGTCGAGTATTCGGCGCAGGTAGACGCCTACGCCATAGAAGCCCGAACGGCCTTTCTCTTCGCGGTGACGAACGCGAACTTCGACGACACGGAAGCCTTGGCGCGCGGCGAGCACCGGCAAGAAGCGGTAGAGCTCACCATAGACGGCGACTTCTTCGAGCAGTTGGCTGCGGAAGCCACGCGTGCCTGAGTTCAAGTCGTGGAACGGCGCCTTCATGATCACCCGCAGCACGCTGTTGAACAGACGCGATTGCAGCTGGTTGAGCCACGGATCGACGCGGCGATCACGCCATGTTGCGACACAGTCGGCACCCGCTTCGAGCGCCTTGACGACGTCGACCACATCGGCCGGTTCGATTTGCAGGTAGGGCGGCGCGTTGACGACCAGTTCGCCATGCGCTTTGGCAACGCCCGCGGACAGCGCAATCGACTCGCCGAGTCCACCACCTTCCAGCGATACGATGAAGACCGGCCAATGGGCACCTAGTTCCGCTAGCTCATCGTCGAACCGAGTGATCGGTCCATCGATGACGACCACGAACTCACACGGGTAGCCGGCGCCAGTCAATGCGGCGGCAAAGCCCTCGATCACGGTGCGCGGGTGCGCTTCGTTCTCCGTGATCGCAATGACGACGGACACGAGCGGTTGCCTCGTGGCGGGCACAACCCGAGGCGTCGTTTTGACGGCGCTCATCGGATCGCCTCACGCGCCGTCACCGAGATGCGCTGGCGGAAGAACTTCGAAACCTTGACCTGTAGTTCGGCAAGGAAGCCGAGCAAAAACACATTCATCGCGATCAACAAAGCCACCGAGCCAGCTGCCACCGCAGCCATGTCATACTGATCAAACCAGACCCACAGGTGCGGCTCCCCTGCGATGGGGTTGCGGGTGATCTTGACGAATCCGAGCAAGAACATCAGCGGCGACAACAAGAACAAGGGCAGGGCCAACAAAGAGAACCAACGGATCGGATGCGCCGCGAACTGGATCAGCATCTTGATGCCAACCAAGTCCGCCAAGACGCGGAATACACGGCCAAGGCCGTATTTAGAAACACCCGCCTGACGTGCGTGGTGACGCACCGGCAGTTCGGTAATGCGCGCGCCGAGACCAACACCGAGAGCGGCGAGGAAGCGGTGCATGTCTGAGTAGAGGTGCAGGCTGCGAACCACCCAACTGCGGTAGACCTTCAACGAGCAACCGGTGTCGTGGATGCGGGCGCCGGTGACGCGTGAGATCAGAAAGTTGGCAATGCGCGATGGCAACAAGCGAGTCGACACGCGGTCCTGACGACTGCGACGCCAACCACACACGACGTCGTAACCTTCTTCGAGCTTCTCGACCAGACGACCGATGTCCGCCGGATCGTTCTGTAGATCGCCGTCCATCGAGACGACCGTGCGGCCGCGGCAGGCGCGGAAGCCGGCCGCCATCGCAGCGGTCTGGCCGTAGTTGCGACGAAAGAACACCAGGCGCAGATGACGATCGTTGGCGGCGAGCCGGCGCATCACATCTTGGGTGCCATCCGAACTACCATCGTCGACAAACACGATTTCGTAGCTGCGATCCAACGCGCGCAACGCGTAGCTCAGCGATTCGTGAAGTCGCTCGACGCTTCCCCGTTCGTTATAAATCGGTACGCAGACGCTGAGGCTAGGCACCTCGCACGCCGGTCCCTCGACCACGGCGGTGGCAACTGTCGGGCTCAGGGGTTGTTCGCTCGAATCACTCACGCTTTTAAGGGTGAACATAGTGCGCCGCGAGCGACGCTTCTGCGAGGGGCAATCTCCAGCAGCCGTTTGAAGAAGTGGTTTGCTCGATAGGGCCGTGATCATCGCTGCAGCTCGGTGCGCGAAGACGCCGGCGAATCTGTGGCTTGGGCAAGGCTTCCGCGTGCCGAGTTGCACGATTGGCCCGGCCCACTAGGTCAACCAACTTGCAATGACACTTCCAGCCAGCACGGCGAGCACCCCAAGGATCGCGAAGGCACGCCAGCGGTAGCGACGTCGAAAGCCAGGTCCGGCGAGCACTTTGGCGAACTGACCAGGCAGCGCGCGCTCGGCAGCATCGAGGTCCCCGCGCTCGATGTGATTGAGCGCGGACCTGGCCTGACCCGGCAAACGGCTCGCGATCTCGTCGCGATGCAAATCGGCAACGGTCAGCCCTTTGAATTCTCGGCGCAAACGAACTGCCGGAGCCGGGGCGGGCGCGTCAGTGGTATCCACCGGTCCAGAGACGACACGAAGCTGCGAAGGCGCCTTCCCACCGGAATCCCCCGTCTCTTCGGTCTCGTCCTTCTCACCAGTCACGTATGGCTACTATCGCCCAGAACCCCATCTACTCTGGAGTTATGCTGAACGTCTCGATGAGCCGCCACTCGTCTAGTATGGTGACACCGGACCGATCCTCGCCTAGCCTATCCGCTCCTCCTGCACCGAGCCCCGCTCCCGGCTCGCGCAGGCATTCGCAAGCAATGGATCGGCCCGTTCGCATCGCTGTCGTCGGCTCCGTCGACGAAAAACTGGTCGGTGACCTTCGCCAGTTGCCGCTGCGACCAGAGGTCCGTCACGTGACATCGATCGTCGATGACACCGAGATCTTGATGCGGCTCCAGCCTGACCTGCTGCTGGTGCACTTCGGTGATGCTCCCGAAGAAGACATCGGCGCCGTGCGACTGCTGCAACGCATGTGGGCGTCGCTGCGGGTTGCCGTGGTCACCTCGACCGGCAAAGAAGTGGCGTCGGGCCCAATCGCAACGCGACTGTGCTCGCAACTGATCGTCTATCCGGACACTCCCGGGCAGTTGGCTGCGGTGCTCGAGCAAATGCTGCACGGCGGCGACCGGCCGCGACCCGAGTTATTCGTCGACCTTGCCCACGGACTCGCCGACGAAATCAACAACCCGCTGTTGTTCGTCTCCGGCCATCTGCAATTGTTGCGCGCCTCGCTCGGCGGCTCCAACGAACAGGGACGCCGGGATCAAGTGGATGCGGCGCTGACCGGCCTGACACGTATCCAGACGGCCGTCGACCGGTTGCGCCTGCTGTCGCAAGCAGCGAACGGTCCGCACCGCCGTGAAACCGTCGACCTGGCAGCGCTGATTACCCAAGCGGTTACGGAGCGTCAGCCTGATGCAGAAACCGCCAGCGTGACCACGCCGCCCGGCCCACAACTGGTGCAGGGCGATCGCGAACAACTGACACTCGCCGTCACCGCGATCGTGCGTTTCGCCGACGAACTGGCGATTACCGTCACCGATAGCCACCTACAGCTCTCGTCAACCGACGACGCCCACCGCTTGCGCGTCGTCGCACGCGGCTCGGGCCTGGCAACATGGCAACTACCGAACACGTTTGAGCCGTTCTACCCGCAGCGATTGTTGCGAGGTCACAGCAACGGCTTGGGGTTGTTCCTGGCGCAGACCGTGGTGTTAGGTCACCGCGGCCAGGCCACTGTGCGCCGCCTGCAAGACGGCGCGCTGCAGTTGGACTTCCTACTGCCAAAGTAGGTCCGGTTGCCGGCAAAAGCCGGCAACCTGCAAGGCGCGCAACAGGATTTGCTTCACAGCTGGGCTTGCTTCACAGCAGGCCGAACTACATCGGCGTCGGCATCATTGCGGAGTTCGGATCGGCCGGGCCGAGGATCTTCTTGACGATCGCGCTCTCAACCAGCGACCACAGCATCGACGTCACCATGTAGAGCAACAGGGCTGAGGCATACGAGTAGAGCATGACGCCGAACATCATCGGCATGAAGCGCATGATCTTCTGGGTCTGGCGCTGCTGCGGATCGGTCGGCAGCGGCTGGCGCGACATCTGGAACACCAACAGCACGATCCAGATCAACGGCAGCAAGTTGAAGTCGTCCGGCCAGAAGCCCAACTCGAACAACTGGTCGCTGCTACTGAGGTCGTTGATCCACCCAAAGAACGGCGCGTGACGAAGGTCGTAGGCCGTGCGCAGCGCCGTGAACAAGCCGATGTAGATCGGCATCGTCAGGAAGATCGGCAGGCACCCACCGATCGGCGGCATGACCTTGTTTTCACGATTGAAGGCCATCATGGCCTGCTGGTACGCCTTTTGGTCGTCGGCGTATTTCTTCTTCATCTCGTCCATCTTCGGCTTCAACTTGCTCATCTTTGCGCCATAGAGGCGCATCGACTTCTGCATCTTGAAGTTGAGCGGGAACATCGCACCGCGAACGAGCACGGTCAGGAAAATGATTGAGACACCCCAGTTGCCGAAGACTCCGTAGAACCAACCAAGCAAGCTGAGCAGCGTCGTCGCCATGAAGCGACCGCCGGGCACCGACATGCCACAGCACGGCGGCTCGAGGTCGTTGACGAGGATCGGTTCGAACAGAGCCGGCTCCGGCAACGTCTCGAACACGCGGTAGGACTTCGGTCCGAGGTAGAAGCCGTAGTTGACGGACGTCGACAGGCCTTTGCCTGGCACGGTCAACTGCACGTCGAAGATCACGCGCGTCGACGGGTTGTCATCCTGCCCGGCGCGCGGCGGCACGGTCTGCACCGTGAGGCGGCTGAGCGCGGTGCGTGACGCATCGTCCTTCGGGTAGACGAACGCGCCGAAGAAGCGGTTGGAGCTGCCAGCGAACGCCAGCCTCGAAGCCGCAATCTCAAACTGCTGGTTGGCGAACTCCGGGCTCGGGCCCAGGGTCACAGCGTCGCCTTCGAGCGGCGCAGCAATCGCCACCGACACATCGCCAAACAGCGAGGCGACCTTAGGCGAGACCAGCGTCGGCCCGTTCAACCAGAACAACTGATTGCCGCGCACTTCCGACCTTTCGTTCGTCAGCGTCAGCGTGACCGTGAAGCCGCGCGCCTGTTGGTCGTAGAGGAAGACCTTCTCAAGCACCAAACCCGCGCCATCATCCAGCGTGAACTTGACGCCGTCCCGGATGTCTTGCATCTCCCAGCTGTCTTGAGCCGGGTCCTTGGCAAACAGCGCACCGTTCTGCTGATTCTGCTGAATCAGGCGAAGCGCGTGGTCCGGGTTGTCGATCAGCAACAGGTAGTCGCCGCTCGCCTTCTCCTCGCTATTGGCGGCCTCTGCCGTGACGTAGTGGTCCTTGGCCTTGAGCCAGACGATGCCAGCGGTCAGCTTCGAGAAGCATGCTTCGAAGCTGCCACGTGTGTCCGGCTCGCCAAAGGACTTGATGAGACCAGTCTCGCCTTGCGCCAAGAGCAGCGACGGCAAGGCCAGGGCCAGAAACAGAATGCGAATCAGGTTCGACATGAGGGGTCAGGCGCTCGCTTCGATGCGCGAGCAACAGTTCAATCAAATGCGGGGGTAAGCAGTGCAGACTGCGCCGATAGCGCAGCAGCCTCACCAGCTCAAAGACCTACGGCCAACTCAGCTGCGGTCGACGTAACTTCCGGAGAGCCGATCAGCGGCCCTGAATCGTCAGTGTCACTGGGACATCAGCGGCCCTTAGACATCAGCGGCCCTTAGACACCAGCGGCCCTGTGCCATCAGCGGCCCTGTGCGAGACGGTCGGCCAAATAGTCCGGCAACTCTTCAATCGCCCGAATCTTGCCACTGGTCGCCTCGTGATCGTAGGCAACGCGGTGAAAGCGCACGGTTCCGTCTGTGCCGTCGCCGTCGTAAGTGACGAACGACGAGCGAATGTCGCCATCGCGGGGCTGACCAACCGAGCCGATGTTGACGATCGCCGGCTCATCGACCTGCCACTCCATGCCGATCTCACTCGGCATCAAGAACTTGCCGGACTGTGTGTAGACGCCCGGCACGTGGCTGTGGCCGACAAAGCAGAGCTTGGCATCGCCCATCTTGGCGAAGCACTCGCCCATCTTTTGCTGGTCCTGCGCATCGCGCGGCATCATGTATTCGCGCACTGGATCGCGCGGCGAACCATGCACGAACAGCATGCTGGACTCGCGGTGTTCCTTCTTCATGCCGTCCAGGTAGTTCCAGAACTGCATGTTCTCCTCCCGCGGGCAGTCACGACGATTGAGCTGGTCTCGGGTCCAGTCGATCGCGGCGCGGGCGCGCGGGTTGAAGTCGGAGGCGTAGAACATCGCGCCGTGCTCGTGGTTGCCGAGCAGCGAGAACTCGCAACGATCCATGATCGTGCGCAGTGCATCGCGTGGCTGAGGTCCATAACCAATGACATCGCCGAGGCAGATCAGGCGGTCGGCACCAAGGCCGTCCACTTCTGCCAGGCAGTTGGTAAGGGCCTCGATGTTGCTGTGGATATCTGAGAGTAGCGCAATCATCGGAAAGTTAGCCGAGCAACGTACCGGGCAAGAGCGCGACGCGGAAGGGTAGAGCCGGTAACTTCGTCGGCGTTGACCATCCAGAATCAGTTAGAAGCCGGCAACGACTCGCAGTTGTGGGTCGTGACCGGGCCCACCGCCTCCGGTAAGACGGCTTTAGCCATCGAACTCGCCGAGCGCACCGGCCGAGAGATCCTGTCCATGGATTCCATGGCGGTCTACCGGCGTATGGACATCGGCACGGCGAAACCGACCCCGGAGGAGCTGGCCCGCGTGCCCCACCACCTGGTCAACATCGTCGATCCCAACGACACCTTCGACACCGCCCGCTGGTGCCGGTTAGCGTCCCAAAAGCTGAGCGAACTGCGGACTGCCGGGCGACAGGCCCTGTTTGTTGGCGGCACGCCGCTCTACCTAATGGCGTTCTTCAAAGGACTAATGGACGGTCCGGAGGCGCAGCCCGAGCTCCGCGCGGCACTCGAAGCCAGGGAAAAGGCCGAGCCCGGCTGCCTGCATGAAGAGCTGCAGAAGAGCGATCCCGAGGGAGCCAACCGTATCCACCGTCGAGATTTGCGACGCCTGGTCCGGGCGCTGGAGGTTCTTGAGGTGACCGGCCAAACGATCACCAGCCAGCAAGCGCACTTCGAACAAAAAGGCTGGCTGCGGGACTGCCGCGTCGCGATGGTCAGCCGCGGGCGCGAAGAACTGCACGAGCGGGTCAAAATACGCACTGAACGTATGCTCGATCAAGGCCTGGTGAATGAGACGGAAACCATCGAACACGACTGCGGTTTTTCTCGCACATCAGGGGCTGCGATCGGCTACGCGGAGTGCCGTGATTTCCTCCGCGGCCGCTACAAAGACCGCACCGAGTTGCGCAATCGCATCCGTCGCAACACCCACAAGCTGATCCGTAGACAAACATCGTGGCTACGCCGACTTGCTGAGATCGTATTGGTCCGACCGGAGAGCGGTGCGGACGGGTTACTGGATGCATTCGAAACTCCAGCCCCACGCGAGTGATCCCGATAGGGTCAATACCTATTCCCTCCGCTAGCCACCAGTAGCAACCACCACCGCTTTCGCTGATCCCATGTGCGGCTTCGCCGGTATCTATCTGATCGATTGCCTGAATAGCGGCAATCCAAGTGTCGCTGATCTCAAAGCGCGCATTGGCTCTATGGCGCAGTCGATCGCGCACCGCGGTCCAGACGCTCAAAACGAGCTGATCGAGCCGTATGCCGCGGTCGGTTTCCGCCGCCTTGCGATTGTCGACTTGGCCACCGGAGACCAGCCGGTGCGCGCGGCGGACCAACGCATCCAGCTGTTCTTCAACGGCGAGATCTACAACCACCTCGAACTGCGCGACAAGTTGCGTCGCGAGCACGGCGTCGTGATCGATCAGGGTTCGGACGCAGCGGTGTTGCCGCACCTCTACGAGCACTACGGCGAAGACTTCGTCGAACTGCTCAACGGCATGTTCGCGATCTGCGTGCTCGACGGCCGCGACCGCAGCATGCGCCTGTATCGCGACCGCCTCGGCATCAAGCCGCTCTACTTTTCACAACAAGGCAACCGGGTTGTCTTTGGCAGCGAACTGAAGACGCTGTTCGCGAGCGGTCTGATCAAGGCCGAGATCGACACAGCACAGCTGGTGCCGTTCCTCGAACTGTTCTACGTGCCGGGCACGGCCACGATCTGCAAGGGTGTCGAGAAGCTGTTGCCCGGCGAACGACTGGTGCTCGAGCAAGGTCGCAGTCCGCGCCGCGAACGCTACTGGCGCTTGGCGCAACGAGTGACGGCCCACCAAGGCGATCGCCTCGACGAACTTGATGCGCTGCTCGAAGACGCAACCCGCCTGCAGTTGATGGCCGACGTGCCGGTTGGCATCAGCTTGTCGGGTGGCCTCGACTCAAGCTTGATCGCGCACTACGCACACCAGGGCTTGCTGGCGTCGGGCTCGAACGCCAACGTGCGCGCGTTCACGATCGCATTCCCCGACACGGATCCGGGCGAACTCGAATGTGCCCGGCAGGTCAGTCGCCAACTTGGCATCGAGCACATTGAGATCACCGCCGAGGCTGGCGACTTCCTCGACGAACTCGATAACACGACGTTCTTCAACGACGAGCCGGTTGCCGATCCCGCCGTATTCCCATCGTTGCTGGTGTCGCGCGCAGCCGCCAAACACGTCAAGGTGTTGCTCGCTGGAAGCGGTGCCGACGAACTGTTCGCTGGCTACGGCCACTATCGCCTGACCGGTCGCTGCACTGCCTATCGCCTACTTTCGCACGTGCTGGGCGACGGCCTCGCAGCCAAGGCAGTCGGCATGCATCGACCACCGGCGGAACGTCAAGCGATCCGCGCCTTCTCTAACAACCGCATGCCCTACCACGGGCGCGCGATGACGCACCTGACCGACGCCGATCGAACGGCGCTGCAACCGTTGGTCGCAAACGATCACTTGAGCGAACTAGCCGAGTGCTTCCGCGCCGCTAGCAACCTCGACCCGCGCAACCAACAACTGAGCGCCGACACCGAAACCTACCTGCCGCACCAACTACTCAGCCTGCTCGATCGCACCACGATGGGCGCGTCGATCGAAGGCCGCGTGCCGTTCCTCGACCATCGCGTTGCTGAGTTCGCGCTGTCGATCCACGGCGACCAGAAGTTCGGCAACAAGTTCGAGAACAAGCTGCTGCTGCGCAAGCTGGCGCAGCGTCACTTGCCGGGCGACGTCTCGACGCGTAAGAAGCACGGCTTTCCAAACGCGGTGCAGAAGTGGCTGTCACCTGAGTCGATCCCAAAGGTGCGCGAACAACTCTGTGACCCGGGCACGTTCGTCGCAGAGACGTTGCCCAAGCCATGGGTCGAATCCATGTTGGCCAGCCCCGAGTCGGTGCGAGACAACGCACTAACGCTGCATTCCTTGCTGGTTCTCGCATCGTGGCATCGCGTCTTTTGCCACAGCGGTAGCCCCATAGAAGCGGCGACGACTACCGGATGAGCGCTAGCGACACCGAACTGCGCCAGCGCACCGTGACGAGCCTGTTGTGGCAGTCCATGGGTGTCGGCGGACAACGAGTCGTGCAACTGGCGGCCCCGATTGCGCTCGCGCGACTAATACCAAGAGACGAGATCGGCCTGTTTGGGCTAGTGCTGGCTGGCATCGGTGCCGTCGAAGCCCTGACCAAGTTCATGGGCGAGGAGACGACCATCTGGTCGAAACGCGGCGCCGAAGCCCGCTACCTCGACACCGTCTTTACCGTGCACCTGTTGCGCGGCCTGGTCATCACCGCCGTGCTTTGCGCACTGGCGACGCCGCTGTCACAGTTCTTCGCGACTCCGGCAACGGAAGCACGCTACTGGCTACCAGGACTGTTCCTGATGCTCGCCGGCAACGGCTTGGTCGAAGGCCTAACAAGTCCAGCTCGCGCGCTGAAGCTCAAGGGCATGGCGTTCCGGCGCGTCGCGATCGGCGACTTCTGCTCAGTGCTGGTCGGAACGTCGCTGACCATCGTACTCGCCTACATGTGGCGGGACGTCTGGGCAATGTTGGTTGGGCACTTAGCGACGACCGCGATGCGCATGGTCATCAGCTACATCGTCGCCCCCTACCGACCAAGACTGCACATCGATCGCAGCGTCTTCCGCGAACTGTTCCAGTATGGGCGAGGTGCAGCGGGTGCACCGTTCTTGCTGCTGATGATCTTCACTGCGCCAGCATTCGTGCTCGCTAAGGCAATCAGCATTGGCGCGGTCGCCATCTATGACTTGGCCGGCAAGCTCGCGAAGCTGCCAGAAGACATCTTTTTGCGAGTCTTGGGGCCAGTGGCCATCCCAGCCTATGCGCAATTGCGTTCGGACAAGGCGCGCCTTGGCCGAGCGTGGCTACAGGCCGTGCGCGCGTTCCTACTGATTGGCACGCCGATGACCCTGACGATGGCGTGGTGTGGCAATGCGGTGCCAGCGTTTGCGTTTGGTGCAGAGTATGGATCCATCAGTGGCCTGTTTGCCTGGCAGGCGCTGCACGGAGGCATCGCCGGACTAGTCAGTGTCGTCGGACCACTGTTCTGGGCAGTAGGCAAACCACAACTGGATCGCTCCGCGCAGTTCTGGCGCTGCCTAGCGATGTATGGCCTTGGCATTCCCGCGGCACTTTGGTTCGGCGTGACGGGCTTCGCAGCGGCAACCTGCATCGCGATCACGATCGCGCTAGTTCTGTCCGTCACCTTCGCGCTGCGCTACCTCGATTTGAAGCTGGCCCAGTTCCTGGCCGCGACCCGAGACGGACTGCTGGTCGGCGCCGGCCTGGCTGTGGTCATGCTCGTCATCGACCTGACGATCGCCCCCGAAGGCATCTGGCGCATCATCACCGCCGCAGCAACCGGTGGTCCGGTGCTGGCCGTGCTGGCGGCCAAGATGCTGCGCAAGGGTAAGCAGCAAACGCCCCCGAATCGTCCGACGGATAGTGCCGCCGAGCCCCCTGCTGGGGCGCCGCCCGACGACCTGCCAACTACGTCATCGCTCTGATCACTGTTGCGCCGGGAGCAAAAGGCCCGAAGATCGCCGCCGTGACCTCCGAGCCAGAACAAACCGATCCCGCAGCCCTCGTCCGCAAAGCCCAGGCTCTGGGTGTCGAGATCGACGAACACCAAGCCGACGAAGTACTCGCCTACCTCGACGCGATGTTGCAGACCAATGAGCACATCAACTTGACCGCGGTACGCGATCCCGAGGCGGCGGTCGTGCTGCACGCGCTGGACAGCCTCGCGTTTGGCTTGACCAATTTGAAGCCTCACCACGTTCTCGACGTAGGCACCGGCAATGGCTTCCCCGGGGTCGGCGTTGCCGCCCTACACCCGCACGCCACCGTCGTCTTGATGGACAAGACCGGCAAGAAGGTGCGAGCAATCGGCGCCTGCCTAGTCAGCGCCGAACTGGCCCGCATCGAAACCATCCAGATGGATGCCTCGCAAGCGCCGACGCTGCGCAAGGACTTCCGCCACGGCTTCGATCTACTGACAGCGCGTGCCGTCGCCCGCCCAGGCCAACTCGCCGTGATGGCGCAGCCGCTAGTTCGCCCCGGCGGGCACCTAGCGCTTTGGCTCGAGGAGGACGCAGAGATGCCAGAGAAGCTCGGCCGATTCCGCCGCACGGAAGTCATCACTTACAAGCTCCCCGAGCCAGCAGCTCGCACGCGCAAGCTCGTGATCTGGGAACGCATCTAATCACTACGGCCGCAGTGCAACTGGCCGCAGTGCAACTGGCCGCAGTGCAACTGGGCAAGGGT
>JBNMNW010000062.1:0-22550 GCA_051278165.1 Planctomycetota bacterium | reverse complement strand
CTTTTTGCTGTCCTTCTTCGCCTTGGCTTTGCCCTTCTTCGGGTTTTGCTTAGCGGTCTGGTTACGGAAGTAGGTGACGGTGCCGTCCTTGACCTGAGCATTGGTCACGTCATCCAAAGCAATGGTGCCGAACAGACGGCCGCTAGCCTTGTCGTGCGCCTTCATGGCGGAGTCGTAGGCCCGCTTGGCTTCGGCGTAGGCCTTCTTGGCCTCGCTCAGGTGATGCGACTTGAGGTCACCAGTGGCCGACTCAAGCACCCACTCGGCGACGCTCTCTTCGGCGGCAGGGTGGTTAAGGCGAACGCGCAGTTGCCTAGCGCGAGCCCCTAGCTTGCTGCCCTTGACCTTTTTGGCCTTCGCCTTGCCTTGGCCTTGCGTCACCGTCTTGACCCAGTGAATCGTCTTGCCGTCACCATCCTTGGAGTCATGCACGTAAGCAATCGCGTCGTGCGCGCTGTCCGGGTCGTCTAGGCGAGCGATCGCATGCGCCTTGACCTCGATGCCGGCATCGTGATGGTGCCCAAGAGACTTGGCTTGTTCGGTGATGATCGAAATGTGGTTGTCGCCATCCGTCGATGCAAACGCGCGGACCAAGGCAGGCTTCCCCTCGACTGCAGTAGCCCACCGGCGAGTCACGCCAGCGGCCTTGTCGTGCTCACCATGCTCACCCTTGGCATGATCGTGCGCCTGTCCAACGGACCCGATCCAGGCTCTTGCCTTGCTCGCGCCCTTGGCCTCGACAACATCCTCGATGAGCTCTGCCCATTCGACACGCTTGGACGAGTCAGACTTCTTGATCTTACCATCGACCTCACGTCCGACCGAGCGGCCGAGACGGACCACCTGCGAACTGGACTTGCCGGAAACGTCATCGAGCACCTTCATCAGCAGGCTTTTCAGCTTCTTGCGATCGGCTGAAGACAACTCATCGTCGCTCAGCTTCTCGATGATGGCGCTGAGCTTCTCAGACGAAAGGACCGAGGCTTTGCTCGATACTTTCGCTTCGCCGCCGCTCACGCGAACAGTGACTTCGTGCTCTTCTTGAGCGGGCAGGAGAGCAGCAGCGAGGCACGCTGCCGCAACGGAACGGATCAACTTGGGGGTCATAGGATTTTCCTCAGACGGACTAACGATTGAGTGATGAAGCGCGGCTGACGCGGGCCAATAGGCGCACGCGCAGCTGCGAAAGATGGGCAAGGCGAAGCTGCAGTTGGGACTGCATCTCTGCCCTTCGGGATTGCGGCAACTGGCTGACTTCGAGGGTCGACTGAAGCGCCCTTGCCTCGGTGACAAGGGCGCCATACTCCTGGTCGACCATCGCAACGAACGGCTGCAGCCGCTGGGCGGCGTCGGGCGCTTGGCCCGTGAAGGCGACGCGGAACTCGTCGGCGGTCAATGCGGTGACGACCTGATCGCTGATGCCGGGCGCTGCCATCGTCATCGTCGCCAACGACAGCACAGCTACGCCACCAGCGGCGAACCGCTTGGGCGGCACCGGCACAGGGCAAGCCAACGCAGCTTCGACGCGTTCACGCAGGGCAGACGGCCGGGCCGCCATGCCAAGTGCAACCGTCGTTGGCGCAGACTGTGGCCGCAGCCACTCGGCAACCTCAATCAGGCACCGAGCAACGGCCGTCGGGCTGGTGTGATGCGCAGCTTCGGCATCGCAACGCAGTTCGACCACGCGCGACCATTCGCGCCGCGTCGATGCGAGCAGCAACTGCCACGGGCACAGCGCGTGGATCCACGCACCGAGCCACATCCAGACCGGATCACAACGGCGCAAGTGTGCCAGTTCGTGGCCGAGCATCGCGCGCAGCGACGCGTCATCCAGAGCCGCAGCGCGGGTCGGCAGGCAGATTTCTGGTCGCAGAAAGCCGAAGGCGATCGGGGTGCTCAAGCCTTGGGCGCGACTGATGTGCGGGGATTGGCGCAGGCCGAGATGCGTCGCCATGGTCGCCGCCGACGACAACACGCGCGGGTCCGTTTCCGGGCAACGCGTTGCAAGGATACGGGTCAGGCGTCGCCACATCCGCCACAGCCAGGCGAAGCCGAGCAGTGAGCATGTGGTCGCAATGCCAACGACGATCGTCGCCCAAGGAGTGCTGGGAACAGCCTCCATCGCGACGAGGTTGCTCGGCTGAACTTCGGCGAGCAGCATCGACGCCAGCGGCGCGAGATCGTCGACAGTGACGATCGGTTGCGCCAGCAAGCCATCCCACATGCTGCCGAAGAAGAGGTACTGCAGCGTCGAGCTTACGAACGGCAGCCACATTGCCTGCCGCAGCATGATGTCCTGCAAGGCAAGAGAGCGTTGGCGGCGCATGCGCACGAACCAGCACGTCAAGCCGAGTGCGATCGTCGAGTGCAGCGCGAAGGTTCCGAGCCAGCCTGCCAACGGCTGCAACAACTCATCGAGCGCATCGAGTGAGAAGGTGATCACGAGTTGCCTCCGTTCTGCTCAGGGCTGCCTTGCTCAGGGCTGCCTTGCGCAGCGCTTGGGTCAGCAGCAGGTTTCGCCTGCTTACTCTCAGCCACGGAGACTGCCTTGCGAAGGTCGTCCAGTTCGCCGAGGTCGATGTCGCCCGCGCGCAGCAGGTGATTGACCAACGCCATCGGGTCGCCATCAAACAGACGGGTGACTAAGTCCCCGACCAGGTTCTTGTGCACGACGGCAGGGTCGACTTCGGCGCGATAGAAGAACTGGCGGCCTTGGTCGCGATGCGCGACGAGCCCCTTATCCTCCATTTTGCGCAGCATCGTCGCGATCGTGGTCAACGCGAGACCACGGTCACTGAGTGCATCGTGCACCTTGGCAACGGGCGCCTCGCCGCTTTCCCAAAGGGTGCGGAGGATGGCCAGTTGCAAATCGCCTAGGTTCTTTGGTCCTTGCATAGAGTTATCTACTACCTGGGTAGTTCGGCTGTAACTACTCCGGTAGTCGAGGAAGCTCCGCGATTTCTTACGATTCGGGAAAACTGCCACATCCGGTGGCGCCGTGGTTTCGGAGTCGCGACAGAACGATCCCCCGGGAGAATCGTGCCGGCGCTGGGCGCCAAGGTGCCAATTCGGCACCGGTGTCTATCCGTCAAAAGACACTCTCAAAGACGGGGCGCAACCTAGGCCGCGCGCCTACTGTCTCTAGCCCTAGGCGGGCCTAGCCGCCAATCGGGGCAACGATAGTCCAGAGACCAGGCGTGACCGACAGCAGACCGTTTGGCGCCAGCGGGTCAAAAACGACCCACTGCGTGTAGACGTAGAATCCTTCGATGCCGCCGATGCCCGGTAATTGCACCGGCAAGGTCGCGACCCCAGAGCCGGCGCCACCGCCAACGGTCATTACGGGGATCGCGTTGACCGGGTTGGTGCGCAGCAGGCAGCCCGATGGGCCAAAGCCCAGCAGCTGGGTCAAGTCGACCGGGAACGGTGCTGCGCGAACATCGCCGATCACCCAGAAGGCCGTTCGTTGCGATGCGGCGTTGGTCAATTGGTGCGTCCACAGGACGCCAGCCCATGCAAGGTTGGCGCTAGCGTTCGGCTGAATATTGCCTTCGCCGGGACATCCTGTTCCGTACTCAAGCATCGCGCCCTGGCGAGCCCGCATCCGCGTGATCATGCCGACGCCCTGCTGAACCGCACCGGAGCTCGCTCCGGAATTGCCCGCTGCATAAACGCGTGAGGTCAGCCCGAGCGATGCCGTCGTGCCTTGCGTGTTGAACAGGAAGGGTTGGTTACCCTGGTTGTTGCCAAAGATCCGGATCTCGATCAGGATCGGGCGAAACCGGTCCCATGTGAACTGGTTGGTGAACGGGATCGTCATGCACGGCGTTCCCGTCGGTGTCACCGTCAGGTTGCGGTTGGCCATCGGTGCGACAATGGTCGGCGGGCTATCCCAGTTGCTGTCGAACGTGCCGAAGACACCCGAGAACTTGCCGTGCCCCATCAGGACCTCGCAGTTGATCGTGACCGGCTGTGGCGCGGCGCCGTTGTTAGTGCCCGACAAGAACTCGATCAGGTCGAACCGCATTGGCTCGGTGATCGCGTTGAATCCGTTCGTGTTATACCACTGCTGGTAACGCCCGACGCCACCGGCGAATGGCCGGTCGATGTTCACGGGTGCCGGCAGGTTGGGGACCGTGACGGTGGTGAGCTGAGCCGTGGCGGATGCCACGAAGAAACACGATAATAGGAATGCACGCATAAGTGAGTGTTTAGGCCGGAGCCTCGACTCTGTGACAAGTGTAGCGGGTTGCGGCCCGCCGAGAGCACCCGAGGGCCCGGTTCGGCGAGTTCTGGGTCACCAGGGTCACTAGTTCACTAAGCGTGGCTGGCAACACCCGTTCGGAGTGGCGCATCAGCTCGCCGGCGCAGAGCCGGGCGCAATCTCAAAACCGGACGGTGTGCGCGATCTTGAAGTTGATGGCCTGATCGGTCGGCACAATCGACGCTTCGCCCTGCAAATCCCGGCTGCGCTGCCAGTTGGAGCCCAACACGAGGAAGAAGTCGCAGCCCGGCTTGTAGATCCAACGCAACCGGCTCTGCCAGCCGATGCCGTTGGAGTCGTTGTCGTACTGCAGCAAATTGCGCAGGCTCAACTCCGGTGAAAAGAACAGGTCGAGCGTGCCCGTACCAATTTGCGTCGTGAACTCGCGGCTGGGACCGAGATCCGCAATCGTCGAGCGGTAGCCAAGTCCCACCTGCAGCAGCGGCGACGTTCGCCAATCAACATCCCCGCGAATGCTGGTGCTGTGGCCGTCGAAGAAGTCGCCATGGAAGAGGCTGGCGCGGCCACTAACTGGGCGACCGTCATTGCCTTCAAACCGGATGCCCTGACGCGTCGCCCAGTAGTCACCGGCAAACACGGTAGTCCCGGTCCTCGTGCTATCGAACAAGTCGAAGTCCTGCGCGACACGTTCGAACCTGCGGCTGAAGAACAAGGACACTTCGTCGCCGTTCTGGAACTCCAAGCCAAGCTGATCAATCTGCAAGCTAACACTCTGCGGCGCACCTTCCCATTCCTCCGCGCGGCGGCCTTCAAGCTCGAGCACGTAGCGACGAATGATGCTGCCTTCGGCGGCGCGGGGGCGGAAGCCAACTTCGAGTTCGGATTGACGAATGCCGCTGCGCGAGACGAAGCCAAGCGCCGGCGAAAAGTCGCTTGAGACCCAGCGAGTGCCAGTTTGCACGGTCCACACTTGGCCGCGCGCCTGCAGGTCGATGCCGAAACTCTCACCATCGTCGTCGACGCCCTCGCCCGTCGAACCAACCGCATCAATCGCAATCTGCAGGTCCAGGTCGCCAATGAACTCGGGAATGCGATGGTAGAAATCGACGCCCGCCACGCTGTTGGCACCCGTGCTCCCCGGATTGCCGTTCGTTGAGATCAGACCAACAAACGTCTGCTCACCGAGCGCGTATTTGACCCGCGCCACCGCGAGGTTCTCTTCGGCAGTCGTCGTTGAGCCATCGACCTGAACATCGATCAAACCGACCTCAAATGGTCCGGCTTCACCCTGCATCTTCATGCCCCAAAGGATCGGTACTGGGTTGCCGCCGGCAAGACCGATACGCCTCGAAAAGTATGGCAGGAAGCGCGTGCCACCGGCGGACTGCGAGCCAAAGTTGTAGTAGCTCTCACCATCGAGGAAGAAGTCACGCTTCTCGGGGAAGAACAGCGGGAAGCGGTTGAGGTTGATCTGGCGACCATCGTTCTCGGTTTGCGCGAAGTCGGTCAGCAGCGTCGTCGCGAACGTCAACGACGGCGTGACGCGGTAGTAGATTTCACCGCCCATATCGGGGTCGAGGTCCCAACCGTTGTCCGTGGCGGCGCGATCGCGCGACAAGCCAGCCGAGACATACGGCACGACCTCGAGGCCAATGCCGCCGTCAACTTCACCGATGCCGTCGACCGTGCCAAACTCACTGATGCGAAAGAACGGCACCGCCTGGCTCGGGTTCGCCCACTGCAGCTCTTCGTTGCGATCGCGCAAGTAGCGCTTCAGGTTGAAGCCCCACGACCGCGCGCCCTTCTTGCGCGGGATGCTGCGAAACGGGATCGCGATTTCGCATTGCCAGCCATCATCAGTCTTGCGCGACGCGGCCTGCCAAATCGCATCCCATGGCTTACTAAACCGCGAGCCGTTCGCCGACACCAAGGCATCGCCGAGCGAACCGCCGGCACCGACCTGGAAGAAGTACGCAGTACGCCGGTTCTCAAACGGATCGAACATCAATTCAATGCGATCGTCGGGATCCAAGCGCGCATCACGAACGCGCTGACTGTCACGGACCGTGGCCGGATCCTGCTCGCACCAAATGCTGAGGTAGAGGTTGCGGCGATCGTGCAGCATTTTGACGATCGTGCGCTCGGTCGGCTTGCGGCCAAGCCACGGCTCGACCATCACCAGCTCGCCAATCACCGGCGCCCCGCGCCAACAGTCGTCGGTAAGGATGCCATCGAGCAGCGGCGCGTTCTCGACCTCAATCCGGCCGATCTGGCACGTTCGCCGTGCCCTGTTCGCTTGCGCTAAAACGCTGCTCGCACAGCAGACTAGCATCAGTAAATGAGTAAGGCGCCACAACATTGGGGCGGAGCACCATACAAATTGCAGCCACCCGCGTCAGCAGAGCTTTACCCGATCAAACGTCACAATCAGGTCCGCACAGTGCCTGCTAGCTCGGCCGTTGCGGGCGACGCATCTTCAAACCAGATGACTCTCCGAATGCGGCCTGCGGCCGACCACCAGTCACTCCGGTAACGGTCGGACGCGGTCGAGGCGAACCGGATGCACCAGCACCGGAAGTTTCATCGCCGCTGTTCATGCCACTGCCCGCGATCCCGCTGCCCGCCATGCCGCCACCGGACGCGCCTCCGCGTGACGCAGCGGGTGCAGCCGATGCCCGTTGGCCCATCGTATCGAGGTTAGTGGCCTGCTTCTTTGGCGTAACAGTCTCGATGCGGCGACGCACATCATCGGGGCGATTTGCCTTCGAGATGCAGTCGTCGGAGGTGATCAAGCCGTCTTCGTAGGCCTTGAGCAACTGGTCTTCGAGGGTGCACATTCCGTATTGACGGCCAGTCTGCATCAGATTGAGGACCTGCGCCGACTTGCCTTCGCGAATGAGTGATTTGACCGCATCCGTGCCGACCAGGATCTCGCGCGATGCAATGCGACCGCCACCGATCTTGGGGACGAGCGTTTGCGAAATGACCCCTTGAAGCGTCGACGCCATCTGCACACGCACCTGCTGCTGGGCATCGGTTGGGAACACATCAATGATGCGATCTACCGTCGAGATCGCACTGGTGGTGTGCAGCGTGCCGAAGACCAAGTGGCCGGTTTCGGCCGCCGAGATCGCCATCGAGATGGTCTCGAGGTCGCGCATCTCACCAATCAAGATCACGTCCGGGTCCTGGCGCAACGCCCGGCGCAGGCCTTCACGGAACGACGAACAGTCCTGACCAATCTGACGCTGCGTGACGAAGCACTTCTTGTCTTTGTGCACAAATTCGAGCGGGTCCTCCATCGTCAAGATGTGGCCACTCTCAGTTTGGTTGATGTAATCGACCATCGCAGCAAGCGTCGTCGACTTGCCGGATCCGGTTGGGCCGGTAACCAACACCAGGCCGCGGGGCTTCGAAGCCAGATCGAGCGCGATCTGTGGCAAGCCAAGCTTCTTGTAGTCGGGAATCTCGTCCGGAATCTGCCGAATGACGACCCCCACCGCATTGCGCTGGTGCAACGCATTGACACGGAAACGAGCGAGGTCGCGCACCGCGTGCGAGAAGTCGATGTCCTTGTCCGCCAAAAACCGCTCCCACTGCTCGGGAGACATCAATTGCCTCGCCAGATCAGAGCTCATTTCCGGCGTCAGCGTACCGAAAGCTGGCTGCTGTACGACATGGCCGTCGATGCGAAAGCCGGGCGCACTGCCCGCTTTAACATGAAGGTCAGAGGCACCCTTATCAACCATCGAACGCAACAGCTCTTCAATCTGCAATGACACGGAAACTCCTTCCCCTGGTGAACCAAACTCCCATCACAGAAACGAGATCGGACATTTCGGGCCAATCGCTTTACGCCGGTCCAGAGGTTGCCCCAGCACGAGACACATCCTAATGATTGCCCCCCGTACGCTATCTGCTAGCGCAGCCGGCCATCGCCGAGACCGTGACACCGCGGCGGCAAGGAATCTCGCCCACGGCATAGGCCATGCGAATGCCGATAGCAGGGAGTGAACCATGACGCGAACTGATGAGCCAGACCCCGGACCGATACACCTCGAGCGCGGTGACCACGAACGCCGGGTCGATAGTGAGGCAACGACCGTGAACGCGGTGTCCAAAGATGCATCACTCGACTCGCTAGAACGCAGCACGCTATTCGTCAACCGTGAGCTTTCGTGGCTAGCGTTTAACCGCCGTGTTCTCGGCGAAGCCCGAGACTCGAGCAATCCGCTACTGGAGCGCGTCAAGTTCCTCGCAATCGCGAGTACCAACCTCGACGAGTTCTTCGAGATCCGCGTCGCCGGCGTCATGGAGAAAGTTGACGCAGGACTGCAGGGCGAGAGCCACGATGGCCTGAGCGCGGCGGAAGAACTCGAATGCGTTCGCTCCGAGGCGCACGACTTTTCGGACGCGATGCACGACACGTGGCGCGAACAGCTGCTGCCCGAATTGGTCACGGCCGGTATCCAGTTCCCGTCGATTGACGAACTCGACGGCGAGCAAAAGCAGTGGGTCGACTCGTGGTTCCACCGCGAGGTCTACCCAATCTTGACACCACTGGCTGTCGACACGGCGCACCCGTTTCCGGAGCTGCTTAACAAGTCGTTAAACATCGCGCTGCTGCTGCAGGACCCGCAGAAGGACCGACGCGCGCATCGCATGGCCGTCGTGCAGGTGCCACGCACACTCCCGCGCATTCTGCGCCTGCCGGAGAAGGACGGTCAGCGCGGCTACGTCTTCACGGCGGACTTGGTGCAAGCCAACCTGCACGCGCTATTCCCGGGCCTCGAAGTGCTGCACACGAGCACGTTCCGGGTCACGCGCGACGGCAACCTCGAAGTCGACGAGATGGACGCCACCGACTTGATGAGCTCCATCGAGAAGGAACTACTGAAGCGTCGCCGCGGCGAGCCGGTGCGACTGGAAATCGATAGCCATGCGCATCCCGAGGTGCTCGACCGATTCCAACGCGCATTCGGGATCGAGAGCGAAGACATCTACTTCTGCAAGGGGCCGGTCAATCTCGGCCGCATCATGGAACTCTACGGCCTGATCGAGAAACCAGGCCTCAAGGACGAGCCCACCAAGCCGCGTCGTCAATGGCGATGGAACGCGCCGGATGACATGTTTGCAGACCTGCGCGACGGCGACATCCTGCTGCACCATCCGTATGACTCGTTCTCGACGGTTGAGGACTTCGTGCGACTCGCGGCGCTCGACCCAGCGGTGCTCGCCATCAAGCAAACGATCTATCGCGCTGGCGATAAGAACGTGATGGTCGAAGCGCTGATTGAAGCCGCGAAACAGCGCAAGCAAGTCACCGCCATCATCGAACTCAAAGCCCGCTTCGATGAAGCCGCCAACATCCAATGGGCGCGCCGCATGGAGCAAGCCGGCGTGCACGTCGTCTACGGCATCGTTGGCATGAAGACGCACGCCAAGTGCACGCTGATTGTGCGCCGTGAAGACGACACCAGCTTGCGTCGCTACTGCCACATCGGCACGGGCAACTACAACCCGTCGACGGCGCGGCTCTACACCGACGTCGGCGTGATGACCGCGCGCCACGATGTTGGCGAAGAAGTCGCGGAAACGTTCAACATGATCACCGGCTTCACGCGCGTGCCGGAGATGGAACTGCTGCTGGTCGCACCGTTCAAGCTGCGCGACCAGATCCTGCATCGCATTCGCGTCGAGATGGACAACCAGGCGAAGGGCAAGCCCGCCGCGATCAAAGCCAAGCTCAACAATCTGGCCGACCCCGAACTCATCCTGGCGCTCTACGAAGCGTCACGGGCCGGCGTCAAGATCGACCTCTGCGTTCGCAGCGCTTGCTGCTTGCGACCTGGGGTTGTCGGCCTCAGTGAGAACATCACCGTCACGACCATCGTCGACCGCTTTCTCGAGCACAGCCGCATCTACTACTTCGAGAACGGCGGCAAACCAGATGTCTTCCTCTCGTCCGCCGACTGGATGATCCGCAACCTCGACCGCCGTGTCGAAGTCGCCGCGCCGATTCTCGACGAGCAATTGAAGCAACGCGTCATCGACGAAGTCTTGGAGATGTCCCTCAACGACAACGTCAAGTCGCACAGGATCCTGCCCGACGGCACCAGCGAGCGAGTCGGCCGTTCTGAAGGCGAACCGGAGCTGCGAAGCCAGATGGCGCTTCTCAAGATGACGATGAGCAAGCTCGAGAGCGCGGGCGATGTAGCCGACGCGAAGCGCATCAAAAAACGGATCAAGAAGCGCAAGCCCAAGCCTAAGAAGAGTCGGCGCTAGCGAGTCACGTGGCCGCAGCCGGGCGGCCCAAGAATCCAGCACCGACCTCGGCTCGCCAAGGCCGCAGACGTCGACTGCCGCCTGGACCGGCACGGAAATCCCTTTCCGCCGTCGCGCAGGAGCAACAACGGTTTCCTTGCCAGAAGTCTGATCCTGACCGCCCAAAACGGTTGTCGGTGGCGCCTGGATTGAGCGGAAAAATTGAAGCAACTGCCGCAGGCTGACGGCGAAGCTGCCATGCCCCTACTTGTGGCGGCCAAGGGCCCAAGGCCCCCGAGAGAACCGGCTTCCCACTGGCAGCCGTGCGGATCGACTTCGGCCAAGCCGGGACACCCGGCAAATTGTCCATCCGTGCGATTGTGGTCCCAGGTGACCTAACTTGGGGACAGCACTGGGAGCGGCGCTCTGAGCCGCACGGGGGACATCGCAGGGGACATCGCAGGCAACATCACTGCGAGCGGCACCTGGGAGCGCCTCAGAAGTGCTCTCTAGAAATGAAACAACCCTCACTGCTCTAGGAGCAGTGAGGGCCGTTATGGCGAGGACGACGGGAATCGAACCCGCAACTTCCAGATCGACAGTCTGGTACTCTAACCAATTGAGCTACGTCCCCACGCCTTGGGGGTCGAGGAATCTAGCCACCAAACAGAGCTTTGCAAGCATCTTCTCTGGGGAGGATGTCCAACCCAGCGATGGCGACGGATACACAGGCCGGATAGAAAAATCGGCCGGCGGGCTCACACCCCGCCGGCCGAAGCCACTCTTCGCTCTCTCGGGTCGAAGCGGCCACACGGCATCCCGCCCCCAAAGGGGCGGGATGCCATCAACCGGCTTGTTACTACGGCTCATAGGACCCACTGTTCCAGAAGCCAAGCCACCGAGATCAAACTCACGCGATGTTGTATTCAGGCACCGAAAAGGGCCCCATGCCAAGGCTCGAACTGGCTTACGCCGGCGAGCAGCCAGCTCCCCAACCGCACTTGTCGGTCGACGGCATGACGCCCGCTGGACCGAACTTGTCGCACTGGCCAGGCAACCGCACGCCGCCGCAGTGGCGGGCCGACCTCAGCACCGGCATCGCGCTCCGCTTCGCCCGAGCCCCGGCAGGCGAGCGCGATGCGTTCCTGGGCGACGTGCGCTACGTCGTCAACGATCATTACGACACCGATGGCTTCGGCGCACTGCTCACCGTTCTGCAACCGGACGTCGCATTCCGCCATGAAGAGCTGCTGCTGTCCGCCGCGGCCACCGGCGACTTTGGCTGCTGGACGACTTGGCGCGGGTTCGCGATCGACCGCATCGTCAAACGACTCGGCGATGAAGACTCCCCGGTGCGCGGCGCGATAGGTGGCACGAGCGAGGGCGACGAGTTCACCCTGCGCCGCTACCAGTGGCTGATGGAACGAGGCGAATCGATGCTGGCGCACATCGGCAGCTACAAAGCCCTTTTCGAGGAAGAGCTGGCATTGGTGCAAGGCGAGCTCGAAGCCGGCCAACGCGGCGCCATCGAACTGCATCAAAACGCGGATCTCGGGTTCTCGGCGATGCATAGCCAAGGCCCGCGCCATCGCATGACGCTCAATACGCTTGCCGGCGCCTACCGTGTGCTACACGTGCAGCAGGATCAGGGTGACACCTGCTTCCGCTTCCACGACCGCACCGAGAGCTGGTTCGACATGGTTACGCTGCGAGCGCCAACGCGCCGCGACCTTCGCCTACTTGCCCAAAAGCTGGCGGCGCTCGAACCTGAGCACGACGGCGCTTCGTGGCAAGCAGACCCGCCGACCGCGCCCATTCCCGAACTCTACTTCGGGGTGCCGTCGGAACAGGAATACGGCGAGATCACCCGAGAGCTGCGCCCGAGCAAGTTGTCCGCCGAACAAGTCACCGGCGCATTCGTCGAGTTCTTCGCGAGCTAGGAGTCTGCGCCACGGGAGAGCAAACCGCCATGCACGCACCCTTCACACCATGTCGGTCCGCCAAATCCTCGCCGAAGCCACCGATTCGACTGCGTTTCGGTGAACCAACCCGGTGCGAACGTCACGCACCTGGTCGATTCGCCTCCCGTGACGCAGACTCCTAGTCTGCCGCAAGCTGTTCTGGCGTGAGGCCCACTGCAGGGCCATCATCCTTGGCGATGTTGACGCGCACCTTGGCACCGATTCTTTGCCTACTGATCCCCGCCTGTGGCAGCGAGCCGTTGACGAAGGATCCGACCGGCAAGTTCGCAGTTGCCGCCAAGTGCTTCCCCACCACGCTGACCAAGACGGTCGCCGACACCGCCGAGGCCACCCTGGTGGTCGCGTTCGAGTGGCAAAACGAGGACGTGATGGCGGCCATCAACGCCGCCAAACGCACCACGCGCCCGTTTGTCGTCGTGATCGGTGACGCACCCGGTGACACCGAAGAACTGGCGGATGCGGTGATCGTCGCGAACTCTGGCGCGGCGGCGGCCGTGGACTTTGCCTTGCTCGCGTGCAACGGAGTCGCGCTGCCAACCAAGCTCATCGAAGTCGGCTTGCGCACCATCACACCGGCCAATCGCGCTGCCGGCGGCACGCTGCGGCCCGGGCCAGGTGATTTTTTCTTGGCAACCATGCGCATGGAACACGGCAAGTTGCTGACGACCAAACCGGAAACGGACGAGTCTCATCCAGTAGGCTTGCTGCAAACAGATCCGAGCAACAGTAGCCAAGAGCGTGTAGCACGAGATGCCAAGGCCGCGGCCGCGCGTTATCCGCAACTGCAGTTGGTGGTCACCACCGCGCCGGCCAAGACGGACGTCGCCGAACAAGCGCAGTCGATGATCGCCAACGGATGCAGGGTTCTATTGCTCGCGACCAGCGACCCCAAGCAGACGCAAGCGGTGCTCGCCATCGCCGCGAAGGCACCCGGCGACGCCGTTGCGGTCATCGTGCTCGATCCGCTGCTGCAAGAACACGGCGCGTGCGTGATCGGAAGTTCGCCGCAATCACTGGGTCAAACAGCGGCCAAGATGGTGCAGACCCTGCTGCCCGAAGGCGGCTCGATCATCACCTGCTTCACAGCTTCCGAGCAGCAACCAATCAGCACCGTTTCCGACAACCGGGCATTCGGCTTCTGCCGAGCGATGAACCTGCCCACTGAGCCGTTGCTAGGCCGTTGAGTTCGCCAGCCAAGAGCTCCGCACCCAGCACGCCGCTCATCCCGCCTTCTGGCGGTGGCTTGGGCTACATGATCCAGGCCGCGTTCTGGTTCGCGGTGATGGCCTTGCTGGTCAAACTTGCTGGCGAACAAGGTCTGCCAACGATGCAGATCGTGTTCGTCCGCGCGGTCGTAACCCTGACCCTCAGCTCCATCGCACTGCGGCGCGCCCGGATCCGACCATTCGGCACCAACACGCGACTGCTGTTGCTGCGCGGCCTCTTCGGCTCCGGCGGACTGATGTGCTTCTACGCCGCCGTCAATAACCTACCGCTCGCCGAAGCGACCGTGCTGCACCAGATCTCACCGGTACTGACCGCAGTCGTTGCCGCGATCTGGATCGGCGAGAAGCTCGAGACGCGCATCCTGCTCGGCATGGCACTCGCGTTCAGCGGGGTCGTGATGATCGCACAACCGGCGTCGCTGCTCGCCGAGTCTGGCAGCGAACCTGCGATCGCGTGGCCGTATGTGCTAGTCGGCGTCTGCGGCGCGCTGTTCGCCTCGCTTGCCTACGTTGCCGTGCGCCGCCTCGGCAGGACCGAACCACCACAACTGGTCGTGTTCTACTTCCCGATCGTGACCGTGCCGATCAGCATGCCGTTCGCGATCCACGACTGGGTCTGGCCGGACGCCTACGGCTGGTCGCTGCTAATCGGCGTCGGCGTCGTCACCCAAATCGCACAAATCGCGTTGACCAACGGCCTGATTCGCGAGCCGGCTGGCCGCGCGATCTCGGTCGGCTACCTGCAGGTCGCATTCGCAACCGTGTTCGGCGCCGTAATCTTCAAGACGATGCCAGGCCTCTGGAGCTGGCTGGGCATGTTGATGATCATCGGCAGTCTGCTCGTCGCGCGGCGCCGGTAACGCGAACCGCCCGGCAGTCTTGCTACGTCATCGCCAAGCACGAAGCGATACGATGCCCGCGTGGCGCATGACATCAATCGGCGGCAAGCCATCTGGCGACTCGGGGCGACAACGGCTGGCTTGATTGGCGGCTCGCGCCTGCACGCAGCGAACGGATTGCCGCGTAGACCAGAAGACCTGGAGCAGTTCGCTGAGCGCGTCCGCCAGGTGCCAGCCGAGCAGGCACTGACCTTCGTGGCCGAAGAAATCGGACAAGGCACGTCTTGGCAAGAGCTGCTCGCAGCGGTGTTCCTGGCCGGATCGCGCGACATCCGACCGAAACCGCACGGCATCCTGCACACGGTGATGATGGTCGAATCGACGTTCCAACTCGGCGCAGCGGCAGCCACGCCACGTGATGCATGGCAACTCGCGCTGTTCAATCTGCAGGACTTCAAAACCGCGCAGCGACGCGACATTCGGGAGCACAACAACTTTTCCATGCAGCCGATCGCGGTAGACCAGACGGTGACCGCAGCAGCTGCCAAGAAGGAGTTCGTCGCGGCCATGGATGGGTTCGATGCGACGCGTGCCGAACAGGCGGTCGTGCAACTGCTGCCGCACGTGAGCCACACGGAGTTCTTCGAACTGTTCCGACGATTCGCAGTGCGCTGCTACGCGTTCCTCGGCCACAAAATGATCTACGCGACGCAGGTGGAACGCGTGCTGCAGCGCATCGACTGGCAGTATGCCGAGGCGCCACTGCGCTCGCTGGTCGTCGCGAGCCTCGTCAATCGCGACACCAAGAGCTTTGACCGCGTTCGCAAACTAGCCCACACATTGCCAGCGCAATGGCTGAAGCAAGCTGGCGGCGATGGTCAGGCATTGTTTGACGAACTGCGCACCAGCAAGCCCGAACACGCCGCGACAGTCGTCATCCAGCACATCAAGGGCGGCCTTGACACCAGCCGTGCATGGGACGCGATCGTTCGCTTCGGATCGCTGATCTTCCAGCGTCGCCCCGGACGCCGGGCCGCCGATGGACGCACCTCGCTACTGCCGGTGCATGCACTGACCGTGCCCAATGCGATGCGCACGTCGTTCTTGCAGTCGCGTGACGAGCAGACGAAGAGCCTGCTACTGCTGCAAGCAGCGTCATGGACGGTGTCGCTGCGCGACGATCTAACCAGCATCATCAACCTCTCGATGAAGGCCAAGCAGCGCATCCGTGCGCGCCAAGAGCCGGAGTCGCTCGGCGATGCGTTTGCCCGCAGTTCTCCAAGTGCGTTGCGCGCGTTGCTACAACGGAACGAAGACGACCTCGCAAAGGCATGCACACGACTGCGGGCATCGCTAGTGCGCACCGGCAGCGAGCACCATCAACACAAGTATGCAGCCGCCATGTTCGAAGAAGCCGGGCGCGTCGAAGAGTCGCTGCGACCCACCATCATCGCGGCGGCGGTCGATTACCTTGCCAACCACCAGGACCGCGAGACTGAATGGCACCGCAAGGCAGACATAATGCTCGCAAAGGCCCTGAATCGCTAATTGCGGCATACCCCACGACAGTCGCGCGCAGCCCGATAGATCTTGCGTGCGACCGGCTACCGAAGAATGCATAGCTCGAATCACTGGCGGATCGCGCGCAAAGCAGGGCATTCGAACCGACTCCGGCACCAGCACGAGTGAGATCGCGCTGCATTCGCAACCCGCCGCCGGCGCAGCGGTGTGGATCACGATCGTGAACAGCAAGTAAGTGACTTCGCACCACGCCCCTCTGAGTGATATCGTGCCTCGCCGCACCGATGTTTGACCGTTCCACTTTGCAGTATTGGCTAAGCCGCTTCGTGTTCGGCCTGGTGCTGCTCGTGGCCGCCGGTAGCGGCATGATCCAGCGGTTGCTGCCGATCAAGGATCCGCTCGGCCTACCCAGTCTCGGACTCGGGTTGCTCGGCTTCCACCTAGCCCTGACCGCCGTTGGCCCAGTCACCCGCCTCAGCAACTACCGCCAACGCACGCGCAAGACTTGGGGCGATGCCGCCCGCAACCAATTCGACCGGGCCTCGCTACCACGTCGCATCTTCTACTTGCTGAGCGCCGTCGCCGAGGCCGATGGCCCCATGGGTCCTCCCGAACGCGAGGTCGTGCGGCAGTTCTTGCTGGAGCGCTTCGACGACCCGGTGCAATCACACGAGATCCGCTCGTGGGAGATGCAGCCACTGCAAGTCAAGGACCTGATCGGCCTCGCCGCCCGCATCGCCACCAGCCTCGACGAAGCCGAACTCGACTCGCTGTTCTGCTGGTGCGCGCTGGTCGCGTTCGCCGACGGGAAGTTCCGCCCCGACGAGCATCGCGCGTTGGCCGATGTCGCGCGCGGCATGGACATCGCCGCCGGACGCGCCCGGATGCTGTTCCACCTGGCGCGTGCACAGTTCCTCGCCGGCGCCGGTGGCCAACAGCGTCAAGACCGACGACAACAGCAAGAGCCTGGCCCGCGCCCCGTGCATGCCCGCGGCGATGCCCTCGCCGTGCTCGGTCTACCGGTCAACGCGTCCGCCGAACAAATTCGCCGCCGCCACCGCGAACTGGTTCGCAAGTTCCACCCCGACGCGCAGCCCAATCTCGGCCCCGTCGCCCAGAAAGAAGCGACCGAACGCTTCCAAGCGATCCAGCGCGCCTACGAAGTGCTCACATCGAACCAGTAGTCGAGCTACGCTCGGTTCATGGTCACCATTTCCGCCACCTACGAAGGCGATCTCTGCTGCACTGCCGTTCATGGTCCGTCTGATGCGCAACTGCAGACCGACGCACCGAAGGACAACGAAGGCCTCGGCCGCTTCTTCTCGCCGACCGACTTGGTTGCGACTGCGCTCGGCACCTGCATCCTGACGACGCTAGGCATTGTGGCGCGCCGCCATGACTTCGACTTGTTGGGCTGCAAGGCGACGGTCGAGAAGCACATGAACGCGACCCCACGCCGCATTGGCCGACTGCCCGTGCAGCTCACGATCGAAGGCAGCTACACCGACGACCAGAAGAAGCTGCTGGAGAACACGGCGAACACGTGCCCGGTGCACAAGAGCCTGCATCCGGACATCGAAGCACCGATCACGATCGTCTGGGCCGGCTAGCGCTCCGTCTAGATGCGGAGGCGATTGGCTTGCCGACGGTGCCCGAAGAAGGCGTGCCCGAGGAAGACGTGCCCGCCGTGACGGCAATCCCGCGCGTGAACCTCACGCCAAGAACCGCCGCCCCAAAACCTAAAAGAACCCTTCGCTAGTGTTCGTAGCGAAAGGGTCTCCAATGTTTCGGGTCGGATCGTCGGCTTCGCCCGCGATCCAGTTGATGTCGCTGATGATGCCGGTGACCAAGCCACCCGCGGCGCCGACCGCCGCCACCAACAACAACCCGCAAGCAGCGCCGCGCGGATCGCAACCGCAACCACCGCTGTTACCGAGCAGATAGGCTGGCGTAGTCACGGCGCAAACCAACGGTTTGGCCAGCGTGCAGGAAGTCGAGGAGAACGCCAGGGCTACCAGAGCCAAGATCATCGCGAGGCGTTTCGTGGACATGGGGCGGGCAAGCGCAGCCAGATTCTGAGCGTGGCGATTTAGGCCAATTCCTGGGAACCATCGCCAGCCACCGTCCAGACGGACAAAAACATCAACCAGCCAAAACCGTGCGTCGCCCCCCGACGTCTTCACGGGCACGATCCATTCATGAGCACAGCGGAACCGTTCCTGGCAGAGCTGTTTCAGACCCATCGGAGCGGTCTGGCAGGAGCGGTGCGCAGTGTGCTGGGTCCTTCGACGGACGTGACCGAAGTTCTGCAGGACGCCTTCCTCAAGTGTTGGCGTGCATGGCAGCAAGGCACGCGACCGAACGACCCAGTGGCATGGATGTTCGTCATCACGTGGAACGCCGCGACCGACGCCCGCCGGGCGCGGCAACGGCGTCCCAACCACGAACAACTCGACGAGGAACGAACCGTGTCCACAACCACCCAAGCATCGCCATCACATGCGCTCGAGCAGCGCGAAGCGGTGGCAGAAGCGCAGGCAGCTGTTGCCAAGCTGCGCGAAGATGACCAACAGGTCTTCTTGCTGCGAGTCGCCGGCGAACTCAGCTACGAGGGCGTCGCCGAGGCGCTCGCGATTCCGGTCGGCACGGCCAAGACCCGGATGCGGCGCGCGCTGCATGAGCTGCGCTCGGCACTCGGAGCGGGCGTGCCGTTCGGCGGCATTACTGATAGCAACGTTACTGACAGAAACACTTCGAAGGAGAACCTGCGATGAGCAAGCTTCCCAACTGGACTCCTGAAGAACGCGAGCAACTGTCGCAGGAATTGATCGAGCTGCACTTCGGCTGCCACGAGAACCCGGACGCACTAGAGGCTCGCCTCGCCAACGAATCGGCGCTGCGCGAGCTGCAATGCGAAGTGCTGTCGCAAGCACAGGTGCTTGAAGACGCCGTGCACCCATCACAACCTCCGCTGCACTTGCCCGAGCAAGCAGCATCACCAGCAATGCCGACCGCCGGTCGCCGGCCGCGCTGGCACCACGTGCCGCTTGGTCGCATAGCGGCCGCCGCGGCTGCCGCCTTGCTCGCCGTGCTCGGCTTCCTCGCATTCGAGCGCCTCGCCGCCAACCGCGTCGACAACTACCGCAGCGACCACCTGCACCTGACGGTCAGCGCACCGAAGGCCGTTCCGTCCGGCGCGCCGTGGAGCTTCACCGTGCAAGCCAAGGACCTGGCCGGGGAACAAGCGGAATGCCGCGTTCGCTGGCAGGCGTTCGACAACAGCAACGTGATCCTCGCGGCCGGCGAAGAACCGACCATCAACGGCAACGTCACGGTTGCCTTGGCGGCCAACCTAGCCGTGCCAAAGCGCGTCGAAGTCATCGCCGTCAACAGCCATGACGAAGTGCGTCAAGTATTCGATCTGTCGACCGCGTATGCAGGCCCACTGGTGCATGTCACCACGGATCGCCCCGTATACCGACCGGGCGAGACCATTCGCGTGCGCGCCGTCGTGCTCGATCGTGTCACGCGCTTGCCGTTGCCGCGCATCCACAACATGCGCGCGCAACTACTCGACGCGAAGGATGCGCCGGTTGCCACCGACGGGGACCAGATAGCACCTGCAGGGGTTGGCTCCTTCGCGCTCGGGTTGCCGGCACAAAGCACCGGCGGCACGCACAAGATCAAGATCACGTCGACTAGCGGCTTGTTTGCCGACGAGATCACCCAGGTAGTCGTGCGTTCGTTCCAGACCCCACAACTGAAAAAAGACATCGTGCTCGACCGCAAGAGCTACGCGCCGGGAGCGCGTGGGGCGGCCCAAGTGACCGCGCTGCGACTCGCCAACAACTCGCCAAGCTCAGCGGCCAAGGCCCGCGGTGCGCTGGTCATCGACGGTGCCGAAGTTTGGCACGAAGACCGCGGCCTCGGCGCCGACGGTTCGACGACCTTCCGCTTCCAAGTGCCCAAGGATGTCGAAAAAGGAGCGGCGCGCTTTGTCGCGACGATTACCGATGGCGGCGTCATTGAGACCGAGGTCAAAACGTTCGTGGTGCCGACTGGCAAGGTGGAAGTCACGGCCTTTCCCGAAGGTGGCGAACTGATCGCAGGTGTCGAGAACGGTCTCTACCTCGAATGCACGGACACGCTCGGCCGCCCGATCGATGGCGCTGGCGAGATCATCGACGACCGCGAACGCCGCATCGTCTCGTTCCGCACGGCGCACCAAGGCCGCGCTCGCCTGACGTTCGTGCCAGAGAAGGACACGCGCTACAAGGTGCGTCTCGCCGGTAAGGCACAGACGTTCGACCTGCCAACGGTGCGCGATCAAGGCATCGCCATTCGCTTGCTCGGAGACGACGTCGCCGCCGGTGACCCGATGCGCATGGCGGTCGCCGGGCGCGGCAATGGCCCGTGGCTGCTCGGTGTTTTCTGTCGCGGGGTGCTGGTCGGCCAGACCACGCTGCGTGCCAACAACGGGGAAGAACTGCAAGCGACCAGCGAAGTCGAATTGCCCAACACGGCGAGCGGCGTGCTGCGCGCGACGGTCTTTGACCGCAACTTGCAGCCAGTCGCCGAACGCCTGATCCGTCGCCACACATCGAACCAACTCAGCGTTGAGGTCACCACCAACGCAGCGGTGCTGAGCCCCGGCGACAAGCAGACGGTGCACGTCAAGACGATGGATGAGAACGGTAGCTACACGCGCGCCGTCGTCGGGCTGAGCTGCACCGACCTAGCCGCGGCTTCGATGGGTAGCGAGCCACGCGTGAGCCTCGTCGATCACGCCATGCTGTTTGGCGACGTCAAGCAACTCGAAGACCTTGGGGACTTCTTCCTGGGCAACGAGGCGAGCGGTCGCAACTGTGACCTGTTGCTCGGCACGCGCGGCTGGCGCCGCTTTGTCTGGCGCAACGATGCCAAGGCGCAGCAGGCGATTGTTGCTGCTGGCGATGTTGGCACCGGCATCCTGACGCGCGAAGGGTTCTCGCAAACGCCACAGGTGGTCAGCAACTTGAGGGCGGCCACGGCGCCCGTCATCGAGCTATCGCATGCACGTCACATCGCTGAGAAGCGACGGAGCCTCGCGCTGACGCTCGCACTCAGCCTGATGGTGTTGCTGGTGCTGACCGAAGCTGCGATGAAGTATCTGAAGAGTGGGCTGTTGATGAACAGTCCAGTCCTACGTGGCGTTACCAGCCTCGCTGGCGTCGCGCTGTTGGTGATGCTGGGTGTCGCTCTGTGTGCCCCTAACATCCTCGGAACTAGTTCCGGTGCCGCTCCCTCGATGAGCATGCTGATGGAGCAAGACGAAGTCGACTTCGACGGCGAAGGGCGCTTTGAGCAGCTGGCGGCGGGGCCTGCCAATGGCGCCGCGCCACATCCTGGCATGCTGTATTGGGGCAACCTGTCATTCGACGAATTTGACAGAGTTACTTTGTGGTTAGGGCATTCCGGCTTCAGCGTGCTCGACCTCAATGGCTTTGGACAAGGCACCGGTATAATTAACGATAGCGCCTTTGAGTCCAGCGCATGGAATAGCGCCGTGGGCTTGGGCTTCTTTAACGATCCAGCCGCCAACCCACTTGCCGGCGCGTTCTTTAACGATGGCGGACAAGGAGACATCCGGGCACGCATGCAGAACTACTTCCTGCCCAGACTGCCCTTCGACCTGGGGGCCGGTGGATGGGACGACAGCATCTTGCTTAACGAAGCGGCCAACACAACGAATCAAGCAGGCTTTGCCAACGCGCGCCGCGAGTATGAACGAGCCGTGACCGGCTACCGACACATCTGGCAGCAACGCCAATACGCGCACCAACACACCGCCAGCGAAGACCGCCGCGACTTCACGCCAACCGTGCTGTGGAACACGCTGCTCGTCACCGACGCACAGGGCAATGCCTCGGTGTCATTCGACACCAGTGACGCCGTCACGACCTGGAAGATCGAAGCCGACGCCCACGTCGCCACCGGTGACACCGGCCGACTCGGCTACGGCTCGCGCGAGTTCACAACGCAGCTGCCGCTACACATCGAACCGAAGCTTCCCGACGAAGTCTCGGCCGGTGACCGCCTACTGATCCCGATCTCCGCAGTCTCGAACGATCCGAAGATCGCCGAAGTCAAGCTCGCCGCGCGCGTCGGCACCGGCCTGACGATCGGCGCCAACGCCCCGAAGACGATCCCACTCGACAACAGCAACTCGGATGCCGGTCGCGGCCGCGTGCTGCTGCCGATCGAAGTAGGCAACGAAATCGGCGAGGTGACGATCGAGATCATCGCTCGCGCCGGCCGCTTCGTCGATCGCGTTCGCCACGTCATCACGATCGCGCCGCGCGGCTTCCCCCACCACCGCTCCGCCGGCGGCCAGCTGACGGCCGCGCAACCAGCGGAATGGACGTTGGTCGTGCCCGAAGGCTCGGTTGCAGGCAGTGGTCACGTCACCATCAAGGTCTACCCATCACCGATCGCGGCGCTGACCGAAGGCCTC
>JBNMNW010000061.1:0-22584 GCA_051278165.1 Planctomycetota bacterium | reverse complement strand
GGCACAAGTCGCGATCGGCGGTCACCTCCGTAATCACACCCCGCAAATTGTCACCAGTGAAGGCCCAAAACGGGTCGGCAGTCTCACCCGCCGGCAGCAAGTCGACGCCGGCTGCGACTTCCTGCCGCAAAGCATCTCGCAGCACCGCTTGTCCCGTCAGAATTTCGGCGAGACCGGGCATCGGGGTCGCCTGGAACACTTCGGCGAGCGCCCGCGTCCGCAGCGCCGCCTCAACCAGCGCGACACGCATACCCTTGCTGCCGAGGAACAGGGCGAGGTTGGCGGCCAGCGTATTGGAGCCTTCGTCATCGCCGATCGCGCAGAAGCCGATCGAACGATGCGTGTCGCCAACGCCGCGTTGCAGCAGGCCGGTCCACAGGTAGCCCAACTCGGTCGCGATGACTTCGGCGCGACGACTCTTGGCATCAGCTTTCTTGATCAGGTTGCGCATCGTATTTCCTCTTACCAACCCTGCTCGCGCATGGCTGTGTGACGTCGCAAGTTGGTGCGATCCAGTCGCGGCATCACGCCGATTACAGCCAAGCCTTCGAGGTCCTCTAGGTCGTCACGCGTGCGCACGACGCGGTCGGGCAAGGCGCGCAACACAACCAAGCCTAGGCCGAGGAACAGGCCAACGAACAAGCCACCGATCAGCAGCTTGCCGCGATTCGGACCTTCCTTTTCGAGCGGCAGCGAGGCGCCTTGAATGGAGTCGAGCACACTAAACTTGCCTAGCCCCAAAGCCCGCTTCTGCTGCGCGACTTCCCAGTTGAGGCCAGCCGCGAGCTTGATCTCTTCCGAACGCAGCAACGTGCTTCGCAAGTCCTCATGCTCCTGACCCAATATGGCTAGGCGCTTCAACTCGTCCGCGGTGCCCTTGTGCAGCTCGCCAGCTTGCTTCACTTGCGCTGCGAGGCCCCACAGCTCGCGTTCGAGCTTGTTGCGGTCCGTGACGGCATCGAGGTATTGCTGGTTGTCGATGATGTCATCAACCCAAGTCTCTTTGTCATCTGTCTTCGTCATGTTCTCGAGCGACGACTTGATGTCCGCGATCAACCGTAGCTGGTTCGCGATTTCTGGAGCGTTGGGGTCGACGAATTGGCGACGCAGACCACTGAGCTTGATGTAGGCCGACGCCAACTGCGAACGCAGTTCCGTCGACAGTTCCGTCGTGATGCTTTGGCGAATCTTGCGCGTCACGGTGCGCGGCAACTTGACCTCATCCTCAAGCAACTGCTCGATACGGGCCTTCTGCTCCGTTTTGAACGTCAGGTCGTCGCTTAGCTTCTTGAAGCGCGCGGCGTTCTCGATCTCATCCAACGTCACGGCTTGCTTGTGCTCGTCGAAGCTGTTGACGCGCGCCTTGCGCTCCAAGAACTCTCGCATCGCTCGCTGCGCCGCGCTGTAGGAAATGAAGCTCTCTTCGCTGGCCGTCTTGGCAGCCTCGTAGGCGTCCTTGTCCTCGTACTTTTCGATATGCCATTCAACGGCCTTCACCATGTAGGCAGCGAGGATCTCCTGCGCGAGCTCCGGATTGTTGGCGTTGCAGGTCGCGATCAACACATCGGTGAACTGCGGGCGCGACACAGCGATCGTCTTCTGCAAGCGCTTCAATGCCTCCTCGGCGGTCATGTTCGACTCGTCGACGGCATTCCAGTCGCGCTGGATCTTGAAGAACAGTTCTTTGGCGCTGCCCTGTCCCTCACCGGTAGGCTGGTAAGGCTGCAGGATGCGTTGCGGAGTCATTTCTGTGACCACGCGCATCAACAGGTCATCACTGTTGAGGATGTAGGCCGCGCCCGTCGCAATCGTCTCCTGGCTAGTCTCCTTAGCCTGATTCGGATCGAGCTGGCGGCTTTCCGCGCCGGACGACGTGAACAAAAACTTGCCCGTACTGACGTAGTTGTTCGAACTCGTGATCGCCATGAACATGCCGATCAGCACGCCAAACAACGTGGTCCCAAACACTAGGTAGCGGGCTCGGAAAAACGCAGCTATCAGTCGCCGCACGGGCAGTCCGCCGACTTCTTCGCCTTGGCGATGTGGCGTCAGGCCCGCCAAAGCCTGGCGCGCATTGCGCTGCATCTCGTCAGAGAGGTTCTTCGTCATGTCGATTGGCTAGGCCACAGGTCAGAGCTCGGCATCCTACACCATGCCTCCACGGCACGGCATCAACGGCGCTCATCCGACACTCTTTCGTCATTCCAACACCCTTAATTGACCCAAGGCGCGCATCGGACTTAACCGCCCGACAATCGCAAACTGGCAAGCCACGCCAGCGCGGATACCTTGTCGGTAATGAAGACACCACCGCCGCCCCATGAGCGCCAGATGACGCTCGCCACCGCGGTGCTTGGCCTCATTCTGCCCACCGTTCTCTGGACTGGCTGCAGCGCGCCGGCCAAAACTGTCGTCAAGCAGAACAGTGCGCCGTCGACCGCCCAAGTTCGCGACGGCCTCGGCCCAGACTCGGACAGCCAAGAAGCGCGCACGTCGCTATTCGCGAATTGGGACGCCTTCATCGACCCCGAGGGACAACCAGTCGTCTACGAGTGGAGCGTCGGCACCAAGCCGGGAGCAACCGACGTGCTGGAATGGCAGCACGTTGCCGGATCCCTGCGCGCCGCGGCCAGCAACCTCGACTTACCGCTCGGGGTCACGCTGCACACCAATGTTCGCGCCGTTGATCTTGAAGGCCACTGGAGCGCGATCGCAAGCAGTGACGGTATTGTCGTCGGCGAATACGTGCACCGCCAATCTGGCATGGGAGCATCGCCCGACGTTGTGATTCCGGCAGGCCATCTCGCCGGTGTCGATCGTCACGGCATCACGTGGACGTTTGATCGCCCTGCCCGTTGCGGTCGCTACGTCAACGGTGATTGGTGGGTGCTTGGCCCGATCTCGATCACCAGCATCAAACCGGCGAGCCTGCAAGACGGTCCGCGCGCGCGTCATGGTTCGATGATCAACCCCTCGCCTAGCGAACTGACGCAAGGCTACGACAGCTCGATGTTCGGCAACGGTGCGACGGGTCGCTACGACAAGGCCACCAACGTCGCCCTAAATGTGTCGCGCAAGCAGCCGTTGGCGCTCGTTCCGGGAACGTCGCTCGTGTCGACGGTCAGCCATCCCATGGCTGGTCAACTACCGCAAATCGAAAGCTGCGCGGTGCTGACCTGTATCGCCGAACAACCAGCTGCGAATGCGTTCCGCCCGCCATACTGCGGCACCGACAAGGACGCGCGCTGGACCGCCGACAACCTCGACATGACGCAGTTCGCGCGACTGCCAGCAGCTGCGGGCGCGCCACCGATTCGTGATCTCGTCGAACGGTTTGAGCGCACCTGGCTAGACCACCTACCAGGCTACACCGGTCGCTACCTGCATCCGCGCCAAAACATGCCGGACTACGGCCGTGACCTAGCCGAACTCGTAGGCATCGGCGCGTTGACGCTGCAGCTCGACATACCGCTGGCCAACAAACGGCCGCTGCTCATTGCGATGGTGCAGCTCGGCATCGACACGTTCGGCATCGTCAAAAACGGTGGCCGATTTCTTGCCGATGGCGGCAGCGGCAGTGGTCGCAAGTTCCCATTGCTACTCGCCGGCTCGGTGCTGCACGACGACGACATGCTCACGCTGGCGAGCGAACGCAAACTCGCGTTCGCCGAAGACGCGCAGACGTTCTACGTCACCGCGACCAACGGCGAATGGAACCGCGGCCATGGCGGCTATGGCCCAGGAGACGCTGGCCTGCCCGAATGGGGAAATCGTCATGCCGACGACCCCAGCCACGATCGCAAGGCATGGACGGCCGATCCATATCGCCGCTGCTGCACCGCCAACGTCTGGCACGGCTACATCCTGGCAGCCCGCATCATGGGCTTACGCGACGCGTGGGATCACCCCGCCCTGTTCGACTACGTCGATCGCTACATGCAGATCGAGACGCAGGGCAACTGGATGCGCGGTTGGAATCCGTTTTGCGAACGGATGTGGGATCGCTACCGCGCGGACTTCTAGGCTGCTGATCAGCGCCGCTGAATAACGGCGGCCTGATCTCAGCGGCCTGATCCCAGCGGCCTGATCCCAGCTGTAGGATCTCAGCCGTAAGATCTCAGCTGCCGATCAAGTCGCGGAACAGCGATAGCGATTCCGACTCAGCAGCGACGACCTTGCCGTCTGCTTGCACGACCATCTCCAACGTCGTCAAGAACAGCTGGCGATGCGCAGGCGGCACGCTGGTCGGGTCGACTTCCTCAGCGGGCGGCGGCACGTCTAGCCAGTCCTTCACTCGCTGCGCCTCGGCATCGGTCAGCTGTAAGTTGCCGGAGATGCGCATGACGAGATCACGTTCGCTCTGCGAAACGTTGAGGTCCGTCCAGGCGAATGAGCAGACGAACTTCATTAAGTTCATGCGCTCGGAGGGCGAGAGTTCCATGACTCTTATTGGAGCACCCTCCATCGCGTGACGCCACATGCTAGTTGCGGCTTGCCAGAGTCATGCGCCGAGAACGGGCGGTGCCGGCCTCAACCAGCACCGCAAAACCGTTCGTCCGCCAAGCTTACTGGCAGCCAGTGCCAGCAGCGCGGATCATCAGGCCGTTGCTCAAACCACCAGAGCCCAGGAACGGGCCGCCGGGGAAGAACTCAGCCACTTGCACGCCGAGGTCGATTGGCGCGAGGCCAGCCGGGATCGGCACCGAGTAGCTGTGCGTGCCAGCAGCGCTGAGCTGCAGGAAGTCGCTGACGATCAACTGCGTGTTATCAATCAGCAAACTGCAGCCACCGCCAAGCGGCACGTTGGCCGTTGCCGCAGCGAAGGCAACGACAACGAAGTTGGACGAGCCACCAGCGATATCGATGCCGTAGGCCGGGTTCGGCGACGATGGCACGCCATTGGCTTCGATCGAGGTCGAGCCGCCACAGCCAGCGCCGAGGTACTCGGTGCCGAGCAGGCCAGGAACAGTCGTTGCAACGTGCAATGAGAGTGCCCCGGGGCCAAGTCGCGCTTGGTCGAGCGTGACGTCACCGGTAACCGGCGCCGCATCACTGTCGAAGTAGAAGTTGTAGAACGTGTTCCAATCGAGCGGGTTGTTGGCCGACGCGAGGTATTGCAGTTCGCCGCCCTGACGCGTGGCGGTCCACTCGTTTAGCGGGTTCTGGTCAATGTCGCGGAAGCCGATGTTGTCGACGCGCGCGTTCGCGCAAACCGGGATGCGGAAGGATGCGCCGCCGCGGTCGTTGTCGACGTTTTGCACGGCGTACTCGTAGTGCCACATGCCGTTGCTCGGGCCAGTCACCTTGACGGCAACCAAGAAGCGACCATCGTCACTGCCGTTGCCACCGTAGTTGAGCGTGGCGCCAGGCCAGCGCGTAAGCACCGAACCTTGCTGGGACGAACCCGTCAAGGTCATGTTCCAGCTGTTGCCATTCCAGCTGAGGTCCATGCCACGCGACACCTGATTGTTGGCGCGATTGGCTACAGGCTCAGCCTTGATGGAGACCTGGTTCTGACCGTAGAAGTTGCCCTGCTGGACCAATTCCTGCTCCGGAACTTCCATGCGGTTCTTCACCGAGCCAAAGCCACTCGTGCTCAACGACTGCACCGCGTCGGCGGGCAGCGGGTAACCAGCCTGACCGGGATCACCGATATCGAAGTAGCTGCCGACCGGGTTCCACGTGCCAAGCCACGGGTTGATCTCCGTGCTCGGGGCGAGGTTGAACTGGCTGCCATTGAAGCCCGCGCTGTAGATGTCGTAGCAGCCGATGCGGAAGTGATTGGACGGGCCGCTTTGACACGGGAAGCACGGCGCCGCACCACTGAAGTTGAACGCAATGCGTGAGTGCTTGAGATGGCTTTTGCCACTGATCTGCACGATGCGACCGTCGCCCTCACGCGCGAGCATGAATGCGATGCGCACATGATTGTCGACCATGAAGCCACCTTGGTTGCCTTGCCAAGGAATGTGGACCGTGCCGCAGTTGCTCATCGAGTGGCCGATGACCATGCCGGCGGTGCCATTTGGATACGGAGCACCTTCGCGACCGTATGAGTTTGGACTGCCGACTTCGTAAGCGGAGATATCGGTACCAGGTATGGCGTTGCTCTGCGCCGCGAGAGGCAACGCGAGCAATACTGAAGCGAGTGAGACTAGTGACTTCATAGCCATGATGTTGCGATTCGACGCCCACGGCCGTCAACCACCCGGACACAATGCCATGGGTGATTCAGCTGATTCGGGTTGGATCCGGTGGCCTCTAATTCGCACAATCAACGCATGAAAGCCCTGAAGCACTTCGTTGCGCCACTGCTCGGCGCCATCTTGCTTGCTGGCTGCGCGGGCTCGCCCGCCGCCAATGCCCAAGACAACCTCCCGTCGGTTTGCATCATCACTGGAGAGGAAGCAACGGGCGGCCCAACGGATCAGTTCATGGGCCAGACCGTTGGGTTCTGCTGCGACCGCTGCAAGTCAAAGTGGGACGCAATGGATGAAGGCGCCAAGAAGGCCGCACTCGTCGAGTTCAACCGCTAGCCACCACAAGTATGAGCAACCCAAACATCCCGCAGCGCGCCCCGTTCATCATGGACTGCCAACCGGGAAAATACGCTTGGTGCTCGTGTGGCAAGAGCGCCAACCAACCGTTCTGTGACGGCAAACACCAGGGCACCGGCATGTCCCCGATCATTGAAGAACTGACCGAGGCTCGCAAGGTCGCATGGTGCGGCTGCAAGCACAGCCAAAACGCGCCGTTCTGCGACGGTGCGCACAGCAAGCTGCCTGAATAATGCTGCCCGAGTAGGAACGCGATCCATCGGCGCGGACCTCTCGAGTGGGTAATGCACTCGAATCGCCGCGTTCGATCGCGACGGAAAATGCGGCCCGTATTGCTGGGTCGCGTGCCACTAGCAGCATGACCGTTCGCACTCACTCGCTGTTGCTACTCGGAGCTTTGCTCACGAATGCAGTGTCCGCGCAGAGCACCTGCGTCAACTCCGGCTCCATGCCAGTCGCCGCCGCGTTCTCGCCAAGCCCCCTGGCGCTCGGGTGCGTCGGCGCGCCCAACTGGCCGATGTGGCACCAATATGTGCCGCCACATCGTGCGCCCTCACCTCACATCGGCTTTCGCCGCGGCCGTGGTGAGGCGGTGCCGGTGATTGTCGTGCAGTATCAGTGCACAGGCTTGTTGCTGTCACCGGTGGTCGCGACTGGCTACGTCAACATGGGCTATGTCATCGACATGCCCGAACACCGGTGCAACTGAGCCGGCCGAGGGATGGGCCTACGTTTTGAGCTGATGACCTTCGCGACGAGACAGCCACAAGCAGCAGACTAGGTCGCTGCAAACGTTCGGCATCGTGCGCGTCATGTCGACCAACCGGTCCACACCCAGAATCAGCGCCAAGAACTCCGGCGGCACACCAACCTGCATCAGCACAATTGCCAGCAGCGGGATCGAACCACCCGGAACACCCGCCGCGCCGATCGCGATCAACACCGAGAACCCAACCACCATCGCCTGCTGTGCGAGGTCGAGTTCGGCGCCGTAGACCTGCGCTAAGAACAGCACCGAAACGCCTTCAAACAGCGCGGTGCCGTTCATGTTCATGGTTGCGCCGAGCGGCATGACAAAGCCGGCAATCTCCTTGGGTGCGCCGAACTCGTCGACGGCCGTGCGGATCGTCGTCGGCATCGTCGCATTAGAAGATGACGTCGAGAACGCCGTGACCAACAGCGTGCGAATGCCGCGATAGAAGCGGCCCGGTGACAAACCAGCGAAGATGCGCGCCAAGGCCGTGATGACTACCAGCTGATAGAAGATCAGCCCGCCCATCGCCGTGACGAAGTACCAGCCGACGAGCTTCATCACATCGATGCCGAGCAACGCCGTCGCGTGGAAGATCAGGCATGCCACGCCAATTGGCGCCAACTCCATGACCCACGACAGCACCTTGATGCACAGTTCGTAGATACCTTCAAGCAGGTCCTTAAGCACGCGCGTCTTGTGCGCTGGCAAGCGCGTCGCCGCCGCGCCAAGGATCAAGGCGAAGATGATCAGGCCGAGGATGCTCTTGTTGTCACCGGCCGCACCAACGACGTTGGTTGGCACGAAGTCGACGACCATCTGCAGCCAGCCCTTGGCCGCCGCGCTCTGTTCGATCTTCGCCTGAGTGACGGTGCCATATTGCGCCTTGATGCGTTCGACGGTCTCCGGCGAGACGCTGCCACCCGGTTCGATCAGCCGCACCAACGCGATGCCGATCAAGCCAGCAACAAACGTCGAGCCCAAGAACCACGCGAGAGTGCGACTGCCGAGCGCACCAATCTTCTGCACGCTGCCAAGCCCAGACACGCCGAGATAGAGCGAGCAGAACACAATCGGCACCACGACCATGAACAGCAGTCGCAAGAACAAGTCACCAAACGGCTTAATTGCCTGATTAGCCCACCATTCGACGCTCTCGAACGCCGCCGTCTTCTCCGCCCCGAGCGCCGGCGCATGCATCAGGTTGAGCGTGACCCCTGCGGCCGCGCCAACAGCGAGCCCGATCAGGATCTTGGTCGGCAGCGACATACCGCGTTTGGGCGTGTCACCTTCAGGATGGCCGAGTTCTGCTGGCGATTCCATGCCCAGCCGACAGTAGCGCCCCAACCCCCATACCGAACCGATTCACCACACAATGTCGGTACGGTGCCTGGACAAGAAACAACAAACTCGATGACGCGCGGTGACAACAAACCGCGGTCACTAGGGATGTGCTAGCGGTGCCAGGACAAAACAACACACCCTCGACCCCGGGACGCAGCAACAAACGGCAGTCACCGGTGCAAGCAACACCGCGACCTGATTAAACGGCCCAGATCCTCGTCACCGCGCGCGCGCGAAGATGTTGTTTCTTGTCCAGGCACCGTACCGACATTAGCTGACTTGGTGGGCGGTGGGGATGTCTTCGGTTAGTTGGGCTTCGAGTTGGCGGAGGCGGGCGCCGGGCGAACGGGTGAAGCGGGCGATCAGGCCGTAGGTTCCGGGCACTACAAGTAGGGTGGTCAGGGTCGCGACGGTGACGCCTGATAGAACGACTAGGCCGATGGCTACTCGGCCTTCGGCGCCGGCGCCGCTGGCTAGCACTAATGGGATGGCGCCTAGTGACGTCGACATGCTGGTCATCAGGATCGGACGCAGGCGCAGGACGCTGGCTTCGATGACGGCGTCGCGCCAAGCGCGGCCTTCGTCACGAAGCTGGTTGGCAAACTCGACGATCAGGATGCCGTTCTTGGCAGCTAGCCCAATCAGGATCACCATGCCTACCTGGCTGTAGATGTTGATTGTGGCGCCGCCGAGCTTGAGGCCAAGAAGGCCGCCAAAAAGCGCCAATGGCACCGTCAGCAGAATGACCAGTGGCTGCAGGAAGCTCTCAAACTGCGCGGCCAACACGAGGTAGACGAGCAACAGCGAGATCAAGAACGTCATCATCAACGCGTCCGATGACTCGACGAACTCGCGGCTCTGGCCACCGTAGGCAATGCCCGGCTGGTTGTTGAGTTCGTCGCGCACCACATCGCGCAAGAACGTCAACGCTTGGCCGAGCGTGTAGTCCTCCGCTAGGTTGGCACTGATCGAGATGGCACGCAGACGATCCCACCGGTTGCGCGATGCCGAGTCAGCGAACTCGCGCACGGTGACGACGTTGGCCAACGGCACCAGCTCGCCACTGGTTTGCGAACGCACGAAGATCTGCTCGAGGTCGGCCGGCGACCGCTTATTACGATCCTCAGCCTCCAACACGACGTCGTATTCTTCGCCGCGCTCGACGAACGTCGTCACCCGGCGCGAACCCATCATTGTTTCGAGCGTGCGACCAATTTCCATCGACGACACACCGAGGTCGGCAGCGCGTTCGTTATCGACGAGCACTTCAAGCTGTGGCTTGGTCTCTTCGTAGTCGCTATTGACGGCGACCAAACCTGGATTCTTGCGCGCGGCCGCGATCACCACATCACGCCAGGCAGCGAGTTCTTCGTAGGTCGAACCGGTCAGCACAAACTGCACGGGTTGGCCCGAACGCCGCAGCAAGCCCGACTCCGCGATGCAGAACGCTCGGTAGCCCGGGATCGCCTCCAGTTGCCGGTCGACGTCCGCCATGATCTCTTTGGTCGTGCGCTCGCGTTCGCCCCATAGCTTCAACAGCACCGTGCCGAACGCAGAGTTGACGCTGCCACCAGAACCCCACGAACCAGGCACGCGAATCAACACGCGCTGTGCCTCACCCGACTTGATCAACTGCAGCATGACCTCCTCGCCTTGGGCGGCGGCGGCCAGAGCATTGCCGAAGGATGCACCCTCGGGCCCCTTCATGCTGATGCGGAACGAGCCGCGATCCTCTTGAGGTGCGTATTCCCGCGGGAGCCCGGCGTAGAGACCACCAATCGCTAGCGCCAGCCCGGCGGCAATCCCGATCGCAGCAAGTGGCTGCCCGACGATGCCCTCGAGTAGCCAGCGATAGAGGCGCTGCACTGGAGTAAACAGCGAGTCAACAAACCGCATCATCAGCGGCGGCTTGCCACCGCGCAGCAGCAGCGAGCACATCACCGGCGTCAACGTCAACGCAACCACCGTCGACAACACAACGGCTCCGGCCAACGCGAGTGCGAACTCAGTGAACAAGCGACCGGTATTGCCCTCAACGAACGTCACGGGCAGCAGCACAGCGACGAGCACGACCGTGGTTGCGACTACCGCGAAGGCGACTTGTCGCGTGCCGAGATAGGCGGCGCGCAGCGGTGCTTCGCCATCCCGAATGCGCCGCGACACGTTCTCGAGCACGACAATCGCGTCATCGACCACCAGACCAATCGCCAAGACTAGACCGAGCAACGTCAGCAAGTTGATCGAGAAGCCCAACTGGTCTAGCACGAAGAACGCGCCAACCAACGACACCGGCACCGTCAGCGCCGGGATCATGGTCGCCAAGCCGCTGCCCAAGAACATGAAGATCACCAGCACAACCACCAGTGCCGTGAAGAACAGCGTGCGGTAGACCTCACTGATCGCTGCGCGGATGTAGACCGATGAGTCGCTACTTGGATAGAGCATGATGTCGGCGGGCAACGTCTCGTTGATCTCCGCCATCTTCTTGCGCACGCCATCGACGACGGACACGACGTTCGCCTTGGCCTGCGCCAGAATGCCGATGCCAACCATGTCTTCGCCATTGCGACGGAACACGTTGCGGTCGTCTGACGGGCCGATCTCAATGCGCGCCACATCCTGCAATCGCAACAGGTGGCCACCATCGCCACGGCCGATCACCAAGTTACCGAACTGCTTCACCGTCTTGTAGCGACGGGCCACGCGCACGGTGAACTCGCGGTTGATCGACTCAACACGACCCGCCGGTAGTTCCACGTTTTCGCTGCGCAAGCTCTGCTCGATATCACCAGCAGAAACACCCGTGGCGGCCATCGCTTCGCGATCTAGCCAAACGCGCATCGCGTAGCGGCTACCACCGCCATAGCGCACATCCGCGACACCCTGCACGTTCGAGAATTGGTCGGCGATGTAGCGATCGAGGTAGTCGGTTAGCTCCAATGCATCGCGCACTGGTGACGACAAGCTCATCCAGAAGATCGTGTCCGAACCGGACTCCGCCTTACTGACGGCCGGCGGGTCTACTTCCTCTGGCAAACTGCCCAACACCCGCGAGACGCGATCGCGGACGTCATTGGCGGCAGAGTCGATGTCGCGATCGAGCACAAACTCAATATCGATCGACGAACTCCCATCGGTCGTCTGCGACGAAACTGTGCGAATGCCATCGATGCCGCTAATCGCGTTCTCGATGACTTGGGTCACGCGCGACTCGATGACCGCGGCCGCAGCACCGGGATAACTCGTGCTGATACTGACACGCGGCGCATCGATGTCGGGTAGCTCGCGCATCGACAAGCGCAGCATGCCGACGATACCAAGCGTCAAGATCACCAGACTCAGAACCGATGCCAAAACGGGGCGGCGAACCGCCAGGTCGGACAGGATCACTGCTTGTCTCCGTCGCGAACGGCGACGACTTCTACATCCGTGCCATCACGCACTCGAATGAGCCCTTCGACGACGACACGCTGCCCTGCATCGAGTCCGCTCAACACTTCGACGCGGCCAACGCGGCGACGGCCAACGGTCACGTCGACTTGCCGCGCCACAGAGTCTTCGCCAACAACGAACACGAAGTGCTTATCGCCCTTCTGCACCAGTGCATCCTCTGGCACTTGTCGCGAAGGCGCTTCGCCGCGGTCGACATCAACCTTCATGAGCATGCCCGGACGAAGCATCAGATCGGGGTTCGCCACCACGGCACGGATCGTCGCCGAACGTGTCCTGACATCGAGACGGGTATCAATCGCCGTCACCTTGCCGGTGAACGTCTTGCCAGGCCACGCATCGCTGAGCGCCATGACTGGCTGACCAACACGAACCGAGGACAACCAGGTTTCGGGGATGGTGAAGTCCACCTTAACCACCGACAGGTCGTCGAGCGTCGCGATCACCGTGGACGACTGCAGCAACGAGCCGACGCTGACAAGCCGCAAGCCAAGCACGCCAGCGAACGGTGCCTTCACGCTGTGGTCACGGATCGTAACTTCGAGAGTCGTGACGCGTGCCTGCGCGGCATGCATCTGTGCCAACGCCGCCTGCACTTCACTGGTCGGTGAGATGCCCTGCTTTTGCAGATCAACAGCGCGGCGATGCGCGGCTTCCCGCTCGAACAGCAACGCCTTGGCTTCAACCAGCCGCGACTGCTCTTCGCTCGTTTTCATCTCGACCAGCAGCGCACCCTTCTCGACATGCTGCCCATCGGAGAAATGGATCGCCTTAACGAGGTCACTGCGGTTGGCGGTCAAACGCACGCTCTCGTTGGCGATCGTTGTGCCCAAGGCCGACAACGTGCTCGAGAATGGCGCGTCGACAACTCGAGCAAGAATGACTGGCGTCTTGCTAGAACGGCGACTCGACTCTTTGCCGGCGACATCGTTCTTCGCGAAGTAACCGAACCAAAGGCCTGCGCAGACCGCAAGCACAGCAAACATATAGGCAACAAAGGCACGCATGAGATCGCGATAGGCTAACCGAGTCCGAACGGTGCCAATGCCGCAACAAGTAGCGGAGATGTCGCAATCACGGCTCGACCTGCAAGTCCTTCGCGGCAAAAAGGACGAAGCGGCCGTCGCACCGAGGCATCCGACCAACCCAGAGTCAGCGCGGCAAGCATGAGCTGACGACCATCGAAGGTTCGAAAGATCGCCCGGGTTCCCAGCTAAGCCCGCGGCTCTGCTTCACGTCACGCGAGGATCCTCACGCGCGGCCCCTGACTTGTTCGAGCGGTTCACAGCAAGCGGGCAACAACGGCTTGAGCACGTCGCGATCGAGGCCGCCATGGCACCGCATTCAGACCAGTTTATGCGTGTCAAAGCGTGCGTCATGGGGACAAAAATCACCGGCCATCACGAACATCAGTTTGGGCGCCACAACCTGTGTTGAGAACGGTCAGCTACCGTAAGTAGCGGCCAACAGCCCAATAGGCCCAACCCCGCCCTCAAGATGCGCACGCTCCACATCGTCAGCCTTCTCGCTTCACTCACCTCGGTCCCGGCAATGGCGCTTGCCCAAGCCCCGAACACCCTGCTCATTATCGCCGACGACTTCGGCGCCGATGCCCACGGCCTCTACGGACTGACGAGCAACCCAGCACCGACGCCAAACATCGACGCGCTCGCAGCCGCTGGCGTTCGCTTCGAGAACGCCTACGCGTGCCCCACCTGCTCGCCAACACGCGCCTGCCTGCTGACCGGCAGCTACGGCTTCCGAACGGGCGTCGGCGCACCAGTGCCACAAGGACAAAGTGGCCTCGATGCAGCTGAGACCCTGTTGCCCGAGGCGCTTTCCCTGGCAGGCGTGACCAGCGCGTTGATGGGCAAATGGCACCTCGGCACGGACCTGGGTGCAAGCACGCCGACGTCCGAAGGATTCAACGTCTTCACCGGCACCCTCGGCGGCGCGGTACAAAACTACTCACAGTGGCCGAAGGTCAAGAACAACACGACCTCGCAGAGCACAGCCTACGTGACGACGGACACGATCGATGAGTCACTCACCTTCATCAGCCAAACCGCGACTCCATGGTTTGTGCAGGTCAGCCTGCACGCTCCGCACACGCCCTACCACGCACCACCTGCCAACCTACACACGCAAAATCTGACCGGGCTCGATCCGAACGTCGACACCATCGCGTTCTACAAGGCCATGGTCGAGTCGATGGACACCGAGATCGGACGACTGCTCGGGTCGATTCCTGCAGCAACGCTCGCGAACACCAACATCGTGTTCGTTGGCGACAACGGCACAGCCAGTGGCGGTGTCGAGCAGCCGTTCGATCCGCAGCGCAGCAAGGGCACGGTCTATCAAAACGGCATTCGGGTGCCACTGATCTTCACGGGCCCAGCGGTGTCCGGTCCTGCTCGGGTCGAACCAGCTTTGGCGCATGTCGTCGACCTCTTCGCGACGCTTGCCATGATGCAAGGCGTGACAACCACCCCCGAGCACGGTGTTGACCTGACGCCACTGCTGCAAGCTGGCGGCCAAACCAGCCCGCGCGCGTTTGTCTTCACCGAACAATTCAACGGCACCACGGCGATGGCGACGGCAGGTGACCAAGAAGTGATTCTCGATGGCCGCTTCACCTACCTGCGCCTAGTGCGGCCAAACGGTTCGATTCGCCAGCAGCTGTTCGACCTCGACAACGATCCGCTGCAACTCAGCAATCTGCTGCAACAACCGCTCTCGGCGATGGCGACGGAAGCCTACCGCGATCTCTGGCGCGAACTCGCGACGCTGCGCGGCTATGCCTGGCACACAACGTTTGGCAGCGGCTGTAGTGGCGGCGGCATCAGCCCAGCACTCGACGCGCTTGCCTCACCAACGCCCGGCGCGAACTTCACCCTCCAGACAACGGGTCTATCCGGATTCGAACTAGCCACGATCGGGGCGATCGGCTTCACCGATCAGATGTGGAGCGGCGTGCCGTTGCCGATCGACCTGACTCCGGCTGGCTTCACCGGCTGCACGTTGCTCATTGACCCGGCCCTAACCTTTGTCGCAACCCCGACCGGGACCACGTCTACTTGGACCGTCGCGCTGCCGAACATCGCAACCCTGATCGGCCAACCACTGTTTGCCCAGGCCTTCCCCCTGCTGGTTGGCGCAAACCCGGCAAGCATGCTCGCCACGAACGCGGTCGTTGGCGTCATCGGCAACTAGCAATTTGACGCAGCCAGACAAGGCCTTGCCAGCATGTCACCGAGGCCGCACGCAAGCACGATCAAGGCCCGCCGCAACCGAGTCATGAAACGGTAGCTGGGTTTGCCTATGGTGAATGAGTGCAGCCCCTTTGCTTCGTAACCGGTGCCAGTAGTTTCGTCGCGCGCGCCCTTGTGCCGCGACTGGCGGTCGGCCATCGACTGCGCTTGCTGGTCCGTCCGGGACAGCATCTACCCCAGTTCCAAGGCATCCCGCACGAACGGGTCGAAGGTCGACTCGAAGACGAGGCAGCACTCGCTGCAGCGCTTCGCGGCGTCGACCACGTCGTGCACCTCGCCGCACTCGTTTCGTTTCGGCCAGCAGATCGCGCGGCGATGTTCGTGGCCAACCGAGACGGGACCGAGCGCCTCGCGCAGTTGGCCTTGGCCGCAAACGTGCGGCGCTTCCTGCACGTCTCGACGATTTCGGCGATCGCCTACTCGAATGACCCAGTAGAGCTGCACGAGGGCACGCCATTCAACTTCGGCCCACTGCGCATTGGCTACAGCGACAGTAAATTCGCCGCCGAACAACGCGTTCTTGAGGCAGCCAAGAGCGGCCTCGACGTGGTGATCGTCAACCCACCATCGATGTATGGACCAGGCGACCGGCGCAAAGGGGACGGCTCGTTGCTCGACGCAGTCATGCAAGGCAAGGTCAAGTTGGCACCGCCTGGTGGCACGAACGTGGCGAACGTCGACGATGTTTGCGACGGCATGATCGCAGCATTAGAACGCGGCAGGATCGGCGAGCGCTACATCCTCGGCGGCGAGAACCTTACGGGCCTCGAATTGCTACAACGCATCGCCCGGGCCGTTGGTGGCCGCGCACCAAAACGCAAAGCACCACGTTCGCTACTTCGCGTCGCCGCCCGCGCGCTGCGTATGAAGGAACGCCTGCTTGGCAGCAGCTCGCCGATCACGAGCGACATCGTGCAACTCGCGGCCTTGCACATGTGGTATTCGAGCGCCAAAGCCGAGCGCGAACTCGACTGGCGGGCTGGCTCCGTTGACGCCGGCATCGAAGCGGCGTGGCGCGAGATCAAAGCGGCGAACGCCTAGCTGCAGAAAACGCCAGGCAGACTGTCACCGTGGGCGACTTCAGGTCCCTGTATAGGTGGCGGTAGTTGCTCGTGAGACGCGACTGCCGCTCGCTCGCGAGAACGAGCGCTCACCGCGTTTCACGCTTGAGAGGAGGAGAGTCATGAGTCCACGTTCTGTTTTGTTCGCGGCGTTCACGCTGCTGTTTGCCATCGCCACTTCCGCCCAGGGGTCGTGCCCTAAGAAGCAGGCGCAACATGTCCCCGAGACGTTCACAATGCACGGCCAGCTGCCCTGTTCCGGCGGGACCATCAGCTTTGGCGGCTTGACGATTACGTCAAAAAGCACTGCGTGCCCCGTGTTCGCGACCCACACCATGCCTCACGAGATCGAAGCCAGCGCAACGACAATGACGATGCTTGAGCTCACTGGGCAAGCGTCCGTGTGGATCTACTACTTCGAGTGCCGACAAGAGTGGCTAGTGATCCTGCCATGGGGCAGTAGTTGCGTGATGAAGAGCCAGAACGCAGGAAGTGACCTGCAGCGCTACCGGACCGTGCCATGTGGGCCGACCACCCCCTAGTGCACCACTGAAGAGTGCCCGACGTCACCCGACGCCGGGCCCCGTTTCTGTGGAGGAGCCATGCCGCAAAAAGAGTCATCGGGGTCGCACAAGTCGACCGTTCTATTTTTAGCCTGTCTGATCGCAGGTGTCGCCATCGGCGCCGTCGTCATGTGGCCCACTTCTGAGCCTGGCGTGGACTCCACAACAGGAACCGCATCAGGCATGCCGACTCCGCCAGGCAACGACAACGCTTCGACGGCGACCGAACGAGAGGCACTCAACGACCGCGCGAACGTCACCGCTCTGGCGACACCCGCGGAGGACAAAGCGCCACCACTCGTCTTCAGGGAGTGCGTCGCACAACTATGTGCGATGGGTCTGCGGACTGCGGAACTTGCACAGGAAGACGAAGCAGAGGCCGCGCAACTGCTCAACGAGAAGGTGCGGGATTTGCTTGGTAACGTACTAGAGCAATTCTCCGATGCCGGAGAACGCAGCCTGGCGATGTTGGTGGAAATGTCCGGCGGCCCCGAGGTCGACAAACGGCCGCTACTCGACAACACCAGATTGGGCGTCTTGCAACTGCTACTGCAAGCCGAGCTGACTCGTCGCAGCCAACTCGCCGACACCGTCGCCGACCGATCCCGCATCAACGCACTGGTGCAAGTGATCCTGGACTCGATGCCGATCGGCAGCCTCACGGCGGAGATGGGCGATCGATGCCTACACAAGGCGCCCTTTCTCCGCGTCGCCCACGAACCAAGCGTCTTAAACTTGCTGAAGCTGGCCAGCGAAGATCAGTTCCCGCGCGACGTTGCGACCAACATGCTGATGACGCTTTGGGACAACCTCAAAGCGACGGGTGAACGCAGTTCGGCAGAGCTCTCGCAACTCGCGATGCTGCGACTAGACAGCACCGACCCGAGTGAGATCGTCGCCGCCTGCCGCCAACTGCTAGCAGACGAGCAGTACCGAACGATTATCTTGAGCTGGCTGCGCGATCGAAAGGACACGCAACTCGCTCTCGACATCGCGCAACTCGCCGCCAAGGAACTGCCAGTATCCGATGCACTCGTCGTGCTCGCAGAATTAGCGCCACTGCTCAAGCACGCGCGAGGCACCTACATGTCACTGGGCCTTCGCTCACCGGATGCGGTTTCGGAGGCCTACCGCAGCCATCTCGCAGCCAACACACAACCGGACATTCGCCGCGAATTGATCATGGGCGTTGGCATGATCCCGCACGCGGCCGGCCTCGCCGTGGCCGAGTTGGCGCTCGCCAACGACCCGTCACCAGAGGTCCGGATCCAGGCGATGTATGTGTTCACCGTTCACGCAACGCCCGAAGCGTCCGAGCAAGCGATCAACCAGCTACTCGACGACCCACAGGTCGCCAACCATCAGCAGCGACTCGGCTCGATCGTGTTGGCCCTTCAAAACCTTGAGAAGGGTGACCCAAATCGAATCGCTAGGCTCGCCGCTAGGCTGCAAAGCCTGCCGCTTGCGGACTACAGCCGCATCAGCCTCAAGCAGATCCTCGACCGCGCCCTACCCGGCGGAGCGCCGACCAGCGGCGGGTAAAACTCGTAGCTAGAGCACAGCGTGGCTAGAGCACAGCGTGGCCAAAGCACACGTGGCCTGAGCACACCGGTGCCCGAGCACGGGTTGAGGGACCAACGCATCGCAGTAGACGAAAGTTGGTCTGAGCAGCCACGTTGCGAACCAACGCGTATTCCACAACAGTGGCGGAGCTATCGTGTTGGAGCTGAAGCAGGGACGGTCAAGTCGGCTTGCCGACGACCAGTCGCTCTACTTCGCGAGAGACCGCTTCTAGAGCAGTTCCTGTTAGAGCTACGTCTTCTCGAGCGACCTGCGCTACTTCTTCTTCTCGATGTGCTTGGTGTGCTTACGCAAGCGTGAGCAATACTTACTCAGCTCGAGTTTGGGAGTGCCGGGCTTCTTCAGCAAGGTGTAGTTGCGATCGCCGGACTCCTCACAGACGAGGAAGACGACTTCTTTCTTCTTCTTAGGCTTTGCCATGACTGCGATCCGGCCCTGGAAAGGTGGGCCGAGTTGGGAGGGCGGAACAAAGTAGCGACAGACGGCCAAAGAACAAGGTCTTCCCCAAATCTGAGGCTCTCGATCGGGCTCATCAGACTCAGTAATCGAGCAGAATCACCGGCATCAAGCCGATTTGGGGGCCCCACGGGGAAGTGTCCAAATCACCTGGAAAGAAGAAGCTGTTGCAGTTGCCTTCGACCCCAACCGAGTTGCAAACGAGCTGCAGGCCGTTGCTGAACGAGAGCGGGATCACCGGGCGGGAGTCATCAAACCAGGCAGCCTGCAGCGACAGGCGATAGCTGACGCCCGCTAGCCCCGAGATATCGAGGGTCGTCGCGAACTTGCCTGTCGCGTCCGTCGGACCGAACCACGCGAAGTCGAACGGCGCCCATTGAAAGCAGTCAACCATCGCCGGATCCGCCGCACCGAATGACCCACCGTAGCCAACGAAGGTCGGGCCGGACGGCTGATTGGTCGGATCGAGTCCCATCCAGACCACAACGAGGCCAAGAGCGGTCCCGGAAGTCGGCGGCGCGCCAGTCACTTCCAGATTCACCGTCGAGCCGGAAATCGGGCTCGCGCTGCTCGTGTATTTCAGTTCGGTCGGCTCGATGACTTCCATCGTGACCGGGTCAATGTTCGTCGTGCAGGTGCCATCTCCGATGGTCACGACATAGCCATCATCTGTCCCAGTATCCCATTGCACGGCGTCGACCCAGTTATCAGCGGCGACGACCAGAGGGCCGTCCAGTGTCTCAAACTGCAAGAACAGCGTTCCGGCCGTAACCGGCAGCGGCTGAGTGAACGTGATCTGCACGAACTCGTCCCCCACGATGGTGTTAGGACCCGGCTCGGGCGTAGCTGGAATGGTCACCAGGGCTGGCCCAAAGAGCACGATCGGATTGCTCAACAGCGCGTTCGCCGCAGCACCGCCCGTAACGTTCGCGGCCAGAAACGTCTGAAAGCCGCCCCGGATCTCCATCGTGCGGGTCATCGCCGGGAATGCCGGCGAGTCGACAAGAGTGGACCGACGCAGCCGCAGGCCCGTGATCGTCTCTCCGACGAACAGACTAGGCATCATCACGGGATCGATGAACACCTGCAGCTTGCCCTTGCTCCAACGCAGCGGCATCGCCACTCCGGCATTGCCGGGCAGGGACTCGAAGGCAGGGGGCAAGACGGCGGTGCTCTGACCAACGAGGGTGGAACAACCAATCAGAGCGGCAGACGCTAGCAAGTACTTGAACATCGGATTCTCCAGTTGCCCATGACATCGGCAGCTTGGACGGGTTTGCCCAACACAATCCGGCGATGGCGGATGCTTCCCTGCTGCCGAGCTCTTGATGGCCGGCGGGGTGCGCATCTCGGACGAGGCCCAGAAGGCAGTTGGGCGGGAAAACGGAGTCCGATGCGCGGGAGTCCTATGGCGGGAGTCCTCGACCTGCACATGCAGGGAAAAATGAGAAGGGCCCGGTCCCCACCGGGCCCTTCAGAGGGTCGTCCGCAACTTAACGCTCCCTACTTCCTATCCCACTGCCGTATCGGCCTTCACACGGAGCGAACCTGAGCGCTAAGTCTCGGGTAACTCACATCGAGACCGCCAACCCCGATGTCAAAGCTCGGTTGCAGTAGGCACGTGTCAGCCAACACGTCACCGACGGCCATCAAAACGGCACGGTGTTCCCCGACTCTCTCGGACGAACGTTGCGAAGAGCCGCCCACCTGCGCGAGCATGCTCACATGGCCGAGGCCCCCATCGCTGCTCCCATCACCATCGTCACCGGCAGCAACCGCGGCATCGGCCGCTCGATTGCGACCGGCCTGGCAAATGACGGCCATCGCCTCGTCTTGACGGCGCGCGACGATCAACGACTGCAAGCCGTCGCCGAAGAACTGCGCGCTGAAGGCGCGACCGTTGCGACCATCGCCGCCGACCTGCGAGCAGCAGGAACCGTCGAGCGGGTGCTGGCCTTCACCGAAGCAACGTTCGGCAAACCAGACGTCGTGGTCAGCAACGCGGGCACCGCACCATCCGACAAGATCGAGAACACCACGACCGAGATGATGCAAGAGGCGTTCGATCTGCACGTCGCCGTGCCGCTCGCGTTCGCGCGACACACCGCCAAGGACATGAAGACGCGCGGCAGCGGTTGCCTTCTCCACCTAGCTTCGAGCGCCGGCCTGCGCGGCTACCCATTCACGTCCGCCTACACCGCAGCCAAACACGGCATGGTCGGCTTGACGCGCGCTCTGCATGCTGAGCTCAACCGCAAGGGCATCCAGGTCTACGGCGTCTGCCCAGGTTTCGTCGACACCGACATCACGCGCTCCGCAGCGGCGGCCGTCGCCTCAAAGGGCCGAACCAGCGCAGCTGATGCGTTGGCATTGATGGGCGCGCAAAACAACATTGGCCGCATGCACACCAGCGACGAAGTTGCCGCTGCGGTTTGCATGCTGCTCCGCGACCGGCCCGCCGGTTGTATCTACGACCTCGACCGCGAACCCGCCGCGTTCCTCGAATAACCCACGAGCCTGATCACAGGATCCTTCCCAACCGGGATCGCTCGCTCCACGCCATGACTCAATACGACTTCCACTTCGAGACCGACGACGACGGCGTTGCGACGCTAACGCTCGACCGCCCGGACACGCTCAACTCGCTGACGTTCGAGATCTACGGCCAGCTGGAGAAGCTGTTCGTCGACCTCCGCACCGACAAGTCGGTCAAAGCCATCGTGCTGACCGGCAGGGGCAAGGGCTTTTGCAGCGGCGGCAACGTCGAAGAGATCATCGGCCCGCTGTTTAAGAAAGACCTCAACGGCACGCTCGAGTTCACCCGCATGACCGGCGCTGTCGTGCGCAACATGCTACGACTCGACAAGCCCATCATCGCAGCGATCAATGGCGTCGCCGCTGGCGCCGGCTCGGTCCTGGCACTGGCCAGCGACATGCGCGTCATGTCCGAGAAGGCGAAGTTCGCGTTCTTGTTCACCAAGGTCGGCTTGACCGGCGCAGACATGGGCGCCGCCTGGCTGCTACCAAAGATTGTCGGCACCGGCCGCGCCATGGAGATGCTGATGCTCGGCGACAAGGTGCTGGCAGATGAATGCTACCGCACCGGTCTCGCAAACCGTGTGGTCGCACCCGAAGCCGTGCTCGACGAAGCCATGAGCATTGCCAAGCGATTGGCAACTGGTCCCGGCCTCGCCATCGGCATGACCAAAAAGATGGTCTGGCACGAGTGGCCCATGAATCTCGACGCCGCGATCGAACAAGAGGCACAGGCGCAGGCACTGCTGTTGCGCGCGCACGATCATCGCGAGTTCTACGACGCGTGGATGGAGAAGCGCGATCCCAAGTGGCAGGGCCGCTAGTGGTGTGCGTTAGGAGTTCGTGGCATACGTCGAATCCACAAACATCCGAGCCCCAACACCGGACTAGGAGTCTGCGCCACGGGAGAGCAAACCGCCATGCACGCACCCTTCACACCATGTCGGCCCGCCAAATCCTCGCCGAAGCCACCGATTCGACTGCGTTTCGGCGAACCAACCCGGTGCGAACGTC
>JBNMNW010000060.1:0-23002 GCA_051278165.1 Planctomycetota bacterium | reverse complement strand
GCGTCCAGAAGGTCGAGTATTCCAACCGCAACCACTGCCAGCCAGCGCCGTAGTCACACAACTCAAACAGGGCGACAAACCCCACGATGCTAAGCCCCGCACCAAACCACAACCATCGAGCACTCAGCCCCAGACAAAGCACGCCAATCGCCAGATAGAAGGCGTAGTAGTGCAGGATGTCACCAGACCACAGCAGCGACCACGCGTAACCAACGAACAGCAGCAGCAGCGCTCTCTTAAGGATCACATCGCGTCGGCCAAGCAAGACGATGCCGACTCCGGCCAGGGTCACGAACAATGCCGAGGCATTGCCTGTAAAGGCGGACGCAATCGCTAGTAACCATGCTGGCTTGGATGCTCCCATCGCCAGCACGACTTCGAAGTTGACGAAGACCATGCTCAGAATCGCCAGGCAACGCGCAACGTCATAGCCAACCACTCGTGATCGAGTCGCAGCAACACCAGAACTGACGGTAGCAATCAACATGAAAGTGACTGTCATGTTGACTAGCGCTATTGTCAAGTCGATGATTGGCGCGTGTCACTAAGAGAACGAAACCGCCGGGCAGCGATGCGCGCGATCCAGGCAGTCGCAGTCCGGCGATTCGCCTTGGATGGGTTCGAAGCGGTCACTATCGACATGGTTGCGGCAGAGGCAGCGGTCTCGCCGAGCACCGTATATCGCTACTTTGGGGTCAAGGAGCAGCTCGTCGTTTGGGACGAGCACGATGCCGCAATCGAAGCCGCGCTCGGACAGCAATTCGGCAAGCTGCCGCCGTTCGACGCGCTCGCGACCGCGTTTGCGACTGCGTACGATCTTTCGAACGAGCAACTAGCAGCACTCAGAGAGCGGGCTGGGCTCATCGATTCGACGCCCGCGTTGCTGGCTCATCAAATCGCTAGTCTCAACCTCGAGCGGGCCGCCTTGACGAAGGCCCTCACCAAGGCGTATCGCAGTCGAGGCCGCGAGCTCTGCCTCGACCTCGTCGCGCGCATCGCGATCACCGCGTTGCTCGCGGGCTTTGAACGGTGGCAGTCGTCGCGTTCTCGCAAGTCGCTCTCGACATGGATTACCGAAGCGTTCGACGCGGCGCGCGCAGCAGTCGACGCGCCGCGGTAGAGCACGTCGGCGACGTCGCCATACGAGCGCGCGGCGCAACTGGGCCGCTTGCAACATCTTCGCGAAGCCAACCGCCGGAGAGCAACCTAGCTACGGCCCGCGGATCACGCCGGCTCTCACTCGTTCGTCGGGTCTCCTTCGCCGTGCTCAGTGTTTTGCTGCTCAAGCATGAGCTGCCGGGCGCTGCGAAGGAGCCGCGCTAGGCGCCGCGCTAGGCGCCGCGCTAGGCGCCGCGCTAGGCGCCGCGCTAGGCGCCGCCGCGGCTGTGGCTTACGTGGCCATCACGGCCAGCGCTTGCTACTGCAGGAACAGCAACTCGCGATACTTCGGCAACGGCCAATACGCGTCGTCGGTCATCGTCTCCAACAAGTCCGCTTGCTCGCGCAGCTTGGCCATCGCCGGAACCACGTGATCGCGATACTGCTTGGCGTGATCTGCTTCCGAGCCAACGTGGCTTTCGGCGCGTTCGAACATCATCGACAGGTTGTCGAGGCACGTGATGAAGTCTTCGATTCGCAGCGACATGTCGCGCAGGCGTGCCGTTTGCTTATCGACGGTGAGGCCGTGGGTCTTGGCCGAGGACAAGCTGTCCGCGACATCCCGTTGCGTCTTTTGCGCGGCAGGCAGGATCATCGTGCGGGCGATCGACAGGGCGCTTTGGCCTTCGATCGCGATGGCCTTGGCGTAGGCCTCGAACTGGATGTTCATGCGCGACTCGGTCTCGGCCGGCGACAGCACGTTCCAGCGCGAGAACAGGTCGATGTTCTTTGGCAGGCCGAGCGCGGCGAGCGCGTCGACCGCGTTGGGAACGTTGGCGAGGCCGCGCTTCTCGGCTTCTTGGTGCCACTCATCGGAGTAGCCATTGCCGTTGAAGATGATGCGATGGTGCTTCTTGAAGACTGCGACGATGACTTCGTTGACCGCGGTCTCGAGTCCCTTGCTCATGCGAGCTTCGATCTCGTTGGCGAGGAAGTCCATCGAGTCGGCCATGATCGTGTTGAGCACGGTCATCGGCTTCGACGGTGACTGGCTCGAGCCGACGGCGCGGAACTCGAACTTATTGCCGGTGAACGCGAACGGCGACGTGCGGTTGCGGTCGGTGGCGTCGCGCGGTAGATCGGGCATCGAGGTCACGCCAAGCTGCATCGTGCCGCCCTGGCGGGACGCACCCTTGGTGCCGCTGATCAGGCCGTCGATAATTTCGGTGAGCTGGTCGCCGAGGAAGATCGACAGGATCGCCGGCGGCGCTTCGTTGGCACCAAGGCGATGGTCGTTGCCCGCGTGAGCGATCGACGCGCGCAGCAGGTCGGCGTATTCATCGACCGAACGCATCACCGCCGCGAGCATGACGATGAAACGCATGTTCTCCTCGGGCGACTTGCCCGGCTCGAGCAGGTTCTCACCGGTGTCGGTCGCCATCGAGAAGTTGTTGTGCTTGCCGCTGCCGTTGATGCCGGCGTAGGGCTTCTCGTGCATCGTGCAGCTGAAGCCGTGGCGCTGCGCAACCTGCTTCAGCACTTCCATCGTCAGCATGTTGTGGTCGGACGCGACCGACGTGCGCTCGAAGATCGGCGCGAGTTCAAACTGACTCGGCGCGACTTCGTTGTGGCGCGTCTTGACCGGCACGCCGAGCTTCCACAGCTCTTGCTCCACGTCCTGCATGTAGGACAAGACGCGGCGCGGGATCGACCCGAAGTAGTGGTCTTCGAGTTCCTGCCCCTTAGGCGGCTTGGCACCGAAGAGCGTGCGGCCAGTCGCGACCAGGTCGGGTCGCAGGATGTGCAGGTCGCGATCGATCAGAAAGTATTCTTGTTCGCAACCGAGCGTCGGGTAGACGTGCTCGACGCGATCGTCACCCAACACCTTCAGCAGGCGCAGCGCCGTGCGGTTGAGGGCCTCGGAGCTGCGCAGCAGAGGCGTCTTCTCGTCGAGGGCTTCGCCGGTCCACGAGCAGAACGCGGTCGGAATGCATAGTGTCGCGCCGCTCTTGGTCTCGCGAATGAAGGCCGGCGAGGTCGGATCCCAGGCGGTGTAGCCGCGCGCTTCGAACGTCGCACGCAAGCCACCACTCGGGAACGAACTCGCGTCCGGCTCACCCTTAATCAGCGCCGTGCCGCTAAATGCCATGACCGGCTTGCCATTCTCGATGTCGACAAAGCTGTCATGCTTCTCGGCCGTCGAGCCCGTCATCGGCTGGAACCAGTGGGTAAAGTGCGTGGCCCCGCGCTCTAGCGCCCATTGCTTCATCTGATTGGCAACCAGGTCGGCCAAATCTGCGCCGAGCTGCTCGCCACGCTCCATGCACGACTGCAACGACTTGTATGCCGCCTTCGGCATGCGTTGGCGCATCTGCTCGAGCCCAAACACGTTGGCGCCGAACAATTCCGGAACGTTGGATGAGCGAGCTTCAATAGCTTGCGGGGACTTGCGGGCAATCAACTGGATTGCGGCTATGCGTGCGGCAGAAGACACAGATACCTCCGGGAATAATTACAATTAGCGGCCGGTTGCACCGCCGTGCGAACCGTAACGCCAGGACATCTAGAAAGCCAAGCCCAGTGCGGTTGCGCGAGCACGCGACAGGCGTACGTTGCTCGCGTGTTCCGCTGCACAACTTTCCACATCACCTGCCTGACAGCGCTGCTCGCCAGCAGCTGCCAGACCTCGCCCAACCCCCTAGCCCTGCCGCAGGCCACTTTGTCCGTGGACTACGAACGGGCGGTGCTCACCGCCGGCGAGGGTTCGCCCATAGCGGCCCGCTTGCTCGAATTATATGCGGTCTCTGAGGCTCCGGCTGGCACCCCCATCGCCCTTGCCGCTGCCGCGATCGTCACCGACCGCGGCACACCATTCCGTGGCAAAACGCAGCTGCCAGTCGGCAGCCGCTGGCTGAGCCCCGCCGACGTGCTCGCATGGCGTAGGGCACAGCCCCAACGCGCCGCTTGGCAACTACAAGAACTGGGCAACGTGACCGCTGTGCTGGAGTACCAACTGGTGACGTCCGTGACGGTCGAAGCCGCCGTGTTGCTGCCGACCCTGCAGCTGCAATGCGCGGCCAGCGGCCTGCGCGCGACCCTGAGCACCGAGGCGTCTGGCGAGTCCGCCAACGATGGGGTCGATTCTGACGTGCGAGTCGCACGGGAAGTCGTCGTGCTCGCCGACGCCATCGGCACCGCAGAGTCGGTCGGCCTGTTTGTTCCGGACATTCGGGTGCCTGGCGGTGGCTTGCTGCTGCTAGCCACGCCAACTTCGGCACCAAGCTCGGAGGCCGTCGCCAACGCGACCGAACGCGCCAACAGCAAGCTCGCCAGCACCGCCGAGCCCAACCCTCTACCGATGGCGTGGCGCGTCGCCAAGCAGGCCATCGGCGAACGCAACCGCCGCCCAGCGCTGCTCGCGGTCGTCACGCCACTAGGCCTGACGCGGATCACCGACCTAATTTTGGCCAGCGATGAGCCACTGTTGATCTCAATGACCGAGCAACTCGCGCTGGTCGACGGCACCGTCGAGAACGTTGGCTGGCCAGTAGAAGCTGCAATGTGGCAGGCGCTCATTCCACGAATGGAACGTGACGAATTGACGCCCTCGCTGCATAGCGCGGCGACGCGACACCTCGGCGCGATCTTTGACGATGCGTCGACGCTGCAGCTGCTGCTGAAGATGTCTCGTGATGGCGAGTCATTCGCGCGCGGCCTGCTCGAAGAAAACCTGGCGGCGCTCGCCGATCGCAGCGCAGCCATTCGCGTCACCGCGGTCACGTGGCTGCACGGCAAAAACGTGGCCATCGACGGCTACGACGCGATGGGCAGCAAGGTCGATCGTCGGCGAGCAGTACGCCGCTACCTGACCGCGCAAGAGGCAGCCCGACAAGCAATCGAGCAGTCGGCAATGGAGGCCGGACGATGAGCGAACAACCCGAGAACGACGCTCAGGAAGGCGGCGCAACGAACACTCCCGGCGGCGACCCCACTAGCCCGCAACTCGCGACGACAACAGCGGCCGCGAGTGCTGACGAGGGCGCCAAGAAGGCTCCGAAGAGCAAAAAAGCCAAGCAAAACAAGGCCGCCAAACCTAAGTCTCGTTGGTGGTGGCGCTGGACCAAGCGGCTCGCAATCACCGGCCTAGTCGCTCGCATCTTGCTGTGGCTGTTCCTCGAACAGATCACCAACTTCGGCGCCGGCTATGCCGGGCTAGCCGTTTCGTGGCGTAGCGCGTCGCTGTCCATCACCGGTCTGTCGCTGCACATCGAAGACCTGGTCGTTCGCGACGCCAATGACGCGGATGCTCCGGCCCTGCTGAAGGCACAAGAAGTCGTCGCCGACTTGTCGATGCGGCAACTACTCAGCGGCCAAGTCTCGATCGTCGATGCCGGCATCGCTGGTGGACGCGTCAGCCTGCATCGCAATGCGGACGGCACGTTGCGGTTGCCCAAGTCGTGGACGGAGCCGGCAGCCGTAACGCTGCCAGAACCCGAGCAGGAAGAGACGGCCCCCGACGAACCAATCAGCTTCGAACTGCCGTGCTGGATCGCCTCCACGCGCCTGCACGACCTGCAGTTTGACTTCTTCGACGAAAGCGTCAGCCCGGCCAGGCATCACACCGGTAAGCTCGACCTCGACATCGCAGACATCGGCTTCCCCGATCGCAATGGCTCAATCATGTTGCGCGTGCACGCGCCGCAACTGTGCGACGAATTGTTCGTGCACACACGAGTGCAGGCGATGGCGAGCAAAGTCGACGTCAACTTCCAAGCGGCCGTGCGCGGTTTCCGCCCGCATCGCTTTGGCTTGGCGCAGCAGTTACTCGACATCATCGAGAACGCGCATGTAGTCGACGTGCGCTTGGGCGGCGATCTCAATGCGACCATTCTGCCCAGTGCGCCGAAGCACCCAGCACTCGCCGGCGGATTCGATTTTGGCCTGTCGCTCGACGGCATCGAGCGCAGCACTATCACGTCGAAGTTTGGGCCGACCGAAGTCACCGGTGTCGGCACCGTCGACGTTGGCGTGGTCACGCCGTTTTCGTTGGCCATGAACGCCGACGGCATCGTCGCAGCACTGCGACTCGAAGCCGGCCGACTCGAACTGGCTGAAAGTCGCACAGCCATTACCGCGGACCTGCGCGGCGAAGGCCTGACCTGCCTGCGCATTCGTCCGATACTTGCGGCGTCTGGCATCTCGCTACCCGACAACGGCATCGATCTTGATGCTTCCATGGACGCCGAGTTTGGCGACTCGATGTCGGTCGACCTGAGTCGCATCGCGATCCGCGATGGCGACCAAGAACTACTCGCGCTCAAGCGTCTCGCGGTGCGCGACGTACGCACGAACGACGACACGCTGGCCATCGGCAGTGTCGAGATTGTCGGTCCCTTTCTGCCGATCCGCCACGAAGCCGATGGCTCGATTCGGTTGGCTGGCTTGCACATCAAGCCGACCACCAGCAACCAGCCTGCGACCGCCGAAACAGCTCTAGCCAGCGGTCAACCTGCAACCACCGAGGCCTTCGCGCTGCCGAAGATCCGACTAGGATCGTTCGACTGGTCCGGCACGCAGCTCGTCTACACCGACGCATCCATCGAACCAGCGGCGAGCCTGACGATCGGCAACCTGCACCTGCACGGCGACGGCATCACCATCGGCGAAGCAGCGCAGGTGCCGGGGCGCATGATGCTGTCGTTCTCGGTTCCAGATGTGGCGAAACGTTGCACGGCCGATCTGACCTTGAAGTCACGAGAAGATGGCATCTACACCGACCTGCAGTGGTTGACAGATGGCATCACCCTGCAAGGCCTGCGACCGTGGCTCACACCGCTCGGCATCGAGTCCGAACTCGACAACGGCAAGTTTCAGCTAGCCGCCAATGCGGACCTAAACTTCACCGAACAAGGCATCACGGGCTCGGCGCATCTCGTCAACGTGCAGTTCATCGACGGCGCCAACAAGCTGCTGACGCTGCGCAGTGTCGACGGCGAAGACATCCGCATCGCCAACAGCGAAACACACATCGGCACGTGGACGGTTCGCGATCCTTTCGTCAAGGTGCACCGCGACCAAGAGCAGTTGCTGCACGCGTTAGGGTTGAAGCTCGGCAACGCACCGCCGAGCGAGGCAGGCGCCAACGCCACCACCGCGAACGCCACCAGCACAACGCCGCCTGCGGCCCCTACTGCGCCACCAACTTCGGCCACGACACCAGCGAGTACGGCCGCGCCGCTGACCCACGGCAAGCTGATTGTCGACCGAACCACGCTGGCGTGGAGCGACGCTCGCTTCCCCGACCGCACGTTCTCGATTGGACTCGATGCCGCGATCGGTGCGACCACGGCCGATGAAGGACTGCCGATCGACATCACGCTGCGACTGGATCGCGCCATGCGAGCCTGCGGCATCCGCGCCGTGCTGCGCCAAGACAGCACCCGCAATGCCCTGGTCGGCAACCTCACGGCAACCGGCATCGAGGGCAACGAACTCGAACTGCTTCTGCCAGAAGGCATGCGCTGTACGCTGGTCAACGGCGCCCTCAACGCCGACTTCGATGCCCGCATCGATCTGGGCGACAGCTCGGCAATGCGCGCCAGCGTGCGCGAACTACGACTCGTCGATCGCGACACTGAGGTCGCCGCCATCGACGAAATCCTGCTCGACGTGCCGGCGTTCACCGACGACGAAGTGCACATTCGCGACGCGCATGTAACCGGCATCCGCGCGATCGTGACGCTGACCCCGGACGCACTGCATGTGCCAGGCTTCTCGTTTGCCCAGACGGCCAAGACGGCGGTCCCTGCGCCCAGCGCAGCCCCGGCCACCCCGGCAACCAGCAAGCCGGCGACGATCACGCCGCAACCGCCATTGATCCTGCCGAAACTGCGCATAGACGCGCTCGCGCTAGAACTCGAACGACTCGAACTGCGCGACCGGCGCGGTGACACGGCCGAACCACTGGTGCTCAAAACAGGCCTGCGGCTGCTCGAGCCATGGTTTGGCGATCCGACGGCCGACGAACCCAACGCGATGTCGTTAGAGGTTTCCGGCAACTGCCAGCCACTCGGCGCGACGTTCAAGGCAGACACAACCCTGTCACTGTTCGATCTAACGCCGACGCTCGACATCGACTTCTCGCTCAATGGGTTCGACACGACGCAGCTACAACGCGTGATGCCTTCCCTCGCTAAGCATGTGCGCGGCGAAGCCACCGCCCTGTCGGCCACCGCCAAACTGCACGCATTCCTCAACATGAAGCGGCGCGACCCGAGCAAGTTCGACTTCAACCGCTCGCTCGGTGCCGAACTCACGCTCGAAAACTTGGTCGTGCGCGACGCCAACAGCGAAGAACCGTATGCCAGCATCGCGAGCATCGACGCGATCGTGCGCGCGATCCAGCCATCGACTGGCAGCGTGCTGCTGCGGTCGCTGACGATTGACGATCCCCAGCTACGTATCGAGAAAGACCAGGACGGCATGCACATCGCCGGATTCCTGCTGCCGACGCCACCCGTTGACGAAGTGGCGGCGGGTGCTCCGAACGACACGACGCCGACAGTAGAACCGAGCAAGCCCGCGAAGGCTTCCGTCCCCACGGCCCCCAGCGCCGGCGAGTTCGCGATCGACCGCTTCGACTTGCTCGGCCTCAACGTCGAGTTCAAGGACGCGACCACGGATCCGCCAACGCACCTGTCGTTGATGGACACCGACGCGCAAATACGCCGCTTCTCGACGCGCGCCTTCACCGAACCCCGAGCAATGTCGTTCTCGATTGCCGTGCGTGGCGGCCCGGTGCCACTCGAACAGCGCGTCATCAAGAGTTCGGTCTTGGCCGGCTTGCTGACCTCTGGTGCCGAAGCACTGATCGGTGCCAACCAGGACCACGAATACGAACAGCGCGCGATGCTCGATGAGTTGACCGTGAAAGGCCAACTGCAACTGTTCCCAACGACGATCGGTCGCATCAACATCTCGCTGACCGAACTCGAACTCGCGTCGTTCCGCGGTCTCGCCAAGCAGGCCGGCGTCGACCTGACCGACGGTCTCTACGACATGCGCGTCGGCGTCGACCTCAAGGGCTACGACGGCATCGACATCCGCAGCAACCACGTGCTGACCTATCTGGCTCTCGACGAACCGCCCGACGGCCCGATCTATCGCTACCTGCGCCTGCCGGCACCGATCCAGACCGTGCTGTTCCTGTTGCGCAACGCCGATGACCAGCAACGCCTGCCAATCAGCCTGCACGTGCCGGCTGACGGCGTCAGCCAAGGCACCATTGTCAGCCTTGCCGTCGAGAACTTGATCAAGCTGATCGGCGACGCGGCCAGCAGCGCTGGCGAACGGGTCATCGGCGGCGCTTCGGGTGGCCTGCTCGGCGGCAGCAGCGACATCCCCGACATCGCGGTTGAGGTCCCGTTCGCTAACGGTTCGCCACTTCCGAGCGGTCACGACCTGCAACCGCTCATCGAAGCGGCACTAGCGGATGAGACTTTGTCGATTGTTTTGACTCATGAAATGGGTGCTGGTGACCAGCAGCGCGCCTACCAACTGGCGAACCCGGATGCCGACGTGGTCGGCGCGACCATCGCCCGACTGCAGCAAAAGCGGACAGAATTGGAGGCCCAGCGCATCCCGCTGGCGGCTGACGTTGTCGCCCTATATGCCGCCGGCAAGAGCCAGGAGGCCCTGCGAAGCCAGGAACAACTCCACAACATCGACAACCACCAGGGAGAGCTACTTACCGCCCTCAACAAGGCGATCTACCAGATCGGTAACCCCAGCAAAAGGAATGCGTTACGACGAACCAGAGGAGCTGCCTTGGCCCTGGCGGAGGCGCGGCTGGACGCGGTGAGCAAGGAGCTTGCGGACGGTTGTCCACAGCTACTGCGGACCGCATCGACCGACTCCGTCGCGCGCATCGAACGACGCCCTGGCCGGGGCCTGCCAATCGCCGGCCTGCCCAAGGGAGGCCGGGTCGTTGCGGTGCTGCGGCGCCGGGCCGCGCAAGAACTGCCGAGCAAACGACCACAACGCAAGCCGGGGCAGACACCTTCAGTCATGTCTTCTGGCTTTACAGCCGTCCCCCCAGTGGCCGATCCGAGCAATAGAGCGTTCAATAACCGATAGGCGCAACACCCACGGCGCGCCACTGGACAACGATATGAGCCGAATCACCCGCACGAGTGCCGCCGTCATCGCCCTCGCCCTGGTCGGAATCACCAACGCCCAAACCACTGCGCGCAACCCGCAGCGGCCTCAGGTGAAAGTCGAGGACGACCGCAGCAAGAAAGAGGTGCTGCGCGATGCGTCGAAGATCGATGCCCTGCTGACACGAGGTCTCAAACGGCACCAAGAAGTCCCGTTGCCATTGGTCGATGACGCGACCTTTGTGCGACGCAGCTACCTCAACGTAGTTGGCCGCATCCCAACCCTGGTCGAGACCGAGAAGTTCCTCGCCGACCAGACCCCGGACAAGCGCACCGAGCTGGTCGACCTACTGCTCAACTCGCCAGGCCGCACCAGCCACTTCAGCAACTACTGGTTCGACCTGCTGCGCGTGAAGTCGCGGCAGCGCCAGCTGAGCGGCGAGCCGTTTGCTCACTTCATCCGCAAGTCGGTCATCAACGACCAGCCCTACGATGAGTTCGTGCGCGACCTGTTGGTCGCCGAAGGTGCCGCCCACGCGACCGACAACGGGGCAACCGGTCACCTGATGCGTGACAACGGCATGCCGCACGATTCGATGGCCAACACCGTGCGGTTGTTCCTGGGTACGCGACTCGAATGCGCGCAATGCCACAACCACCCGTTTGACCACTGGACGCAGAAGCAGTTCTTCGAGATGGCGGCGTTCTTCGGCAACATGCGCTACCGCGACAACCGAGCGCTCGGCAATTACCGAGAGCTGCGCAAGGAACTCGCAACCGAAGACCAACGCACCCGCCAGCAGGCACTGCAGCTCGTTCGCCGCCTGACGCAGGGCATCCAAGGCAACGGCAGCGGCGTCGAGAAGCTGCCGAAGGACTACCAATACGATGACGCGCGCCCCATGGCGCCGATCAGGGCGAGCACCATCTTCGGTAGTAAGGTCAAGCTGACCTACCCGAAGACCAACTCACGATCGCAGTCCAAGCGAGCACGCGCCCAACGCCGCAACCGTGCCGAAATGGCCACCGGCATCAACTCGCGCGAAGCTCTCGCCGACTGGATGACCGATAAGAAGAACCCGCAATTTACCAAGGTCATCGCCAACCGCATGTGGGCCCGCACCTTTGGTCGCGGTCTGATTGAGCCGCGCGACGACTGGAAGAAGGACACCAAAGCCATTCACCCCGAGCTCGCCAAAGAACTCGAGCAGTTGATGGTGCGCGTCGACTTCAACCTGCGCCAATTCGAACGCGTGCTGCTGCACACGCAACTGTTCCAGCAACAAGCCGCCAAGCAGGATCCGCAGCCCGGCACCGCGCCGCTATTCGCAGGCCCCGTGATGCGCCGCATGAGCTCACAGCAAGTCTGGGACTCACTAATCACGCTGGTGTTCGACGACATTGACGACCGCCTGCGCGCGCCGGACAGCCGAGCTTCCTCTGTCTATGCGTCGTATGAGAAGGTCAAGGACGCCGACAAGGATGAGATCCTAAAGATCGTCAAGGGTGGCCGCGGCATGATGATGAAGAACCAGGCCCAGGAACAGCGCAAAGCGATGCAGGCCCAGAAGGCCCGCGACCGCAGCGACCGCAAACGTGCGCAACCACTCATGAGCGAACTGGCTGCTGCCCGCCGCGATGGCGACCTGCCTCGCGTCGCCCAGATCCGCAAGCAACTGGAACAGATGGGCATCAACCTCGGCGAACGCGCCGGCAAGGGCTTCGAACTCGACCTGCTGCGCGCCAGCGACCTCGACCAGCCAGCGCGTCCGGGACACATGCTGCGCGAGTTCGGCCAGTCAGACCGCGAGACGATCGATGCGTCTTCGGATGTGGCAACCGTGCCGCAGGTGCTGACCCTGATGAACGGCTTCCTCGACCAACGCGTGCTCAACGGCCAGTCGGCGTTGCGTCGCGACCTGCAGTTCGCAACCGATGGTGCACGCCGCATTCGCGTCGCGTTCCTGACGACGCTGAACCGCGAACCAACGGAAGACGAACTCGACGACTGGCGCCGCCAGGTTGCCGTCAACGGGGCCAAAACGTTGAACGACCTCGTCTGGGTTCTCTGCAACAGCAACGAGTTCCGCTTCGTCCAGTAATCACCGCCGCACCTTCCTACCGAAGCAAAGCCCTACCGAAGAAAAGCTATGTCACTTCGCAAGATCATTCGCGGCGCCGATGAAGGCACCCGTCGCACGTTCCTCACGGGCATGGCCCAATCGATGCTCGGAGTTGGCGCTGCTGCGAGCTTCGGTCCAAGCCTCGTCGCCCAAGCGCTGAGCCAAGATCCGCAGAACCCGACGAAGCCGATCGTGCTCGGGCGGGCAACCGCCAAGCACGTCATCTACCTGTTCATGCAAGGCGGCATGAGCCACGTCGACTTGCTCGACCCGAAGCCCGGCCAAAAGACGCAGGGGCCGAACACCCCGATCAAGACCCGCGCCGACGGCATCATGCTTGGGCAATACCTGCCCAACCTTGCTAACCACATGGATAAGGCGTGCGTGATCAACTCGCTGTCGAGCACGCAAGGCGCACACGCACAGGCGCAGTATCTGATGCGCACCAGCTACGAATTGCGCGGCACGATCCAGCACCCGAGCACGGGCGCTTGGTGCAACCGCATGGCCGGTCGCCACAACGACACCCTGCCAGGCCACGTCATTGTTGGCGGTGGCGCGGACACGCCAGGTGCAGGCTTCTTCCCAGCGGAATACCAGCCGGTGCCAATTGGCGATCCGGACGACGGCCTGAAGAACGCGACGCGCCCGAGTGGCATCACCCAGAGTCGCTTCGAGAAGCGCTTGGACATGCTGAAGAAGCTCGATTCCGGGTTTAGTGACAAGCACAAGCAGCTGTCGGTTGGCTCTTACAACCAAGCCTACGCCGACGCGGTCAAGTTGATGCGAAGCAGCGACCTCGCCGCGTTCGACATCGACCAGGAAAGCACGAGCACCAAGGCTGCCTACGGTAACACCAAGTTCGGCAGCGGCTGCCTGTTGGCCCGCCGCCTCGTCGAGCACGGCGTTCGCTACGTCGAAGTCATGAGCGGTGGCTGGGACACGCACAATGAAAACTTCGACCGCCTAGAGACGCTAGTGCCAGCGATCGACCAAGGCCTCAGTGCGCTGCTCGCAGACCTCGACGCGCGCGGCTTGCTCGAAGACACGATGGTGGTGCTCGCTAGCGAGTTTGGTCGTTCGCCCGACATCGACGAAGACAACGGCCGCAACCACTACCCGAAGGCCTTCAGTGCGCTGCTGGCTGGCGGCGGCGTCAAGGGTGGCATGCGCTACGGCAAGACCGACAAGGAAGGCCGCGAAGTCATCGAAGACCCGATGTCGATCCCGGACCTCAATGCCACGATCGCCTACGGCTGCGGCGTGCCAACGGATCACGTGCTGACCTCACCATCGGGACGACCGTTCAAGGTTGCCGACAAGGGCATGGCAGCGACCGAGATCTTCGGCTAGCCCGAGCGCTTGTGCTTGCGCCGCGCGAGGCGCATATCCGCCGGCGACCATTCTGCCGCATCACCACAGTTGTTGCCCTCCCATCACCTCATGCTGATCCGCCTGTCACTACTTCTACTGACCTTGCTCGCGCCGCTCGCTGCGCAGAGCAAGGACAAGGTGATCTTCGAGCGCCACGTCTTCCCGATCCTCGAGCGCAACTGCATTGAGTGCCACCGGACCGCGTATGTCGACGACAACGGCCGCAAGAAACGACCGAAGGGCAAGGTCATGTTCGACACGCTGGCGAACATCCAGAAGAGCAAGCGCGGTCTACTGTTCGTAGCCAAGGACACTGAGGCTTCGTTGATCCTCGATTCGATCACGCTGCCGGCCGACGACGAAGATCGCATGCCGCCTCAAAAGGCCGGCCCGCCGCTGTCGAAGCGCGACGTAGATTTGATCACCAAGTGGATCGAGCAAGGCGCCGACTTCGGTAGTTGGACTGGCGAAGCCAAAACGAGCGGCGGCAAGGCCAAGCCGAGCAAGGCCAAGCCGAGCAAGCCGGCCAAGTCGACCTCCAAGAAGCCACGCAAACGATCCGGCCCAGCACCGATCGTGACGCTCAGCAAGGGCCTAACCCCGGTCTCGCCGGCCATTCTCAAGAGCTTCCAGGACTCTGAGTTTCAGGTAAAGAGTGTTGGCGACGGCAACCCACTGCTGTCAGTGTCGTGCTGCGGCAAGACCGACGACGTCTCCGATGCAACGCTCGCGAAGCTCGGACCGATTGCCGACAACATCTTCGAACTCGACCTCGCCCGCAGCCAGGTCGGCGACGCTGGCTGCCGCCAAATCGCCAAGATGCCGCGCCTGACCAAGCTCAGCTTGCGCCAAACCAAGGTCGGCAATTCCGGCGTCAAGGAACTCGCCGCGTGCCAAGAACTGCGCAGCTTGAACCTGTTCGGCACCGCGACCGGCGACTACGCGCTAACGGCACTCGCTTCGCTCAAGCGACTTGAGAACCTCTACCTCTACGAGACCGAAACCACCGCCAAGGCCGTCGTGCGCCTGCGAGAAGCCATTCCTGGGTTACGCATCGTCAGCGCGCTCGACCTGCCGGAGCCGATGAAAGAGGACGAGAAGCCAAAGCGCCGGCGCCGCTGATTCGACCGGCTAGAGGCCCGGCCGAAAAGTAGGTTGCCGAGCACGCCCACATGGCAACATGGTCGGATGCGCATCACGTTCATCCAGACGGGCGGCACGATCGACAAGGACTACCCGCGCAGCAGTGGTGGCTATGCGTTCGAGTTTGGCGAGCCGGCAACCGAACGGCTGCTGACTAGGCTCAACCCATCGTTCACGTTCGATCTGCGCACGGCCTTCCAGAAGGACAGCACCGAGATCACTGCCGACGATCGGCAGCTGCTGCTCGAATGCATTCGCATGGACGCCAACGACAAGGTCGTCGTCACGCATGGCACCGATACGATGCTCGAGACCGCCGCGTTCTTGGCGGAGCACGTCACCGACAAGCTGATCGTCATCACCGGCGCGATGCGACCCGAACGATTCTCTGACTCCGACGCGCCGATCAACTTCGGCTGTGCCATCGCCGCTGCGAGCCTGGCCGCAAACGGCGTCTACATCGCCATGCACGGCATCGTCAAACGCCACGACGAGATGCAGCGCGACAGCAAGACTGGCAAATACCACTAACCCAATCCCCCATGCACATTCCTACACACAAGAACATCCCAACTCCCGCCGGCCACTACTCACCGGTGATCGGCCACAACGGCATGCTGTTCATCTCGGGCCAACTGCCAATGGACCCGGTCAGCAAAGCCGTTCCCGAATCCATCGAAGAGCAGACCATCATGGCGCTCAACAACCTGGAGAACCTGCTGCTCGCCGGCGGCAGCCAACGCGATCACGTGCTGCAGGTCCGCATCTTTATCAGCGACCTCGATCTCTGGGCGCAAATCAACAAGGCCTACGCCGGGTGGTTCGGCGAACACAAGCCGGCGCGCGCCATCATTCCCTGTGGACCGCTGCACTACGGTTGCTTGCTCGAACTGGAAGCGACCGCCGCCATCATCGGCAGCTAGCAAGCTCCGCACGCAACCGTGAGGGGGGTGGAGCTCGATCCCTCGAGGTAGACCAAGTCGACCGTAGAGCCAGTCAACTGCACGCCCGCAACGATCAGTTGCCGAGCACAGCCTCAACCACGTCGGAGAACTCAAGGGCGGTTCCGGCCAACGCTGCCACCTGGCAGTTGAGCTGCGTGGCGACTAGCAACGGGTTGTTCGGGATCGGGAACGAGAAGGTCGGCGCGTTGCCGGCAGCATCAACCACGCCGAGTAACGCGGTGGCGTAGTTCTGCGGGTAGAGCGTGCAGCCAGGGAAGCCGGCCACACCGAGATCAATGGGCAAGACCGCGCCAAGACCGCATGCCAGCACCGCGAGCGCGCCAGGTTGCCCAGCTTGCGCCTGTAGGTCGAGTCCGGGGCCACCGAGCACGGCGCTACCGCTGCCTACGAGGTCCATCGGACCAACGCCGCAACCGACGCCGTAGTTGCCGATGCTCGCCGACGTTGGCAGCAACGGCACGCTCGCCATCGCAAGCAAAACATCGAGAGGCGTCATCGCGAACTGATAGAGGCGGAAATCGTCGATCGCGCCGTCTAGTTGGCAGCAGACGGAGCCGCGGCGTAACGCTCCCATCGCGGCCGTGCTCATCGAGTATGTGCCGTAGCCCGGCATGCCCGGCATGCGCGTGGGCTGGTAGGTGATGTTGCTCGTGTCGACGACCCCGTCGATGTACAGCGTGATCTCGCCGGAGACATCGACGAAGGCAACGTGGTGCCACGTGTCGTCGTAGACGACGGAGTTCGAAACCCCGGTGAGTGGCACAAAGTTCTGATCGTTGCGCAAGTAGACGCGGAACTTGTCGGCGTCCGGGAGATACTGGCCGCTGCCGAAGATGAGGATGGCGGGACTGCCAATGGCACCCTCGGCGTAGACGAAGGTGTTTTGTTGGGCTGGCGCCTTCACCCAATAGCAGACCGAGTAAGGCGAACCCAGCCCATCGTAGATCGACGACTGCGAGTTCGGACTCACGTAGTCGTCCACGCCGTCGAACATGAGCGCGTTGCCGAACATTCCCGCGACCCAAGGCGTCCCGGAGAAGTTGATCAAGGTGCCGTCGTTGCCGTTACCAGAGATGTCAAACGTGGTCTGACCACTGCTCACGTCCATGGGCCATTCGCCAGTCCACTGCGCTTGCACCGCGCAGGTCATGGCGGCGAACGCGAACAGCTGACCGAGGGGTGAGAGCGAGACGAGGGTCTTCATGAGTTCTCCATGGCAAATGGGACTGGTTGAATCGAGGACGATATTCTAGCGCGCGCGGCATCCATGTAGCCCCCAAGGCAGGTCGTTGCGAATTGCTGACGGACCAGTACGACTCCTGCCGACACGCAGGGCGCGTCGTCAGCTCAAACCATCGCACTACGCGATGATCGAGCGGATCGGACGCGCCGACTCGACCCCGGTCAACCGTACATCAAGGCCTTGGAAGCGCTGGCTCAGCCTGCTGTGATCGATGCCGAGCTGGTGCAAAATCGTCGCGTGCAGGTCGCGCACGTGCACCACGTCCTCGACGGCGTGGTAGCCGAGTTCGTCGGTCGAACCGTGGCTCGTGCCGCCGCGAATGCCACCGCCAGCGAGGAAATACGAGAACCCGCGAATGTGATGATCACGACCGCTGCCCTGTGCCATCGGCGTGCGGCCAAACTCGCCGCCCCACAGCACCAGCGTATCGTCGAGCATGCCACGACGTTTTAGATCATGGATCAGCGCCGCCGTCGCGCGGTCGACCTCATTGGCGGTGATCTCGATGGCGCGCTTGATGCCACCGTGATGATCCCACGCGCGATGGTAGACCTGGATGAAGCGCACACCGCGCTCCGCGAGCCGGCGCGCCAGCAGGCAGTTCGATGCGAACGAACCGTCCTGGCCAGTGACGCCGTAGAGGTCGAGCACTTCGCGAGGCTCATCCGACAGGTCCGACAGCTCGGGCACCGACGCCTGCATGCGGAAGGCCATCTCGAACTGTGCAATGCGGGTCGCGATCTCGGGATCGCCGACCGACTTATCGTGCAGCTGGTTGAGCTGCGTGATCGCATCGACAGCCTCGCGCTGCTGCTGGCGCGTGATGCCATTTGGATTCTTCACGTAGAGCACCGGGTCGCCCTTACTGCGGAACTCGACTCCTTGGAATCGCGACGGCAGGAAGCCAGCACTCCACTGCCGTGCCGCGATCGGCTGCGCCTGGCCGCCCTTGCCGACTGACGCCAGCACGACGAAGCCCGGCAGGTCGTCGCCTTCACTGCCAAGTCCGTAGTTGATCCACGAACCCATCGATGGCCGGCCCGGGATGGTGTGGCCGGTATTGAACATCGTGTGCGCCGGATCGTGGTTGATCTGGTCCGTCTGCATCGAACGGATGATGCTGATGTCGTCAGCGACCGAACCGATGTGCGGGAACTTCGTGCAGATCTCTTGGCCACTCTTGCCGTAGCGCGCGAACGGAAACTGCGGCGCCATGCAGACGAGTCTGCTGCCCTGAAGTTGGGCGATCGGCTGGCCACGCGTGAACGAGGCCGGCATCGGCTGCCCATCGAGTTCGGCAAGCTTCGGCTTGTAGTCGAACGTCTCCAGGTGCGACGGCCCGCCAGCCATGTAGAGGTGGATCACGCGTTTCGCACGCGGCACGTGGTGCCTCGGATCGACGATGCCGTTCCATGGCGTTTCGGACCGCCCGTTCGGCGGCAGCAGCTGCGCCATCGTTTCGGGCATCGCATGAGACATCGCCTGCGAAGTCGTCTGCTGAGTCGGCAGTGGCATCGCGCCAGCCAACAGTTGGCGGGCCGCGATGGCGCCAAGCCCTCCGGCGAGGAACATACGTCTACTCAGTGCGTCGAAGGTGTTCATCAGCAATCAGTATCTGGTCAGGGTCTCGTGCAAGCTCAGGATCACGCGCGCAACCCCGGTCAACGCGGCGAGTTTGGTCGGATCGATATCGGCGGGCACGGGCCGTTCGCCAATCGCAAGCAGCGCCTTGGCCGCGTCGACGTCGGCGGCATACTGCTCGCGCAGCCGTTGGTGATGGTTTAGCAGCACACCGAACTCGGCCGAACCAAGCGGTCGGTTCAGCACGGTCGTGCCCGCAAACGCAATCTGCTCACGGACGTCAGAGCCACCCTCGCGCACCATGCGCGTCGCGAGCGCGCGCGCCGCCTCGATCAGGATTGGATCGTTGAGCAGCACCAGCGCCTGCAGTGGCGTGTTGGAGCGTGCCCGCTCCACGGTGCACTCTTCACGCGATGGCGCATCGAACGCGGCCAGCGCGGGGTGCAGGTATTGTCGCTGCCAGTGCGTGTAGATGCTGCGGCGCCACAGATCATCGCCGGTGCCCTGCTGGTAGCGACGCTTGGGAAAGTTGAGATGCCGGTAAAAGCCAGCGGGCTGATACGGACGCACGCTGCGGCCACCGACCTTTTTGACCAGCAGACCGCTGACCGCGAGCGCATTGTCGCGCACGATCTCGGCGTCGTGGCGGTAGCGAACCTGCCGCGAGAACGACATGTTGTATGGATCATCTCGCGCCGTGATCGGATCGCAGTCCGACGACTGCCGATACGTCGCGCTGGTCACCATCAGCCGAATCATCGCCTTGACGTCCCAGCCAGACGCAACGAAACGCTGCGCGAGGTAGTCGAGCAACTCTGGATGCGTTGGCCGTTCTCCCTGCGTTCCAAAGTCGTCGAGCGACCGCACGATGCCGCGACCAAAGAACAGCTTCCAGAGCCGGTTCACGAACACGCGCGCCACCAGCGGGTTGTCGGGCTGAACCAGCCAGTTGGCTAAATCAAGCCGCGTCGCGCGTTGCGGTCGCGCCGCCAATGCGCCAAACGCAGCTGGCACACCCGGCTGCACAACCTCGCCGGAATCATCCATCCAGTCGCCACGCCGCAGCACCCGCGTCGTCATCGGCTCGGTCGCAACCGTCGCCATCACAACCGGCAGCGAATCGACCAACGCCGCGCGTTCGGCCTCGAGTTCACGCAACTGCCGCCGCGCATCGGCGAGCAATGGCGTCAGTCCGCGGAAGTGCGTCGACACTGCCGCCGCACCATCGGCCGTGCGACTCTCGACCGGCACACGGAGTTGCACCAACAGCCCATCGGGAAGGCGGGCAAACTCTGGCCGGAAGTAGAAGCCGAACGACCCGCTGCCGTTGGCGATCTTGACCAGCAGTTCGTGCTGCCCGACGTCGAAATCGAGGTCGAGCCGCTCCTGATCCGGCGCCACGCCGCGCGACACTTGGTGGTCGAGAACACTCTCGCCATCAACCCATACCCGGATCGAATCATCGCTGCCGAAGTTCAGCGTCAACTGCTGCGCACGCGCCACTGTAATCGTGCGGAACAGGTAGAACGCCGAGCGATCGCCGGCCAGTTTGTGCGCCTTGCCGTCGAGCCACTCCGCATGCTTCGTCCAGCGATTACTGCCTTCATGCTGCGCAGCAAGATCGACCCCGTTCTCAGGCCCGAACGCGCGCTTATGGGCATCCGCGAAGCTGCTCGCCGCGTATGGACCCGCCGCATGCCACGTCCCAAATTCCGGCGCAACTGGCGGCGCCGCAAGCACCTCGCGTTCCCATTCACGCTGCGCGTCAGCGAGCGCATCCGTCGGCGTCGCGAGCACGTCCCGCGCCGTCGCAATGCGCTTATCGATCTTCACCAACTCACCGCGCTGTTCCGCCGGCGGCACCGTCAGGTACGGCCCGAAGTAGCGCCCCTTCGCCGCACCCTGCGAATACACCCCCACCTGCTCGATGTCCGCGAAGAACGCCCCGAGCCGATAGAAGTCGCGTGCCGCGATCGGATCAAACTTGTGATCGTGGCACTCGGCGCAACCAACCGTCGCCGCCATCCAAACCGTCGAGACGTTGCGCACCCGATCGGCCGTGTAGCGAATCAGAAACTCCTTCGGCTGCGAACCGCCTTCGCGGGTCACCAGGTTGAGCCGATTGTAGGCCGCCGCCACCCGCTGCTGCAGCGTCGCGTCGGACATCAAATCGCCGGCGAGCTGTTCCCGCGTGAAGCGATCGAACGGCATGTTTTGGTCGAACGCTTGGATAACCCAATCGCGATACGGATGCGCGTCCCATGGATTGTCCGCATGCACTCCGGTCGAGTCCGCGAATCGCACCAGGTCCAGCCAATACATCGCCATGCGTTCTGCGAAGTGCGGCGACGCCAGCAGCCGATCGACCAGTCGCTGGTAGCCCTCGCCCGACGCGTCTGCCGCCAGCGCCTCAACGTCGGCCATCTCAGGCGGCAACCCAACCAGATCGAAGAACAGCCGGCGCGCCAACGTCCTGACATCCGCCTCGGGCGCCGGGCGCTGGCCATTGCGCTCAATCTCGGCCAGCACGAACGCGTCGACCGGACTGCGCGCCCACCCCGCATCCTCGACCGCTGGCGAGCGAACCGCCGCCGGTGGCTCGTAGGCCCAGTGACCGCCAGCCTGCGCAACCACCACGCTCGGCATCGCTACGGCAAGCCAACACAGAGCCCGCGGGCATCGTAAGAACGACTGCATGGCACACGAGCTTAGCAGCCTGTCGGCGCCGGTGAAGCGCGACCAGAAACTTCATGCTGCGGCTCGGATCGAGGGACCTCGGAGGTGAACTGAGGGTTTGATCAGGCGCGACAGCGTTCGTGACCACGAACGACAACGGTGCAGCAGATCAAGCCCGCACAATCCCGTCGACACCGGCGCTACTGGGGCGCGAAATCGTTGGTCAGTAGTTCTTGATCGATGCCGCGATCGGTTCGTTCGGAGCCCCGAAATCAGGGGCAGTCGCGATGGTGATCGGCTAAGCCAGTCGCACGTGCTTGAACGTAGACTTCGACTGCCGGTCAGCGAGTGCATTGGCTTGACCACACCGGTGCACGCTATGCCTAACGCCGACCATCTCTCAGCGCCTTTCGTCTAGCGCGCCGGCTGGTCGACGACGAACGCATGGTCGGGTCGCTCAACCTGCAGCACGCGCACCCCGGCACTCCAAGCGGTCTCGAGCATGCTATCGACGGCGCTGGTGCTGCCGGCCAGAGTCACGAGCACGAAGCGACCACTGTTATTCTGGTGTTCGGCATAGGCGCGCAGTTCGAGTTCGGCAAAGCATGGACTCTGCAACAACTGGCGGATGACGTCGACGCCAGCATCGACGGCCACAAGGCACAGAAACAACTCATTCGCCCCGCGGGTGTAGACGACTCAAACTGCGGCTCGGCCCCCAAGAACCTCGAAGCGACTGGCTAGAGAATCTTCGCAAACCCCGGTTCGCCGCAGCTCGGGACTAGCACGGTTTGCTTGAGCAGTTGCGGAACGTCCCTTCGCACGTCGCCAGATGATCACGCTCGCCATCGCGACCACTTCTGGCCGCGGGCGGAACGGAAGCGTGAACAGGCGATGTTCGTGTGGGCCTCGTGTGGCCTCGTGTGGCCTCGTGCAGGCGTCGTGCAGGCGTCGTGCAGGCGTCGTGAGCGTGCCACCTAGCTCGGATCAGCGCTAAGGGCGCGATCAACGGACGAGGACACGGGAGAGATAAAACTGGTCGGGGCGAGAGGATTCGAACCTCCGACCTCTGCGTCCCGAACGCAGCGCTCTACCAAGCTGAGCCACGCCCCGACCATGATCCGCTGGACATTGCTGCCGCGAATCGAGCGCAGAACCTAGCCACCCAATCGACTTCGGTCAAGGACAGTAACCACCTCTATTTGCAGACGCCCACAACAAGGGGATCATCACGGGACTCCTCGGCGAGTGCATGTCGGTGGCTGAGTCGTTACCGTGCATGGCGCAGTTTCGACGGCCACGGCCAGATCAGGTGGTGTTCCTAAGTCCCCTAGGCCCCGCAACCCCATCCGGTGGCGGCCAGCAGCCACGAGAACCTGCGCCACGCCCTCCGTCGGCCGTTCTGCCATGCGCTTCCACCTGCTAACACCGGAGATTCGAGAATTGCTGGCCGAGGGCCGGCATGCCGATCTCGTGGAGGTCCTGCAGGAGATGCACCCGGGCGACGCCGCGTCGATTCTGGGGGCGCTCGAGATCGAAGAGATCGCGACGATTCTTGGCCACCTGCCGCAAGACTTGGAACGCGACATCTTCTGGTATCTCGATCCCGAGGTTCAGGAGCACTACGTCGACGGCGTCGGCCAC
>JBNMNW010000059.1:0-23568 GCA_051278165.1 Planctomycetota bacterium | reverse complement strand
TCGTCATCGTCATCGTCGTTGCCGACGCCGAGTCGCTCGCTTAGCTCGTCGTCATGCAGCGTCTCGTCGGCCTCAAGCGCCTTCTTGTATTGCCGCACGGCTTGCTCGACATCACCCTCGGAAAGTAGGACGCGTGCCAGGTCGACCCGGGCACGGTCGTTGCCGCGCGCGACCAGTTGTTCCAATACGATCGCCGCCGCCGAGAACTTGCCTTGGGTGCGGTAGCTCTTGGCCAGCAGCAGCATCAGGGCTTGGCTCTGGCCATCGAGCTTCAAGGCTTCCTTAAACTCCGTTTCCGCGGCTTCGTAATGGCCGTGCGCTAGCAGCGTTTCGCCAAGCAGTTGGCGCAGCGCTAGATTGTCTGGGCTTGCCGCCAGAGCTTCTCGCAGTGATCGGATTGTGTCATCAGCGTCCATGTCTGCAGGTTAGCCGTCGCCGTTGGCATATTCGCGCTCAGTGTTTTCGGCTAGGGGGCCCCGCGCGACTTCGTAGACTATCGCATGCTGCCAGTCGCAGGTTTGCTGCGACGACGATGCGAACTATGCGATGCTTGTCGCAGCTCGACCTCGACGATGTTCTTCACCGATAGCTCGGGATTCTTTTCCCTCGTCTGCCTAATGATCCAGTGCGGTATCGCCTGGGTCTTCGCGGCCTTCTTTGGCGTCCTTGCGCCAGGTCGACAGGCGTGGTTGCGCAGCTTCATGGTGGCGTTTGTCGGGCTGGGCATCGCTCTGACATCGATGTCCACGCGCTTCGGGATGGTCCACTCCCAGGTCGCCGGCCATGCTAGTTTGGCGGAAGGTGACCTCGAAGTTCGCGCCTTCTATGGCGTCTACTTCGCGGGCAAGATCCTGTTCTTCGCCGGCTTGCTACGTGGTATTGGATTGTGGCGCGTTGGGCGGCCGTTCATACCGATCTGGTTGCTGGCCGTCTTGGTGCCCATCGGGTTCGTGATGGGTTTCGTGCTGCCAACGGTAGGCGCCGTCTTGATGGTGCAGGGGCCCCTCGTGGTGGTTACCTGCCTGTATTGCTCGCGTTTGCTGCGACCGCTCGAGCAGCTGGATCGCCGCAATCAGGGCCGGTCGACCGTTCGTGTGGTTCTGCTCCTGACCGCAGTCGCGTGGACGCTATTTGTCATTGCGACGACTATGAGTGTCGATGTTGCGCCAGCTGACTATGGCGTGCTGCAGGTCGTGTTGAGGTTCAACGCAGTGATTGACCTTGGGCTGCAAGTTGTCCTAGCGGCCGGCTTGATCATTGCCGTCATGACGGAGGCATACAACCGCATCGTGTTGGCTCAGGAAGAGCGCGACCGTTTGCGTAGCCAGGTCGAACGCGACGATAAGTTGCGCGTAAGTGCAACCCTGATCAGCGGGGTTGCCCACGAGATCAACAACCCTCTTACCGCGATTATCGGCTACGGCGAGGACCTCGCGTCCGAAGATGTTGCGGTCCGGACGCACGCTGCGCGCGTGGTGCAAGAACAAGCCGCTCGGTGCCGTGCCATCGTGAAGCGCATGTCGTCAATTGGCCGCAGGCACCTGTTGACGACCGTTTCGTTCGGCGCGAGTGACCTGGTGCAGCGCGTCGTGGATGGCATGCGTCCACAACTAAACGCGGCGGGCGTTTCGGTTGCCTTCGATGTGCCCGCCGAATTGATGGTCGTTGCGGACGTCGCGGGCTTTGAGCAAGTGCTTACTAACTTGGTGGACAACGCCATCCAGGTTTCCGCACGCGGCCAGTCCGTCGAGGTGAGTGTGCACGCGAGTCTCGATGGTGCTCGGTTGTGTGTGCGTGATCATGGTCCTGGTGTGCCCGCCGCGGATCGCAGCCATGTGTTCGAGCCGTTCTGGACGACCAAACGACCAAGTCACGGAACGGGGCTCGGTCTTGCGGTTGTCGATGCGATCGTGCACGCGCACTCAGGCAAGCTGGAAGTGGCGGATGCGGATGGGGGCGGCGCGATCTTCTTGGTGACGTGGCCGTGGCGGTCGCCATCGAGTGCGGATGAGTCATTGCCGATTTCAAGACCATCAAACTCAAGCATCGAGCCTGCGCCGCGAGATCCGCTGGCCAACTGCGTTGGTCGACTGCTCATTATCGACGATGAAAAACTGGTTCGCGCAACCATCCGCCGTCATGCGGAGATCAGCGGTTGGTACGTCGATGAGGTAGCGTCGGCAGAAGAAGGCCTCTCGCGGTTGGTGGCGGCGACCACGCTGTACGACACGATCGTCTGTGACCTGCGCATGCCCGGTATGTCGGGTGTGGAGTTTTACGACGAACTCGTGAAGCGTGAATCCCCGATGCTTGACCACACGTTGTTCGTGACCGGGGACCTAGCTTCACAAGACGCGGCCGAGTTCGCCAAGCGCTGCCGCTCGAGTGTGTTGGCGAAGCCGTTTGCGCCGCGTGAGCTGATGGAGCGATTGAATCAGATGCGCCACTAGCCTGAGGCTGCGCGACTCGCGTCAGGTCGCAGGCCGCAGTTGGTCGCTGCGAGGCGAGAGCGACTTCGCGCCCTAGTCTCGCCAGAGCGCGGCGCCGCCACTGAGTCCGGCGAGGTTGTCGATGATCGTGATATCGTTTGGCAGCTCAACCGACAGCTTCTTCGCATTGCCGCCGCCTAGGTAGAGACGGTCAAAGTGCGTTAGCGTGCGCATGTTGTCGATGGCCTTGAGTACGCGCTTCTGCCACTTGCCGTTGCCGATTTCGCGACGAGCCGCGTCCCCGATTTGCTCATCGTAGCTCTCGCCTTTCCTGAACGGTTGCTGCGAGATCTCAAGGTGGGGACACATGTGGCCATCTTGATAGAGCGCTGTGCCAAAGCCGGTGCCGAGAGTGCAGACCATTTCGACACCGTTACCAGCAATGACCGCGAGGCCTTGCACGTCAGCGTCATTGGCAACGCGAGCGGGTCGGCCAATGGCTACCTGCAATGCGGTGGCAAGGTCATAGCCTGACCATGCGTCGTTGCCGAGATTGGGCGCGGTCAAGACGATGCCGTCGCGCACCATGCCGGGGAAGCCCGCCGAGATGCGGGTGTACCCCGGCAGCTCGCGAACGAACTCGGCGAGCATCGCGACCATCGCATCTGGGTGGGCGCCAACTGGCGTCTCCATGCGAATGCGTTCGCAGGCGAATACGCCGTTGGCATCGAGCACCGTCGCCTTTAGGCCGGAACCGCCGATGTCGACAGCTAATGTGGATTGGGTCATCTGATGGAGCGCGTGGCAGCCTGCGAGTACTTGTTCTTCCATAGCGAGTATGGATCTTCGACGTCGATGAGTTGTGCGTTGCAGGCTAATTCGAGACTAATCATTCGAGAGCATCAAGTCGACCGTCAGTGCTAGCGAAGGGTTGGGCGCGGTTCCCGCTGCGAGGGGCGCACTTCGCCGCAAAGACACGTCGCCGCAATGACTCGTCGCTGCAATGACTCGGGCAGCTCCATGATCTCGACGACCGCCATGATGCAGTCACGGCAACCGCAATCTAGTCGCAACCAACCGGTAGGCGCATCAGGTCAACGGCAAGTGTGATCTTGCCGCCGTAGTGTGCCCGTGCTTCGGCGCAGAGGTCATGGCCTTCGCATTCCGGGTAGAAGTGAGTCAAGACCAGTTCGCGCGCATTGGCTCGTTCGGCATACCCCGCTGCGAGTCCCGGGGTCAGATGGCCTTCAATCTTCAAGGCGTCCGGTGCGGCACTGTCGCAAACAAACACGTCGGCATCTTGTGCCAAATCGACGAGCTCTTCGCAGGTGTCAGCGTCACCCGACAGAGCCAAGACACCATCGCCGGCGCGCAGTCGGTAGCCCAGGCTTTGCGCCGTATGGCGGATGGGAATGGCGGTGATTTCGAAGCCGTGGGCGGTGAATGTGCCGGGTGCGAGCTCGACCAGGTTTAGTTCGTAGTTCTTTGGGCTTAGCCATGGCCACGCCTCGGTCAACTTCTCAAGCAAGCGAACGAGGCCAGGAGCGCCATAGATCGTTAGCGGTGGCCGCGGTTGCAGATGGGGGGAACGCAGTGCGAACAGCAACGCCGCGAGGTCGGCGCAGTGATCGGTGTGGTAGTGCGTCAGCAACACGGCATCGAGTTGCTTTGGCGAGACCCCGGCCTGTGCCAGTCGGCGAATCGTTCCGGGGCCACAGTCGACCATGACCCGGTGTTCGCCGTGATCGACTAGATACCCGGCCGGAAATCGGTCGGGAACAGGAACTGCAGTGCCGGATCCAAGCACGGTGAGATGCATCCGTCCCAACGTACCGCAGAACGCTTCGCAGGTCGCGTGACTTGCCGATGTTGCAGGTCACTTGGCGCGTTGCCGCGTCGATTGCCAAGATGCATTCGTTGGCTGCATGTCTCAATTCGGGGCCGCGCGATCAGGCCGCCGGTCACTAAGGCCGAAGGGACGATGTTGTTTTGGCGCACTGTCGATGACGCCACAGAATCGAGGATCTATGCAACTACGCAATCTGCTTCGCCCTTCCGTTGCTCTGTTCGCCGTGTTGGCTGGTTGTGCGACTGGCAACGACCGTCAAACCGCACCCATCAAGGTTGAAGCACTGATGACGTCGGTCGAGCGCGTGCACATCGAAGCCGAACGTGCCCGCGATTCGATCTCTGACGCCTTCGATCGTCTGAATGTGCTTGCGGCCGGTCGCTTCGACGGAGACCCGGCGGCTGTGGTTTACGCCCGGTTCGTGCAATCCATCGATGTCGCCGACGAGCAGTCAAAGCGGTTCGCTGCTTCGGTCGCGCCGATGCTGGAGTCGGCCGGGCCGGTGTTTGAACACTGGCAAGCAGACCTCGCGCTGATTGCATCTGAGCGCTTGCGCCAACGCGGTGAGGTGCGCTTCCAAGTTGCCAAGGAGCGCTACGACGCGATTGCCAACGTAGCGGTGCCGGTTCAACAGCAGCTCGGTGAGTTCGTTGCGGCCTTGCGCGATCACGCGTTGTTCCTCGGCTACGATCTCAACGCGAGTGCGATCGACGACATCCAAGAAGAGGTCAAGCTCGTTGCGAAAACGGCTCTCGAGCTCGATCGCAACCTTGAGTCGACCATGTCATCGACACGCGTCTACGCCGAGCAATCGTCGCTGCCGCTGGCGGCGCCGAGCCGCTAGTCAGCGCTCGAGCGATGCCGCCGGGCGATGCCTCGTCGCAGTGCGGCTTGCTCGCGAACTCGTTCGCTGAAGTCTGGAAACTCTGGCGTGTGAATACTGCATGACTCCGACGATGTTGATCCTGCTGTTTGCGGCGCTAGCAGTAGCGTTCGCCGATCTTCGTGCACATGTTCGCGATGTACGGCACCGGCCTATTCTTGTTCGACTAGAACGGCGCCGCCCAGAACCCACTCGACGACAACCCGAATCGTTACGGCAGCGACGACGTCGCACCGAGCACCTACTTCAACCCCGCTGACGTGCGCTTCGACCAGGACCGCATCGTCGAGGGAGACGTCACCACGCTCATTAATCAATAGGTTCGGTGCCTGGCACCGTACCGTTGATCGGGCTAGGGCTTTGGCTTCTGCGCGCGTAGCCAACGTGCGACTGCTAGCGCGTTGCATAGTCGCTCCCCGGCGCGGCCGCGGCAGGGCAGTTTGAGTTGGGTCATGCTTTCGCGCTTGACGACGTCTTCGAGGAAGCCGGAGGCGCGTTGGCGGACGTTGCAGTAGTTGTGCTTGAGCAGGACTTGGTCGAACGTGTCCGGCAGCATGCGTTCACCCCACTGCAGCGTGGTGTCGGTCCATGCCGCGATCGGGGCGCCGTCCGGCACGAACTTGAGGAACGCCTTGCGTGCCTCGTCCAGTGTGCAACCGCCTTCGAGTTCTTCGTGCGTGATGCCTAGGTGCAGCAGGTGTTCGTCAGTCGGCGGTGCCGTCGGCTTGATGATGACTTCGAACGTCTCGCCGCTGTCGACCCTTGCGGCAACCCAATGCACCAGTTCGCGATCTTTGGCGTCGTCGCCGCCGGGGCGACCTGCTTCCGCGAACACGACCACCATGCCGGCGTCGCGCAGTTGCGGCGACATTGCGCGCGATTCGCGTTTGCGCGTGCTCTTGAACCTGCCGGAAACGCGCGAGGAGCGGTGCGCGATCTGTTGGTCGATCATCAAGTCGAACGCGCGTAGCAACTCATCGAGTCGTTGGTTCGATGGTTCGATGATGCGCAGCGCTTCGACGATCGCTTCGATGGTGGAGATATATTCCGGCTTGGGTTCCTTGCGGATCCGGTAGTTACTCGGCGCGGTCGGTTGCAGGCGAACGTGGCGTTTGCTGTGCAGCCAAGTGTTCTCGCGATACAGGCGCTTGGCATGTGACCAGGTGCCATCGATGGCAATGATCGTCGAAGGCCACTCTGCTTCGGGCACCGTCGCCAAGTCGTCTGCGTGGTCGTGCGGAAACAGCACCGCACTGTCCTCGGGCACGTCAATCTCTTTGGCCAGCGTACCGGTGTAGCCAGGGCTCGGAATGTGCACCGAAGCGTTCGGCATGCACATGCGCGCCAGCCGCGCTGTTCCGAACGGATGGGTGCGTTCGTGTGGATGCTGCAGGATGACCACGCGCGTTGTCGTGGGCACGCTGGGCATGCGGTCGCAGTAGCACAGATCCTGCGGGCGCAGGCAGCGATAGCAGCGGTGAGGGGTTTCGGGGTCGGTCACGTGCCGCTCGTTGTAGCGGCACAGGCGTCACTCCGCAGCAGCGAGATGCATTGCTAGTGCTCCGTGCAGCAACTCAGCATCGATCGGCTTGGCCAGATGGCCATTGCAGCCGGCGCCAAGGCAGGACTCTAGCGCCGTCGTCGAGCAGTCCGAGGTCACCGCGATCATCGGCGTCGTCAAACCCCGCGAACGCAGTTCTTCTGCGGTTTTGATGCCCGTGCCGTTGTCGGTTTGCATGTCGAGCAGCACGAGGTCGTAGGACGTGTTGTCGAGCAGATGCACGGCCATCTCACGGTTCTCTGCAGCCGTCACCACGGCGCCGGATTTGCTCATAACCTGCACTAATAGGTTTTGGTGGTCGTGATTGTCGGTGATCAGCAGCACGTTGCCGCACACTTGATAGCCCGCCAACGAGGCCGGTTTGGTGCTCTTCTTGGCGTCGTCTTTGAGCAGTTCGATCTCCCACTCCGCAGCGAGTTGTAGCGGCAGTTCGATGTGGAACTCCGAGCCGCCATCGTCGCGGTCGCGCAGGTGTAGCGCGCCACCCAGCGCTTCAGCCAGCTTGCGTGCGAACATGACCCCAAGCCCGTCGGGGTCTTCGAGACCGGCGTGCTGGTTGAGCAAGGCGATATGGATCTTGCCATCGCTTGCCGCGGCGCAGATGTCGACGGGTCCGATCGTGCACCGCACGGTAGACAGTTGCAGCACACGAGCGAACAGTTGGCTTATCCGGTTCGCATCGCCCTGCACCCATTGCGGTAGGTTCGGCGACGCGTCGTAGCGCATCGTGACTTCTCGTTCGAGGGCGATGGGGGCGACTTCGTGCATGCAGTACGAGAGCATCTCGTGCAGATCAAATGCCGTTTGGGTCAGTTCGAGTTCGTCGCGATGCAGGTCGCCGAGGTCGTCGATGTCCGACATCGCGCAGGCGAGTTGGCGGCCGTAGGTGCGCAGTTGCAGGAGCGTCGCATCCGTTGAATCCTGGTCACTGCAGCCCTCGGCAAGTTGCGCGGCTGCAAGCATGCTCGTCAGTGGCGTGCGCAGGTCGCGCAAAATGTCATTGCAAGACAGGTCGGTAGTTTCGGCGTCGAGTGCGTCCGCGGTCGAGATTGCGTTGGAACCAGTCATTGCCGCTTTCGATTGCAATGAGATCTGCTTCTTAGTCAGCGCGGATGCAGTGGCAACGGCGATCATCATCGCACCAATCGGTGTGCCGAACGAGGTGTTGGTGACTAGATCGACGGTCGCCAGGACGGCGCCAAAGCGCAGTGCGATGGACAGTCGTGCTATCGCCAGCCGCGCCATGGGCAACCACTGATGGGACGAGTCCTGCTTGCGCAGTGCCAGGCCCATGGCGGCCCATGTTATGGCTGCCGTGCCGAGCAGGATCTGTGGCGCATCGAGGTTCTCCATGGATCCGACGTATCGGGCCTCAATGATCCGTGCTGAATAAGGCGTCTCCCTGACGGAGCGGCAACGCACGTCGTAGTGTGCAAGAACACCACAGCAGGGGGTGCTAACGGAGAGAGCCCCGATGGAAGAGATCCTGATGAAGGAGACCCTGATGGAAGAGACCCTGATGAAGGAGAACCCGATGAAGGAGAACCCGATGGCCGCTCAGTTAGGCCGCTCGTCGCGGTTGCGGCCAAGTTCATTGCGCACTGCGTCATAGTCTGAGGGGCTGTTCAGATTGCGCAGGAAGCGCAGATCCGGGTCGAACTCGCGCAACTCGTCTTCGGTCACGATGCGGCTCTCGGTGTGTAAGGCAATTTCGCGCGGACGGCGACTGCCGCTTTCGAGCAACTTGATCGCAGGCTCGAGCGCAGCGATGCGGTAGATGGCCGTTAGCGGCTGCAGCTTCTCGTTGGCCTGCGGCATCAGGACGTTGGCATCGCCCAAACGCTCACTCAGCCAGCGCACCGTGGCCGCAGTCAAGAACGGCTGGTCACAGCCGACCGTCATCGCGGCGTCGCGTTCGCCGAAGCCGTAGTGGTCTCGCAGGTGCTTCAGCCCGGTCACAATCGCCGCGAGCGGGCCCTCCCCGGGCAATTCGTCGACGGTTACGTCGACTTCGGGCGGAATCTTTGGCAGCGGCTGGCTTGGGTCTCGGCCGACGGTAATGACCGGTTCTGTGCACGACAGCAGGGTTTTACACTGCCAGTCGAGCATCGTCGTGCCAGCAATTGGCAACGACTCTTTTGGTCGACCCATGCGTCGACTGCGTCCGCCTGCCAGAATGAGACCACCCAACCGCATGCTAAACTTGTCCGGCATCCCCCGGTCAATCGCAAGCCGTTGGTTGCTAGCAATGGACAATCCCGTTCCTAAGAAGGCCGATCTCGTCACGCCGTTCCACTTCCGCATCGAGTGGAAAGACGGCGCCGTCTCCGACTACAAGGCTCGCGATCTGCGGCTTGCGTGTCCTTGCGCCAGTTGCGTCGAGGAAGGCACCGGCAGGGCGCTGCTCGATCCCAAGACGATTCGCGAGGACATCATCCTGCTCGATTCTGAGCTGGTCGGCCGCTATGCGCTGTCGTTCGTATGGAGCGACGGCCACAAAACCGGCATCTTCGCGTGGCCGCGCCTGAGGGCGATGGGCGAACTGTGGAGTGGCGCGTGAGTCCCACTCCTAATGATTGGCTTGACGTCGAAAAGGTTGTCAAGAAGGTGTTCGCTGCCGCCGACTGGGGCAAGCTCGGCGAACTCTACTTTCACGAAGATGGCGAACAGCTTTGGCAAGACCGGCGCAAGTTGGTGGTCGAGCTCGGTGGCCAGCTGGCGCGTCGGCTCGAACGCTTTGTGAAGCCCGAGGGCACCTCGCTGTGGGTCGGTGCTGGCGTAGCGGAGTTGCCCATCATGATCGCGGAAGTGTTGTTGCTGCAGCGTTCTGCCGTGGCGGCCAACTTGCGCGAAGAGGAGTGTGACCTGCTCAACGAGGCGCTCGCCAAGGGCGCGCCGCATGTGGCGCTGCATTACGAGGCTGGTGACGCGCGTGATGTCGCCGGCGACCAGGCGTTCGACCACCTCGGCTGCATCAGCGTGTTTACCGACCCGGACATCTGGCCGGCGCTGAGTGGCGTCGCCTATGGCCGCTTGCCGCCGGTGCAGCTAGACCTCGAGCAGTTCGCTGCAGAACGCGAGGAGGCGCGCGAGTTGGCGCGCGGCCTATACAAGCTGCTCGACCGCGAGGCCTGGATCACCACGTCCGCCGAAGAGGTGTCGTGGTTCTTGGACCTCGCCGCCGCCGAAGGGCGTGAGATCGATGCGTCGGACGAACTGATTGAGACCGCCGTGGTCGGCGATCCGGTCGGCTTCTTGCAGTTGCGCTAGTGGCTTGCAGACTCCTAGTGGTCTGAATCAGAGGTTCGGCGCACAAGTCGTCGACTCATGCAGCGAACGTCTGACGCACCCCGCTAGCTACTTGGGCACGAAGCTCGTGCCCAGCCCGCGACGCTACGGCAGGATCGTCAGTTCGATCGGGTTGCTCACTGCGGTGAACAACTGCGTCGTGCCGAGCAACACGGTCGCGAAGTGCGTCGTGCCGGTTGGAATCGCCGTCGATGGCGGCAGCGTGAACTGCGCCTGGCCAACGCCTTGTGCGTTGAGGATGCCAAGGAAACCGCCGAAGATCGGGCCGTTCAGGCCATTGAGGCCCTCTTGCGTCAAGCTATCAGAGTTGAGCGGCAGCGTCAGTCCCGACCCGAGCGGGGTGCCGGGGCTCGTGCCCGAACCCGTCCAAGCGATCAGGTAGAGCGTCGTCGCTGGGTCCGCGCATGGTGCCACCACGGTCGGATGCACCGTGCCGCCCGCGGCGAGGGACATCGAAGCCTTGAATGGCGTCATCAGCGGATCTTGGAACTCGAGGCCGGTTGTGCAGGGGCCGACCTGGGCAAACAGAGTCCGCACCAAGAGGTTGTCGGCTTCGTTGCTTTCGATGACCACGTTTTGGCGGTCGACGACCGCGTGCACGAACATCACGTTCAGCGGCATACTCCACGGCAGTTGCGTGTTGAGCTGTAGGCCGTTCGTTTGCTGGCCGTTGCTGAGGCTGCCGATGTCGATCTTGCCTAGGTAGGTGTCTTGCGTCGTGTAGGTCGCTGGACTCGACGACAGGAAGAACTCGACGCTAAACGGAACGGATGCCGCCGGGCCATCGTTGACGATCGTGGGCGACAGGGTCACCGTGGAGCCCGGGTTCACGAGCACCATGCTGACGGTTAAGTTCGGGATACGCAGCTGTGCCAGTGACGGATCGCTGATCTGGACTTGCCAGACGTGCTCTTCGTGCATCAGCTCGGACGGGTCGGTGCGCACGCGATCGGTGTTGTCGATGATGCGCGCCGTAACCTGGTGACTGCCGAGCGACAGTTGGGTCGAATCGATCGTGAAGTTCGTCGTGTTGGCGCCGACTTGCAGCACGCCATCAAGGTCCCACTCGATCACTGGGCTGTTGCTCGCCGGCACATAGTGCGTGAACGAGAACGTCTGCAGGTTCGGGTAGGTGACGGTGATCGACGTATTCGCCGGCAACGTCGACGTCATCACGTTCGCGATCGCGTTGGTGATTTTGACGATGCTCTCTTGGCAGACACGGCACAACGATTGGCCCAGGCTGCGCATCAGGCAGTCGCTGCGCGGACGCCATAGGCCGTATTGGTTGTAGCCACCGCCCTGGAACGAGCTGATGCCGTCCGTGCCATGCCAAATGGACCACTTCTGGCCTGTGGGTGACGTCGTCAGGTTGGGCGACCCTGGCTCAGAGCCGGTGTAGGTGCTGCCGTTGTAGGCGTATTCGTCGGCTAGTTGGCCAAGGCTGTGACCGAGTTCGTGCGCTTGCACCTCGGTCATGCTGCTGCCGTTGTAGCTGACGGCAAACGTCGACGCGCAGCCGCCGTAACGGTCGTCGTTGACCATCACCAGGACACGACCTTCGGTCGCCGGCGCCAATGCCGCGTCGGCCAAGGCCTGTCCCGTGTTTTGGATGTATAGGCAGCGAGCCGTGCCGCCGTAGTTGTAGGTCGCTTCGTAGGCCGTGTTGACCATGATCGGTGGCGACTCATCCGGGCGATCGGCGCCGCTGTCGACGCTGGCGCGGAACACCGTGTGCACGTTGTAGTAATTCGCGAACAGGTTGTAGGGCGCCCTCTGGAACAGCGACGTCAAGAACGCGGTCACGTCCTGGTTGAACTGATTCTGCTCACTCGCCTGATAGCCGTCGCCGAGAATGACGATGTCGTAGCGAGTTTCGGTCGTGCCGTTGCTGATGACCGTGGTCACCGTTTGTGCCTGCAGCGACACGGTCAGCAGTGCGATGCCCAGTGGCAATGCAAGTAGCTTGGCGAAGTTCATCGGCCACCTCCTGCCAGGTCGCGAACAGCATTGCCGCTCATCGTGCCGAGCGCCGTCTTGACGCCAGCGGCGTCGGTGCGCGAGAACTCGTAGCTCTGCGCCGCAGCAAATGCTGGCACGTTGAGCAACAGGCCAATCTTTGACTCGATGACGATGCAGCCTTGCACGCGCGGGCCCTTGCCGACGGATTGGGCATCGGTTGCGAACGGGCGGACATCGACCGGCACGTTGGCCAACTCTGCGCCTTTGCTGTCAAGAATGGAGGCGCGCCACTTGCTGTCGAAGCCCTTCGGCACGCCAGCCCATGGCGAAGTCTTCTTGCTGGCGAACGTCACCGCGAGTCCGTTGCGATCGCCTTCCACGACCAGCACGAAGTGGCCATTTGCCACCGGTGGTGCGGGGGGCAGTGCGACGATCGGTGTGGCGATGGTGTCCGACGCGGAAGAAGACGACGGGGAAGACGCCGCGGAAGAAGACGCCGCGGAAGACGCCGACGCGGAGTTGGCGGGCACCGTCGACGAGTTCGTCAGCGGTTGGTTGGGGTCAATCACGAGGTCTTTTCTGTTGTCCGCGTTACCGCGAGCAGAGAATCCGACGGCTGCGATCAACACGCCTGCGCCAAGCAGATGAGAGAGTTGCATGGTAGTTGGTGGGCAATGAGGGGCAGAAGGAGGATAGCGGCGATGGAAAGCCAGCGTACAAACGGACAGAGTGGCGTGGATGGACTTTAGTAATCGCGTCTTCCTTGCTCCTCTGACGAAGGGCGGCAACTTGCCGTTTCGTCGCTTGTGTTTGGATCACGGTTGCACCGTCACCATGGGGGAGATGGCTTACGCCTACCAGGTCGTCAAGGGCAGCCGCAGCGAATTGGCTCTGCTGCGTAAGCACGAAGACGAGACGTGCTTTGGGGCCCAAATAGCCGCGATGCGTATCGACGACGCCGTCAAGGCGGCCGCCGTGGCCGTCGACCGCGGCGCCAGCTGGATCGATCTCAATTGCGGCTGTCCGATTCACGACATCGTCAAGCGGCGCATGGGCGCGACCCTGCTGCGCAAGCCCAAGAAGCTGGCGCGATTGGTGGAAGGCATGGTCGAAGGCATCTCGGTGCCCGTCACCGTCAAGATCAGGCTCGGCTGGTCCGAGGAGGAGCAAAACGCCAGCGAGGTCGCGCGGGTCTGCGAAGAATCCGGCGCCAAGGCGATCTGCATTCACGGCCGCACCAAGGATCAGCGCTACTCACGCGCCGCCGACTGGGATGCGATTGGCGAAATCGCCGCGGAGCGCAGCATCCCGGTGATTGGCAATGGCGACTTGCTGACGTGGTACGAAGTGCGCGACCGCTGGCAGCAGAGCGGCGTCGCGTCGGTGATGATTGGTCGCGGCGCGTTGATCAAGCCGTGGATCTTCCGCGAGATCACTGAGCAGAAGGCGTGGGAGCCGACTGCCAAGGAACGCCTCGGCGTCTACCTCGACTTCGCCGGCAAGCTCAAGGAGCACTTCCGCGACGACGAGAAGGGCCGCGAACGTACGATGCGGTTCTTGCCGTGGCACATGGACTTCTTCTGCCGCTACCGCCCGTTCTCCGATGAGAAGTGGGTCGAGTCCTCGAAGGAGCATCCGTTGATTCAGACGCGCATGCCGACTGAAGAAGGCCTGTCTGTGCTCGAACAGCTGTTGCGCGATCCACGCAAGGAAGTGCATGCGCTAATCGCGGACCTGCTTTGGGATGCCGGCGATTTGGAAGAGGCCGAGGCGAGCGCGCTGCAGCTTGCTGAAGAGATGCCGCCGGAAGCTGGCGATGCTGGCGAAGTGGCGACCGCGCACGGCTAGTCGCGCACTTGGACGCATCAGTGGCTGTAGTCACCGTTTGGCATGTTCTTGTAGCTCGTGCTATCCGCAAATTGCGCCGAGCACGTTTTGCATCGAATTTGCCAGTTCCGATTCGTCGATGACCAGTGAGTAGTCGGCAGCTTGCGCCGAGCGCGCCCACCGGTGGCTCGGCTCGCATGCAACATCCTCAACCGCATGGCCGAACTTAGAATGCCGGCTTCGTACGCGGTTCGGATGTGAATCGGGTCGTTCGCGGGAGCGATCTGCCGTGAGTTGGGTCTTTGCACCAGCGCCCTGGCGCGAGGGCTTCGCATTCCATTGTGCGATCGCGTCCGGCGACAGCCAGACCGTGAGATTGCCGCGCTCGACCAACGATCGGTCATAGTCCGACCAGTTGCCGACGCGATACTTCGTCTTTTACTTGGGATGGACTCGGGACTTGGCATGGCTCGTTACGGGATCGCGGAAACCCCATGTCGGCGGTTTGCGCGAGCACCTCTGCGATTCGTATACCGCCACCCTGGCGCGCGGTAGACTTGCCAAACGGCACGTGTGCGGCCGCTTGTATACGGCATACCGAGGCCCCCGCCAATCCGTAGCACGTTGGGGGATCGGCAAGGTTGCCTTACACTGCTAGCGCCATCCCCTCGTTCCCTCGAGCCTTCGAGCCCTCGAACCCTCCTCGCACATGTACATCAAAAAAGCGTTTCTGCTAGCCACGACTCTGGTCGCGTCCCTCTCCGCCCAAGGCACCAACTGCGCGTTGCTTGGCACCTTTAATCAGCACGGTCCGTTCAACGACTGCTGGGGCTACACCGCGCCGAACGGTGATGAGTATGCTCTGCTCGGTGCGACCACCGGGACCGTTGTCATCGACGTCAGCAACCCGGCCAACCCCGTCGAGACCGGTTGGTTTCCGTGGGCAAACTCGACGTGGCGCGACATCCGGACCTATGGCACCTACGCCTACGTCGTCACCGAGGCGACCTCGGGCTTCCAGATCATCGACCTGAGCAACCCGAACAGCCCAACCTCGCTTGGCACGTTCGGCACCAGCATCACGAGCAACGCCCACAACGTCTGCATCGACGAAGGAACGGGTCAACTCTACCTCGTCGGCACCGGCGTGGGCACCCAAGCCTGGGACTTGACCAGCAACCCCGCCAACCCGACGTACGTAGGCCAAGCGGCATCCGGCGGCGGTGGCTCCAGCGGCTACTTCCACGACCTTTGTGTCGAGAACGGCTATGGCTACGGCTCGGCGATCTACGCCGGCGGCCTGCGCATCTTGGACATGAGCTCGTTCCCGCCCCCCGCGGTCAGCTTCACCCCGACGCCAGGCAACTTCGCGCACCACGCTTGGCCGAACGCGGCTGGCACGCTCTGCGTGACAACCGATGAGACGACCGGCAGTGTCATCAAGCTGTTCGACATCACGAACAAGTCGAACCCGATCCCGCTCGGCCAATACACGCCGAACACCGGCTCGATCCCGCACAACGCCTTCATCGTCGGCGATAAGGTTCACTGCAGTTGGTACACCGAAGGATATCGCTGCATCGACATCAGCGACCCGTCGAACCCGGTCGAGGTTGCGTCTTACGACACCTGGCCCGGCGCCACTGGCGGCTACAACGGCTGCTGGGGCTGCTACCCGTTCTTCCCGTCGGGCAACATCCTCGCGTCGGATCGCAACACCGGCCTCTACATCGTTCGCCCGAGCGGTGCCTCGTTCACGAACTACGGCCAAGGTTGCGCCGGTTCGGCGACGGCCGCTTGCCCCGAGTTGAACGCCGCTGGCGGCACGCTGAGCAACAGCACTAACCAGTACGAGTACTCGTATGAAGTTCCGTCAACTGGCAGCCTGCAGGTGACCAGTTTCGACATCTACACCAACTCGGTAAACGGCACGCTCAACCGCTCGGCGCACATCTACGCGCAGTCCGGCAGCGGCCCCGCCTTCACCCCGCTCGCAACGACGACCATCACGGTCGGCACGGCGCCGGGCTTCTACACGGCAACGTTCGGCTCGCCGGTAACGGTCAACGGCACGTTCTACATCGGTTACGAGAACGGGCCGGACGGCGTCATCTCCAACCTGACGTCCGGCGCTAGCGGCATCAGCCACTACCGCGACGCGGTCGTCGGCAACTGGGCTCAATCCGGTCTGGTGGTCTCCCCGTCGTGGCGCGTCACCTGCAGCGGTGGCGCTGGCGGCTTGACCCCATCGCTTGGCAACGTCGGCCTACCGATCCTGAACTCGAGCTACGACGTGACGCTGTCCGACGCGATCCCGACGACGTTTGCGGTCATGATCTCGGGCCTGTCCGACACCGTCTACAACGGTAGTCCGCTGCCGATCCCGCTGCTGGGCGCACCTGGCTGCAGTGTCTACGCCGCCCCGATTGTGCTGACGACACACTTCACGAGCGCCACTGGAACGGCGAGCGCGACGTTCAACATCCCGGCAACGCCGGCCAACATCGGTGTCAACCTGTATCACCAGTGGGCCGTGCTCGATGCGGTCAACACGCTCGGCATCATCGTCTCGGACGCCGGTCGCGCGACGATTGACACCTAGTCGAACGAATTGCCCAAGCGGCGATCCCGCGGTGACTCAGTCACCGCGGTGCGATTCTGGAGCCTGACCATCGAGGGGATATCACTCCCCTCGAGCCATCACGAAGCTCGGATCAGACCAGATGGCGGCGGCTGGGTCGCTGTGGGGAGCGCTGTGTCTATAGGTGGGGTGTCGGCGCCTCCTTTCCAGAGGTGCGATTGCAGGGTTCAGCAGCAGCAATCGCTTGCAGCATACTATTAGGCGTGTTCTGGGTGGCCTCGATCCTTGGATCAAGTAGCCGAAGCCCTACAAACGTCCATAATGTCTTCGCACACCTCGAGCCACTCCGACGTGAAAGGGAAGGTGCGCCGTAGGGCCGTAGACGCGGCGGCACTGTTCGGCAGCGTCGTGGTCGGAGCGGTGTTCTACTGCTATTGGTGTTTGGATCTCTTTCCGCTGGTCGAGTTTCGCGATTGGGTGGTCGGCGTCGTTCAATTGCACCTCTCATCGCGGCCGGTCTCGTTGGCGTTCGCTTGGCTCGCGGGAACGATTGCCGGCAACGACGTAGTGGCTCTGAATGCCCTGGCCCTGATGCCGGTGGTTGCTTCGGCAGTGTTGGCGTATCTGCTCGGTCGTCGCCTCGGTCTCGGTCCCGTGCAGTCGGGTGTCGCAACGTTGATCTGGTGGTTTTCGCCGGGAGTCGCCAGTGCGCTGTCGTGGCAGGCGACGCTACATGATCGTCTTGCATGGCTGTTCTCGCTCTTGGTGCTGCTGGTTGCACTGCGAGCGATGGATCGCTCGCGGCGCGTTCGCGGGATCGTTGCTGCGAACATCGCGATCGCCGTTTTGTTAGCGATCGGTTTCCGATGTAAGGAGGCTTCGTGGTTTCTGTTGCCAGCCCTCGTCGCTGCAGCGGTTGTGCTTCCTTGCTCAGAAGGCCATCGCCGGCGTCGGCTCGCGTGTATCGCCGGCCCGGTGCTCATCGGAGTGATCGACGTCGTCAGGCATGTCTTCTTGACGTTGCCCGCGGATGCACGGCTGCACGATCACGTGCTGAACGGCGCAAGTGCTCGGCCACTTACGGCGCTACTCGCGGAACTTGCGGGCGGGGTGCGTGTGCTCGACGGCTCATCGCTGGTGATTCTGTGCATTCCGCTGCTCGCTGCCGGAGCGATTATCTGCGGAGGTCGTCGTGCGTGGCAAACTCCGTCCAGTCGATTCTGGCTATTTGCCTGTCTGTCGTTCATTGCAGCGTTCGCGATTGCGCTGCCGACGAAGTACCGAGCGACCTACTATCTTTATGTTCCTACCTGGCTGTTTGCGCTCTTGCTGATGCTTTCACTAAACATCATCGCGGATCGAGTTGCGTTGCTTCGCCGCATTCCATGCGCCACATTGCTGATGACACTGGGTGTGGCGACGTTCTGGGGAGCACGGTTCGTGAAGCGGTTCGAATCGGTTGAATTGCCGTTGTATCGGGCAAGTGGCGCGTTCCAGGCCTCGTTTGCGCAGATTCGCCGCACGCTGCCACAGCCGCCCGAGCGGGAGGTCTGGTTCGTCGCTCCACGCTCGGCGTATTTTGCTTACAAGTTCTGGGCGGGCAGCAAGGGTGGGCTGTTGCGCCTTATCTATCCGGGATCAAACCATCCAGCGGTCAACGACCTGGAGTCGAAGGTCCGGGGCATTCGGTTGGAAGCGTTTCCGAGTGCCGTTGACGACTTGCCGGAGACTGGCGTCGTGTTTATCTACGACGCCTACCTTCGGCTGGTGCGGGTGCAGCTCGGAGCCGGTCAGGTGCTCTACCAGCGCGGCGACGACTGATTGCGCGTCGATGAATGTGTAGCTCCACGATGATGCATCTGGGTCAGGCTGGATGGCGCCCAGTGGTTCACGATTGCCGCGGCGCCTGTCTGACGACGAATCCACGCTGGTCGCCGATGCAGGGGCATGCGCAAGCTACGACGCATGGGCTGCCGAACATGGTGCGATCGCCATGAAGATCGGGTCCTACGTCGGCCATGGCACGGTGTGTCGTCTGGTTCTCGGCAACGATGGCCGAGCGCCAACTGCCAAGAAACTGCAGGTGCCGGCGATGCCCGGACGCATTGTGCGCGGCTAGTCAACCAGGACGAACTGGCGGATGATGCTTTTCGGTAGCCAGCAGCCGTCGACGCGCTGGAAGTCGTCGCACAGGTCGAAGGCGCGAAGGAACCGTCGGCCTGGTGCCCCGTCAGGACTGAGCGGGCTTGCCCGTTCTTGCCATTACGGTATGGTTGGGCCATGGGAAACCAAGGGCTGAGATTCGTGCTCGCATCCGTGTTCGTCGGGCTGTGTGCGCCCGCGCAGATCACTATATCGCTGGTTGCCAATGACGACATCGAAGCGCGCTGGATCAACCTCCCCAGCGGCACGTTGGGTGGGCTCGACACGCATCCGGCAGGGCCGCTGAGCAATGCGATTGTGCAGGTCAGCGGCGGCTCCCAGCAGTCGCAATTCGATTGCGACCTCTCCAGTTATGTTGGCTTCGATGAACTGACCGCAACGACAATCTGTCGCGGCAGCTACTGGCCCTCGAACGCCAGCACGCACGCTGACCTGACACTCACTATCGATGGACCTGTCGGTCGACATGTCGGGATCTCCATCGACATCAACCACTTCGGCGACTACTCGTCGGCCGAAGGGTTCCGCATCGACGTCGAAGACGACGGTACGATCGACCTGGATTCAGTTGCGCCAGTGGGCTCCACCGGCTTGCACGAGCACCTGCATCTGTCATGGGATTTTGCTGGCGGGCCGCTGCCAATCCGCATCCGAACCGACCAGTTGGGCTTTGGCGGTCCGCAGATGTACAGCCTCCGCATCCGCGTATGGCCGTGGACGCCGGCCGCCACCCCAGCGGGCCCAGACTGCGGCCTACGCGCAGCGCTCTACGATGGTCACCACTACGAGTCGAGCAACTACCACATGACCGCACGCGCGTCGTCAGCTCCGGGAGAACTTGCGATCCTGCAAGCAACGGGTCTCGGGCAACTCAACGCCTTCGTGGTTGCCGCCCAACCCATGGTCATGCCGCTGCAGCTGCCGCCGCCATTCACCACCGCCTGCGACATTCTGGCTAATGGCCTGTCGTACGGATCCGGCACCGTGACCGAACTCAACAACGTAACCCCGGTGCTCGGGTACTTCCCGCCGCGGGAGTGGCAACTTGTCGTGCCGACCCTGCCGCCGGGCCTGACCTTCTACGTGCAACACGCCAGCGCCAGTTCGTTCGCGCCATTCTGGTTCGGCACCACGAACCGCATCCGCTTCGACACCTAGTGGCGCGAACGCTCAGGACACAGATCAGAACAGCTGCAACGTCCTCCTCAGGTTGCTGAAGAAGGTCGGATGAGTCACATTGCTAGCACTGCTAAGTCGGCAGTCGCATCACCGCTGCAGAGCGGGACTAGGCCATTCAAGTATCAGTCCGAACCGCCCGAACCGCCCGAACCCAACCAAGAAGCCAGCGGGCGACGCGACGCGTATGCGGGTGTGTTTTCGGGCAAAACGCCCGACTGAATGACCGTGAACCGGATAGAGTGACGAGGTGCCGTGGGGGTGGAATCGTGGCTGTGTGGGGTTCGGGCCATCAAAACTGCACTTTGAGTGCTCAACACCCTGACTGCACCTACACTTTGCAACCATGGACGCGTATCGATCTCTCCTCGTCGCCGCCAGCCTCGTCGCCACCGTCGCCTGCCAGGGCGCGAACTGCGTGTTGCTCGGCACCTACAACAACCACGGCCCGTTCAACGACATCTGGGGCTACACCGCGCCCAACGGTGACGAGTACGCTCTGCTCGGCACCACGACCGGCACCGTCGTCGTCGACGTCACCAACCCGCTGGCCCCGGTCGAACGCGGGTGGTTTCCCTGGTCCTCCTCCAGCCATCGCGACATTCGCACCTACGGCCACCATGCCTATCTCGGCACCGAGTCCGGGGCGGGGTTTCAGATCCTGGACTTGCAAAACCCCAACAGCCCAACCGACCTCGGCGCGTTCGGTACGGCCAACTCGAACAGTAGCCACAACGTCTGCATCGATGTCGGCGCGGGTCGCCTCTACCTGGTCGGCTGCAACACCGGCACGCCGGCCTACGACCTGACGGCCAACCCAGCCAATCCGACCTTCCTCGGCTACGCCGCACCCGCCGGCATCACCCACTACCTCCATGACCTCCACGTCGAGAACGGCTACGGCTACGCCTCGGCGATCACCAGCGGCACCCTGCGAATATGGGACGTCAGTACGTTCCCGCCGACCACGCTTAGCAACACGCCGACGCCAAACAACTTGACCCACAGCGCCTGGCCCAACGCAGCCGGCACCGTGTGCGCGACGGCTGACGAGACCACGGGCGGCGTCGTCAAATTCTGGGACATCACCAACAAGTCGAGCCCGCAGCCGCTTGGCCAATTCACGCCGAACACCGCCTCTATCCCGCACAACGTCTTCATCATCGGCGACCACTGCCACGTCAGTTGGTACACCGAGGGCTACCGGCTCCTCGACATCAGCAATCCACAGAACCCGGTCGAGGTTGCATCTTACGACACCTGGCCCGGCCCCTCGGGGGGCTTCAACGGCGCGTGGGGCTGCTACCCATTCCTGCCGTCGGGGAACGTCCTGATCTCGGATCGGTCGACCGGGCTTTACATCGTGAGACCGCAGCTGACAGGTTTCGCCTCAAAGACGCCTTTTGGCGCCGGCTGCTATGACTCGCAGCGCATGGTCTACGAGCAGATCCCGGGCAACACCACGCCGATCGATCTGATCAACTCACAGCAGGCGTTGCTCTACACGCCCACCGCGGCCGGCGGCAACTACACCTTTAACCCTCTCGATCTGACATACGACGGTGTCACCCCTGCTGCCAACGGCATCGACCTGGCGACCCTGCCATACACCTCGAGTACCACGGCGAGTTGGGATGATGCTTCGATCGTCCTGCAGTTACCGACCGCCATCTTCCCGTCCGGCTTTCCGTCCCCGGGCGGTGGCACGGCGACCGCCATCACCGTCAACAGCAACGGCAAGATCTATCTCGGCAGCACGACCGATGGCTCCTACGCGACCAACGGATCCAACTACGGCAGCACCGACCCGTTCCAGGGAGTGACCGGAGCGGCGCTGCCCGTCGTGTCGCCGTTCAACACCGACCTCGACCCTGCGGCCGGCGGCAACCTCTGGTATGAAAGCCCCAGTCCCAACGGCGGCGTCCGCATCACCTGGGCCAGCGTGCCCAACTGGCCAGCCACGACCGGCGGCATCTGCGACGTGCAACTGGAGCTGTTGCCGAGCGGCCAGGTCACGTTCGCGTATGGGCAGCAACTCGCCAATGCCGGCAGCAGCAACGACGCCATCGTCGGCTTCAGCGCCGGCAACGGCGAGCCGCTCACGCCGCAGGTTGACTGGTCGGCCCTGACCGGCTTTATCACGGGTGATGGCTCGACGGGGCTGGCGATCGACTGCGACACCCGCCCGATCCTTGGCACGACTGTCAACCTAACGGTCGACAACATCCCCGCCGGCGCCCCGATCGCCACGGTGATCTACGGCCTGACCAAGTTCGATCCGGGCATCGACCTCACCGCGATAGGCATGGCTGGCTGCTTTCAGTACTGCTCGCACGACTCCGTGTCGCTTGCCCTCGCGCCGGGCTCGTCGATAACCGAAGCACTCGTGATCCCGAACACGGCGACCCTCGCGGGCCTGACCGTCATCGTCCAGGGTGGCGCGTACGCCCCGGGCATCGTCCCCAACCTGCTCGGCGTCACCTCCTCGAACGGCATCGAGCTGACTCTCGACGTCAACTGAGGGTCGGCGGGGCGTTGGTGCATGGATCGCAGGGTCGCTCAGGCAGGCTGCGGATATGGGGTTTCCCCGACCCCGTAGCCAAGCCATGCCGAGCAGTAAGTCCCGAGCCCATCCGAAGTGCAAAACGAAGTATCGAGTCGGCAACTGGGCTGGGAACGACCGGTCGTTGGTCGAGCGTGGCAATCTCACAGTCTGGCTGTCGCCGGACTTGATGGCTCAATGGAATGTCAAGTCCTCGCGGCGTCGCGGAGGGCAGCGCAAATACTCCGACCTGGCTATCCAGACGGTGCTGACTTTGCGCATCCTGTTCCAGTTGCCACTGCGCCAAGCCGAGGGCTTCCTGCGTTCGCTATTCGATCTGATGGGTCTCGTGCTCGACGTCCCGGATCACACGACGCTCTCGCGACGGGGCAAGCATCTGAAGGTGTCGCTACGTGTGCCGAAGAAATCTGGTCGCATTGATCTAGTCATCGACAGCAGCGGTCTCGCCATCTTCGGTGAAGGCGAGTGGGCTGCCGTCAAGCACGGCGGAACGGGCGTTCGTGGCTGGAAGAAACTTCACCTCGGTGTCGACGGGGATGGCGTGATCGTCGGCCAAGTGCTGACAGACGCGAACGTAGATGACGGCAACGTGGGCGTGGATCTTGTGGGAGGCGTGCCAGGCAAGGTCCGCTCGGTCATTGGCGACGGTGCCTACGATAGTCGTGCGTTATACGGTGGTACCATGAAGGCACGGCTTCGCCGTGCTCTGTGCGCGACGTCTCAGTGGTGTCGTGGTCATCGCCACGATCCGATCGCGGTGCAGCATGCAGCGCTGGGTCGGCAGATTCGCGGGCACTGTGCGTACTACGGGATCACCGGGAACGCGCGGTCGCTGGCTGCCTGCCGCTACGCGGTGCTGCAGATCTGGCGCAAATGGAAGCGCTGGCGGTCGAACAAGGCACGCAAGACGTGGGGGTGGTGGAATCAGCTTATCGAGCGGTATCCTCTGCCGTCGGCTCGCGTTGTTCATTCGACTTATCGTCCCGCAGCGAGCCCGTGATTAGAGGAGCCGGAAGCGCAACGTCCCGCAAGTCCGGATCTGTGGGAGGCCGGGGAGAGCGATCTCCCTGGTCCACCCGACACACCCATGCTGGAGAAGATATCGGCTGACCGCATGTAATTGCGACGATGTGGGGGCGAGAAGAGTCTGTCCGCTCGCCCCGCCAATGACATAACATAAGCACTTGGTGTTCGAATCTCGTCGATACCCAAACTCTGATGTTCTCCCCTGAATAGGATTTTTCCATGCTTCATAAGCTCTTGCT
>JBNMNW010000058.1:0-23675 GCA_051278165.1 Planctomycetota bacterium | reverse complement strand
CAGGCAAGAGGTCAGCAGCTCCGTGTCGTCGCCGACCGCGTCGAAGCCGGTCGGGAAGCGGTCGCCGAGATTGACTGTGCCGACACCGTCGTGGTTGCGGCGATGCTCGGGTTCGACCAGCTTGCCGGTCCGCGGCAGCTGCAGGTAGGTAAGCAGTCGGCGCCGCTCTAGGGTGCCGGCCGCGAGGTCATGTTGAAGTCGGTGGTAGATTACGTGCGCCTTCAGCGAACGGTGCGCCATCGGCAGTCGGTCGACGAAGTTCTGCAAGCGCTCTAGGTAGCTGAGGCGGGCCACTGCGTCATGCTGCCAATCGACATCTGCGTTGGGTCGCAGTCGTCGCAGCCAGTTGTCGACGAGCTTGGGGTCGCCGAGCAACGTCGGCCGCAGCTGCACGAGTTGTTCGAGCTGTTCGATCAGCAGCATGCCGTGAATGGGCAGTGAGCCGAAACCGCCGCTCGCGGGGTTCTGTAGGCCACGTTCGACCAGTGCCGGCAAGCTGGGTAGGTCGGGGCGCTCAAGTCGCTTTAGCAGCGCCAACACCTGATCCTGATCTAGCTGGCTAGTTGCCAACCGCTCCAGTGCCGCGTTGCGGAAGCCGTCGAGTGAGTTCGGGTAGGTTTGCAGCGCGCGTTGATCGAGCACGGCAGGCGACAGAAGTTGCTGGTCGAGCACCGAGGGCAGGTCGAGTCCACCGTCCGCCGTGCGGCGCCTGGCGTCGAGTTCGACGCCGGTTTGTTGCCGCAGCCAGGCCAAGGTCTTGGCTGGATCACGTTCGGCGGTAAGCAGTGCTTGCCGATTCTCGATCTCGATCACCCGCGCGTTACGGCCGTGACCACGGATCCAAGTAGCCAGTATCGGCGGCACCGTGTCGAAGTCACGGGCATGCTGCCGCTCGAGGCAACCGTAGTAATAGCGTTCCGCGCTGCCTGGGGTGAGTTCGTTGAGCAGCGCGGTCCGGTCGGCGGCCAGCGCGAACCGCTCGGCGAAGCCCGGGGTCGTTGCTTGCGCCATTGCGGCTGTGGCAAGGCAGAATGAGAGCAGGAACCTGGTGAACGCTCGGCAATGCGAATGCGGCATAGTGGTAGGGATCAACGTCTGGCAACGTAAGGCTGCGGTAGCAACGGTGGCGAGGCTGTTTGGGATCAGACTTTCTCATGATCCGGGAGCGGCGCTTCGGCGCTTCGGCGCGTGGGGTTGGCCGAGGTTGCCAACCGGTCGCCGGAACGGTCCGTGCCAGCTGGCGGTCGTCTGAGATCCGCGGGTTACGCATTGCGGACCGCTGTCGTCAATGCTTTATCGACCGGGTCGCATCGACCGTGTTGATGGTGCGCACAGCAACCAGTGTCGTCGAGCTAGCTAGCGTCGCCAGGCATCCCGTTCGATCTGTTTGTCACGTTTGCTGAACATCTTGCGGAACGTCGATGCCTGCCCTTTGCCATTCGCAGCATTGCGCAAGAAGTCGAAGAACAGCGCGCGAACCTCGGCGTCATCGTGCTCCATCAAGTAGCGGAACAACGCCCAAGACTGCGCATACTTGATGGCTTGCTTTGACGAAGCCTGGAAGTCGCTGCTCTTGAAGTTCAGCATCCGGTGCAGCCCGTAGAGATCCTTGCTGCTCTGGGCGCGAGCGAGCTCCGCAAAGTGGCCTGCGTTGACGCTTGCGGTGAGCGTGGTCGGCTTGCCCCGAGCGCGGGTCGTAATCCTGCCTTGCATATACTCAGCCCAGCCTTCGTCGAGCCATGCCGGAAGTGTGCCGCGACTCTTCGCCGCGCGCACAAAGAAGAAGTGCAGCAGTGCATGTGTTCCTTCGTGCATCAGCGCATAGGGTCGGCCGCCTTCGACGCACGTGTATAGCGCCGGCTCAGACGGCAAGAAGTAGGCGCCGGCGGTGTTGCTGAGGTTCGGCATCTGATCGCGCTGGCGGTAGAGCCGAACTTGGATCGGTTCGACGAGTTCTTGCAAGGAGAGCTCGGCGCCAAACAGATCGTGCATGGCCCAATACAGATGCTCGAGTTCCATCAACGAGTCGAGTCCGACTCGCAAGCCGGCGGCACATTGGATCGAGAAATGCTCTGATCGCAATCGCCAGGCATCGTCGAAATCTGTGCCCAGTTCGTCGGCTTCATTAAACGGCACCCAACGACCGTCGATCTTTACGTGGTGTCCGCCCTTGCGCTTCTTGTTGCCGAGCGCCGTGTGGATGGCGTCGTCTTTCGGTCGTTGCAAGGCAGCATACCAGCGCATTACACGGCTCTCGTGCGGCAACCCGACTGAGTCGGCATAGGTAGCAATCGTCAACAGCGCTCCAACATCTTCGAACGCCGTATTACGAAAGACGGTCATGATCTCCCGATGGTGAATCGCGACACTGTTGAACGAACGAATCTTCTCACGCGCAATCGTTCGGTCGCGGGAGCCAACCCTCAGAATCAGTTCCTTGCCATCCGTGCGGATGATGCGACCGCGCAGCGTTTTGCCGTTCTGCAACTCGACCGTGTCGCGCGCCTCGACGGTCTGAGCCCGGATTTCCAGTGATCCCACCGCGAGCATCACTGCAACAGCAATCGAAAACCATCGCCACAGGCGATCCGCGTGTTTGGGCTTATTCATACTTCTTCCAATGACGCTGCCTCCAGTGATTTGGTCACGTTGAAGAGCGACCGCGTCAAGTCCTTCACGATTGCACCCCACCGCGCACCAGCAGTCACCTGCAACGCTACCCGATCGTGAATGTCAGTACGGTGCCTGGACAAGAAACAACATCTTCGCCGTCTCCCGGTGACAACAATATTTGAGAACGTTCGCCTAGAAACCGCGCGGCGCAGCGGCTCCAAATGAGGTTGCGGTTTCTTGTCACCGTCGCGGGTCGAAGATGTTGTTTCTTGTCCAGGCACCGTACCGACAAGGGGAAGTTGGCCGAGCGGCTGCGCCTGTTAGTCTTCCCGTCCAGATGAGCTCCGCCGCCGACGACCCCCGTCCACCCGTTCGCCTCGAAGATCTGAACCACGAAGCCGACGGCCGGAAGTATTCGCCTTCCGCCGGTCGTAACCGACAAGACATCGTCGATGCCCTGGCCGAGGAACTCTCGCCTACGGGCGATCTACTCGAAGTCGCTGCCGGCACGGGCGAACACGCCGTGCTGGCCGCCGAGCGCTTGCCAGGCTGGAGCTGGTGGCCGACGGACCGCGATCCCGAAGCATTGACCTCGCTCCGCGCTTGGGCGTCTCAGGCGCGTTTGGCCAACCTGCGGGAGCCCGCGCATCTCGACCTCCAAGACTCCTGGCCCCTCGAAGGCCGGTGCCTCGACGTCGTCTTCGCGAGCAACGTTCTGCACATCTCACCGATCGAGACGGCCGAAGCCTTGTTCGCTTCTGCGGCGCGTCATCTGCGCCCCGGTGGCTCCTTGATCGTCTACGGCCCGTTCTTCTTACCCGACGTCGACCGCATCGAGAGCAACGTTCAGTTCGACGCAGAACTGCGAGCCAGCGACCCTCGCTTTGGCGTGCGTCAACTGTCCGACTTGACCGAGCGGGCACTGGCCCGCCAGCTTCTGACGCCCACAGTTCGACCCATGCCCAACAACAACTTCCTGCTCCGCTTCGCCACCCAGATCTAATTTGCCGCGACGACACGTCGGCTGCGTTGTTGCGCCCCGGACAATGTTAGTACGGTGCCAGGACAAGAAACAACATCTTCGCCATCGCCCAGTGACAGCAAACTCCGAGAACGTTCGCCTGGAACCGCGCGGCGCAGCTGCTCCAAATGAGGTTGCGGTTTCTTGTCACCGTCGCGGGTCGAAGATGTTGTTTCTTGTCCAGGCACCGTACCGACAGGCACCGTACCGACTGATCGTGGCTACTTGGCTCTGGCTACCTTGCGATAGGCTCGTATGCCCTCTTGGCGCGACCAGGTTAGTAGGATTGCGCCGTAGTCGGCGCCGCGACGGAAGATCTCGCGGTAGAGCTCTTCTTCGGTCGGCCACGGGTATGCGAACACTAGGTCGAAGTCGTCGAGGTCGCGGCCGAGGTTGTCGTAGGCATCGGGCTGGCCGAGCACGGTGCGGGTCTCGAGGTCGTCTAGGCCCTCGTCGATGAAGTCCGTTGGCACGAAGCTGCCCTGCACGGTGGTCGCGCTCAGGTCGTGTTCGGCTAGCAGCTCGTTCGCACTGGTGACAAGGTCGCCCTCGATCTCAATGCCGTGAGCCTCTAAGCCGAGCAGGGCACCGAACCCGACTATGACGCCGTAGCCGCTGCCCCATTCGAGCAGACGGCGTGCGTCCGGGTGCTCGCGCTTGATCGCGGCGAGCGCCTGCCAGACCTGTTCGTAGTCACTAGGAATGAAGCCGATGCCGGTCTGGTGTTCCGGTTGCGCGAACCAACGGTCGATGCGGGCTTTGGCGCTCGCCAGGTAGGTGGCAACGCGCGGCGGCAGCGGAGCGGGTTCGATCGCGATCTGCAGCTGTTCTAGTTCCACACGAGCAGCTTAGCCGCCGCACAGCGCGGATTCATGGGCCGTGAGGGAGTTGCTGGTCGCGTGGCTGCCGGCAAGATTGGGTCGGGCCGTGCATGTGACGGTGCGGTGCATTGGTGATGCCAGGGTGGGGAGGTGAGTGGCCGTCGTGATCACGCCAAACAAGGCTCCCAAACAAGGCCGCCAAACAAGTCCCCCTAACAAAGCCGCCAATCAGCCAGTCTTCGAAGCCATCGCCATCGCTGCCACGCCGGTCCCGATCGACCTCGTGGGCAAGTAGGTCGAACGAACAGCTCTTGCAGCGCGACAGCTACTTCGAACTCTTGTTCTGCTTGCCGCGTTTACGCCCCTTCTTACCTTTGGCCTTGTCGCTCTTCTGACCAGCCACAGCTCGCGCGTGCTGTTCGAAGAACGTCCAGATCAGCTTGGTCGCTGAGACCTTGGCCCTGCCCGTCGGCCAGCCATGCTTCCAGTCCTTGATGCTATAGAGTTCGACTCGCGTCGCTGACGCACCATCCGCCCACGTGTCGAGCAGCACCTTGCCCTTGTGGAGTTCGGTTCGCTCGGGCTTGGCAGCGCACTCGTTGTGCTTGGCAAATGCCGCTGCCGACTCGATGGCCGAAGGCATGCCACTGTACTTCGCGTTCTTGCCGTGTTCTTTGTCGTAGGCAACGACGTCGTCCGCAATGCCATGGAATGAGATCACCGACACCGGCAACTTCGGCTTGTCCCGACTGATGTTGAGTCCGGCAACCGGGCCAATGGCTGCAACTTTGTCGGCATGCATCGCCGCGAAGGAGTAGCTCATGAAGCCACCACTGCTGTGGCCAGTCATGAACACTCGATCCTTGTCGAGCAACAGTTCTGCGACGACCGCATCAATCAGCTCCGCCAAGAACTTTGTGTCGACCGTTGGCTTGCCACGAAACGCTGCCTGCCAACTGGTCGGCGTGCCCAGCGCCGTTGGGAACACCGCGACGAAGCATTCCTTGTCAGCGAGCTTGGTCCATCCGTAGTAGCTGCTCGCGGCTTGCTTGCCGTTGCTGGTGCGGCCGTGCAGCATGATGACCAGCGGCGCGCGCTTCTTCTCGCTCTTCTTGAAGCCACGCGGAATGTGAAGCAGATACTCGCGTTCGGTGCCATCAACCTTGAGCGTGCGCTCTTCGGTGCCTGGCTTCTGCGCCAACAACATGGCTGGCAACAACAGGACGGCGAACAACGACACGGTGCGAGAGCTTGTCATGCGAGTTTTGGTCAGGGCGACGGCCACACGATACCCGATGCCTGTCCGCTTCAGGTGCTCCGCCTACGTGCTGTGGCTGGGAGAATGGGCGCGCTTGGCCGAAAGGTCGAAGTTGTTTGGTGGGTTGCAGGTGAGGCCGCTCGTGTTGGTCGGGTCCGGCCAAAAGCTGCGGGCGGAGTTCTGCGGCTATTCGCTGTACGCTGTTGGCGACGCCGGACCTGCTCGCACGCAAACACCTGTCGTTCGGCGTGACGCCGCGACCGAGCGCTGTGGTCTCCGTGGACAGAATGACGCGCTACGCATTCAGCGTCTCAAGATCGCTTGCAGCACCTGCGTGGCCCTTGGTCGCCGCCTTGCGCAACAAGTGGATGCCGAACTCAGGGTCCTCGGGCACGCCATCTCCATTTAGATAGCAAATGCCGAGCACATACGTGCAATCACGAGGCAAGCGAGCATCTGTCTCGCAACCAAATCCAAGCATGGTATAGGCCGCGAGCAAGCGCACGGCTGCTCGAATCTGCCTCGCGGATTGCGTGCGGTCATCAGGCGTCGACGGTCTTCTTGCGCTAGAAAATGCGGATGTTGCCGAACTGCAGCGGCTGGAATGCCTGCGGCGGCGGTGAGCCGATGATGCCGAGGATTTGTTGCGCGGTGAGGTTGCCCAAACTGGCTGGCGGGAAGGCCGGGCCGACGAACTCGTCGAGCTGTGAACCCCAGCCGCCGTTGTCGGTGACGCCGAACATGGCGGTGGCACCGACCACGATGAAGGGTGGCGAGTTGATCGCATGAGTGATCGGTCCCGCCAGGAAGAGCGTGTCGCCGAGCATCGCGCTCGACGTTACCTGGATCCGAACAAACCCATGGCTACTCGGCTCGAACATTAGGCAGCTGCCGTACACATCGCCGGTGGCGTGCTCGTGGGCCCTGAACGAGATCACCTTGTTCTCCTGGTTCTGGCCAACGTAGGAGCCGAAACCGCGAGCCAACTGCGTGACCTGGGCGGTGGCTGGGGCTGCTGCGAAACACAGGAACGCTGCTGCAAGAACTGTGGAAAGAGCTGCTCTACCGGGGAAGTTCATCATTTGTCTACTCCGTGGGGGCGGCGACGCCGACCCGTGATTACCAAGGGTGAAGTTGGCCTGCAGGGTGTGTGTCCTCGTCGAATCAGGCCCTGTCTGCCCCTAATTCCTAATGCAGCGCTGGCGACCGACATGCCATCTCACAATTTCTGGCGGCATGATCGCGCCACCCTCGGTTGGCGCCCGCTAGGCCGCGATTCTGAACTTGCAGGCGACTGTGCTCGCGGCGTCGATTGTTTTGTCGGCATGCGATCTGCACCGCCCATCTCTCAGCGATCACCGCGATAGACTCATCGCCATGCTGTGCACCTTGATGATCGCCGCGAGCGCCATGCCGCAGGCCATTCCAGACACCATCACGGACGTCGGCGAGCCGCTGGCTTTCGAAGTGAAGCTCCTGGCCATCGACACCAACGAGGGCTGCGACGTCGGTGATGTCAACAAGGACGGCGTCTTGGATGTCGTGGCTGGACGGCTGTGGTTTGCCGGTCCGGCCTTCACGCCACGACCGCTGCGCACGATTGCCGAGTTCGGCAAGGACTACTCCGCGTCCAATGGCGAGTTTCTGTATGACGTCGACGGCGACGGATGGCTCGACGTGCTGTCGATCCCGTTCATGGAATCGAAGTTGTATTGGCACCAAAACCCCGGCCAGCAGGGGTTGGAGTTCGGCAGGCTCTGGCCGCGACAGCTATTGGTGGACACCGGCCAGGGTGCGAACGAAGCTGCTTGGTTGCGTGACATGGACGGCGACGGGATTCCTGAGTTCATGGTCAACAGCTGGAACGCGGGCAACCCCATGTCGTACTGGAAGCTTGGCAAGCACGGTGGCGTCCTACCAACGGCGACGCGCGTGTTCCTTGCGATCAAGGGCAACGGACACGGGCAAGGCTTTGGCGATCTCAACGGTGACGGACGCGAGGACGTCGTGTTTGGCGGTGGCTGGTACGAACGACCCGCGAAGCCTGGGCTCTTCCAGTTGCGCAAGGACTTCGTGTTGCCAAATGCATCGTGCCCGATTCTCGTCGTCGACCTCAATGGCGACGGGCGTAACGACATGCTGTGGGGGAATGGGCACGGCTACGGCCTGCACTACTACGAACAGCTTGAGCCGGCAGGCGGCAAGACGCAGTGGCAGCGCCACCTGATCGACAACACATGGTCGCAGGCGCACGCCATGATCTGGGCGGACCTGACCGGTGACGGTCACAGTGATTTGATCACTGGCAAGAGAGTGCGCGCCCACTCGGGCGGCGATCCGGGGGCCGCCGAACCGCCTGCGATGTATTGCTATTGCTGGGACGATAGAGCGAAGCGCTTCACTCGGCGCCTGATTGCCGCGGGCGTGGGCACCGGACTGCAGATCAGGGCCGCGGATATGAATGGCGATGGCAAAACTGATCTTGTCACTGCCGGCAAGGATGGCACACAGGTGCTGCTGCAGCGGTAGGTCTGCGCGAGTCTGCTGGTGCTTGGTGACGCGTTGCCCAGCGGTTCTCGCAACTAGCCAGTGCGATAGCGATCATTCATTCTGTAGCGCCTGACGAAGCTGCAACCGGAGATTCGCGATCGGCTTTTGGAATAGCGCGGCCTCTCCAAGCACGCCGCGAATGGTGTCAGCCGTGCGCTGCAAGGAAGTAGATTACTAGGCCGAAGATCGCCACCATCGTGACCGTCTCGACCCAGTTCACGAAGCCATCGTCCTGGATCGCCTTCCACAGGATCAGCATGGGAGGGAACGCCAGGATGATGACCGAAGTGGTCTCAAGGTCGATGGGCAGCGCCAGTTCAGACGGCTGCGGGGTGATCCCGGTTTGCGCGAAGATGCCAATCAATATCAGCACCAGTGGCAGAACGACGAACGGCACCTGCGTCACGGCACCGGACACGTTCGCCAGCGCGATGTCATACATGCCCTTGGCGTGTGCGGTCGCAATCATCGCGGTGGCGCCGGCAGTCGCGAAGACGCTGAGGATCAGCGCACCGATCATTTCTGAGTAGCCCGCTGCCGTCAGTGAGCCGACCAGGATGTCCGCGAAGTCTCCGACTGCGTGGCCGCCGATCACCGCGGTTACGATGCCTAGCACGCCATAGCCGACAATGTTTCCCATCGAGGGTGCGGCGCCGTGCTCCACTGGTGCATTCGGCGCATCCTGTTGATCCACGGCGACGGCTGAATCCACGGCGGCGTTGTCTTTGCTGTCGCCGTCACTGGCACTGTTATCATCACTGGCACTGTTGCCCGAGAAGCGCTTGACGAGCCGAGTAATCGCTACGGCTTGCACAGTTAGCAGTGCGCCGCCGATGACGTAGAGGTCCATCGAGGTCAGCGCGGCTTTGCGATCAGAGCCCTCGCTGAACAAAAACATCAGCACCATCAAGAGTCCCATCGACATGAAGACTCCGGCGGCGCCGGCGTAGAGGTCGGTCGAGAGCTTGACGAGTGGCTCCGGCAACTTGGCGTGTCCGGTCTTGTCGCGCGGCAACAAACCGCTGTAGACACCGAACGTCAGCGCTCCAACGTGCAGCGTGAACGCAACGACGATGAAGCCAACCCGGGGCTCCTTGGCGATGACGAATCCCAGCATCACCAGTTCGGGAACGTTCGAGGCTAGCCCGGCCATCGTCCCGGCGACGAACTTGTTCAGTCGCAGCCGCGCCGCGACTCCTTCGACACACTTGATCATCGCCTCGCACGAGCCGAACACGACGGCGAGCCCGCCAAGTGCCAGCAACGAAGCAGACAACCAGCCAGGCCCTGCCTCGGCATGTTCGAGGCCCATGGCCGTGCCGATGGCGATGCCGCCAGCGACCATGATCTTGATCCAGAGTGTTCCTGCGGTGCCGCCTGCCATAGTTCGGAATCCTAGTGGCAGCTACTGTCGCTCGCGCGCCCTATACGCAAACTCGGCCGAGGCGATTCGGGCGCGAAGTAGCGACGGGCTACTTGTCGATCACCGATGATTCGCGGTCTGTTCCGGTTGGTTAGCCAGAGCATTGGCGCCGTTCGCTTCTGCCAAGCGATCTGCCGCGATGCCGATCTGCAAGTCGGCGGCAGAAGACCTAGTGTCGGAGGGTCTGGCCTAAGTCGTATTGACAGAAGGTTGGGGCGTTACAGAGTCAGCTCGGCACGGAATCCGGACGACATTGCGAAGCCGCCGGCGGAATCTACACACGTTCCCGGACATTGCCGGTCGCTACAGTCTCGCAGGTCAATGGATGAACGTCGGCCTAGAACTTGTCAGCCAGGCCCTGATCCTCGATGTGGCTGCCCCGCAAGATTTATCCATGTCACCGGGGTTCCGCGCAATCGTCTGCCGCTAGCGGTCGACGCTGCGGGCGCTGGTGCTCGACGCAACTCGCCGCAAGTAGTTTGCGGATCCGAGTCCAAGTTCGCTGTGCCTGCAAAGTCAGCCAAGCCCGTTTGCACGGAGCCGGAGGTTGGCAAGGTTCACCGATTCTATGTCGACGTAGTGCAAGTCGAACATGGATGAATGTTGTGCCGTCGTCACGCATGGTCGACAGTCCGGCGCGTGCAACCCTCATTTGAATCGCTCTCGCTCTCGGACGCCTTGATTGCCGTGGTCGGAGAGCTTGGCTACGCGCAGCCCACTGCGATTCAGGCTGCGACCATCCCCGCCTTGCTTGCTGGTCGGGATGTCGTCGGCCAGTCGCAGACGGGCAGTGGCAAGACCGCTGCCTTTGCTCTGCCCATCCTGCAGCGCGTGGACCTCGACAATCGTGCCGTGCAAGCCCTCGTGCTGTGTCCGACTCGTGAGTTGACCGCTCAGGTCGCGCGCGAGGTGCGCACGCTTGGTCGTTCCCACAACGGTCTCAAGGTGCTCGAACTTGTCGGCGGCCAGCCCGGCCAGCCACAAAGAGAAGCCCTCGAGCGCGGCGTGCACATCGTGATCGGCACGCCGGGTCGAGTGTTGGACCAGCTGAGCCGCGGGTCGCTGGATCCGTCGTCAATGAAGACCCTGGTGTTAGATGAAGCGGATCGCATGCTCGACATGGGCTTTGGTGACGAGGTGGGGGAGATCGTTCGCCAGCTGCCGAAGTCCCGGCAGACCGCGCTGTTCTCGGCCACCTTCCCGTTCGCCATCGAGGAGATGATCCGGTTGTTCCAGCGCGATGCGCTGCGGGTCACGATCGAGACCCCCGCGGAGTCGGTACTCGACATCCGCCAGCTGCAACTCTGCGTCGATCGCGAACACAAACTTGAAGCGCTCTGCTGGCTGCTCGCGACGTACCCGCACGAGTCCGCCATCGTGTTCTGCAACCTGAAGTCTGTCGTCGCGCAGATCACGAACACGATGGATGCCGCAGGTGTGAGTGTGGATCGTCTCGATGGAGATCTTGAACAGTTCCATCGTGATCAGGTGCTCGCGCGTTTCCGCAACCAGAGCGTTCGCGTTTTGATCGCGACGGATGTCGCTGGCCGCGGGCTGGATGTTGAAGATCTGGATCTTGTGATCAACTTCGAGATGCCGGCGCAGCCCGAGATCTACGTGCACCGGATCGGCCGCACCGGTCGCGCCGGCAAGAAGGGCGTAGCCATCTCGATCACGACGAGCGACCCTGATTCACGTATCAAAGCCATCGAGGAATTGACCGGCAACTCGATCGAGGTTCTGTCGAACGAGTCCATCAGCCGCCGCTCGCTACCGGTCCTGCTGAAGGCGATCGCAGGCGAGCCGCGCATGGAGACGATCCTGATCTCTGGCGGTCGCAAGGACAAGGTCCGCAAGGGTGACATTCTCGGTGCCCTTACCGGCGAGGCGGGTGGCCTGCGCGGCGCGGATATCGGCAAGATCGAGATCCAGGAACTGCTGTCCTATGTCGCGGTGTCGCGGCGCGTGATCCGTGCTGCGGTTGCCAGCCTGAACAGGGGGCGCATCAAGGGCAAACGCTTCCGCGCGACGCACGTCGGCGGTGACGGCAAGCGCTAGCAGGGACGGTGAAGGTTCTGTGGCGCAGCGGTGACAGGGTCGTCAGGTTCTTCGGCGCCTCAGTTGGCGACTTGGCGAGCATGCGGCGCAGGAACCATGGGCCGAGTAGGCGCGCGAGCCAGCGGATTGGCGCGGTGACCGGCACTTGACCGAGGCACAGTTCGCAAAACAGTCGGCAGTGCCGGGCCATCTGGGCTGGTGACATCGTGCCCCAACGTCGCGTGCTGTCAGCGTCGAGGCGTTCGAACGCGGCCAGCAGATCTAGCCTCGACGGCGTGTCATCCGTGGGCTTGGGGAGGTCTCTCATGAAGCATGAGCAACGCTGGCCGGGCGCGTTGATTTCAGCGTTTTACGCGGCGCGCAGTTAGTCCGCGATGTCCGGTTCGATGAAGCTCCAGCGGATCTCTGGAAACCTCTGCTTGAGCTCGGCCTCGAGCCGATTGATCGATTCGCAGGCGTCACCGATCCGCAGCTCGCTGCGCATGCGGATCTTTGCCGCGAGCATGACGTCGGGTCCCATCTGCATGGTGATGACGTTGAAGAGATCGACGATGTCGTCGTCGGCCGCGATCAGTTCGTGGATCGCCGCTTGTAGTCCGGGATCCGCGCTGCGCCCCAATAGTAGCGTGTGGATGCGGTTTCCGAGCCAGACGGCGATCACGATCAGGATCGCGCCGATCGCCATCGAGCCATACGCATCGTAGGCGGAGTCGCCGGTCACGGCAGCGATGCAGAGGAAGACGAACGCGACGACCAGCCCGATGAGCGCGCCTACGTCTTCGCCGAAGACGACAACGAGCTCTGCGTTGCGGGACTCCTTCAGCCATCTACGCAGCGACCGTTCGGCACGCAACGGGTTGATTTCGCGCAGCGCGCCGTGGAGACTGAGTGACTCCAGCACAATCGCCATGCCGAGCACCAGTAGCGCGACCCAGACGCTCTCGACCGGACCTTCGTGGCCGAGCTTGTGGTAGCCCTCGTAGAGCGAGAAGACGCCCCCCAGGCTGAAGAGCACGATCGCAACAATGAAGCTCCAGAAGAACGTCGCCTTGCCGTGCCCGAGAGGATGCTCTTCGGTCGGTGGTTTCTTCGCGTAGTTGAGGCCGAGAAGCAGCAGCAGTTGGTTGCCCGAGTCCGCGGTGGAGTGGATTGCCTCCGCTAGCATCGAGCTCGAGCCCGTGAAGATTGCCGCTGCGAACTTCGCCGCGGCAATGCCGAGGTTGGCGAAGAAGGCATACAGAATGGCCTTCAGCGAATTGCCGCCGCCCGCGCTCAATCGTGAACCTCGATCATGGCGCGCATCTTAGCCCTGAGTCTCGGTCGGCCCAGTCTGATCCAGCAGTATCCGGAACGTTCAGTCGAGCCTGTTTAGCATCGAATGGATCGCTTCGAGTTCGTTGCTGAGCAATGTGTTGCTGAGCAATGTGTTGCTGGCGATTTCGACCGCGTGAGTCGACCGGTCGCGCTCGACCTTGGCTGCGAGGTGCCGGCGCTGTTGGTCAGCGAGGCTTGCGCGCCTCGATCTTCAACAGGCCATCTTCGATCCAGAACGTATTGGTACGCTCACGCACCTTGTCGATCTCCGGGTGGTTCTGGTTGTTTTTCAGCGCGTTGCCATCGCGCAGCGATGCCATGAACGCGACCGGTAGTTGCTTACCATGGAAGTCGAGTTCGTGGACGCGCAGCGAGATCTCGCCGTCGCGCAGGCTCAGGCTGACCTCGCCTGTCGCGTTGAGGAAGCGTCCCTTCAGGCGCTCGACATCGATCATCGGCAGTTCCGCGAAGTAGTCGAGCGGGAAGGAAACCTCAGCCTTGATGCGGTCACCCTCAAGCTCCACATGGGCGCGGTTGCGCAGTACCAGCCAGCCCGGGTGATTGGCGATCAGAGCATTGATGTCCTGGCTACTTAGCACGAGCGGGTCGGGCTGCTCATCGGCCTTGGAGGCCTTGTCGAACACTTCGATTCGAGTGGTCAGGGCATCATAGTCATCGAGTGACATCGTCGACGGCTTGATCGGCATCGGCTCTGTCTCCGAGTAGTCGACCATCATGTCGGTGAACATGCCGAGCAGGTTGGTGACCAAGAAGTAACCGCCGATGCCAAGTATCACGGCCAGCACGGCCGAGATGGCGCAGCCCCAGAACCAGCAGCCGGACCGCTTCTTGGGGGGCGGTGCATCGAGGTCGTCTAGGTCTTTCGGATCTTCGTCGCGGTAATCGTTGGTCGACATAGCAATCATTTTACCTACCGGTGTCGCCGGACGCATCTTCGTATCGTAGGAACTGGTAGCTCAGGCGCGAGTAGGCGCTCGCGTGCTGACCGCGGCACTGGGCGGTGATCGTCGCGACCTCGCAGTGACTGAAAAGGCGGCCGAGTTCACGGGCCGAGACCTTGGACGATGGCCGTGCAGCTCAGCGCCGGCATTGCCAACGCGAGCCTCCGTGGGATTTCTGCAATGGTCATCAAACATGTGCTGCCTAGCAAGGGCGCGGTGGTGCTGGTAGCGCAGCCCTTGAGCATCCATTCGACCTTGATTCGCTTGCCGGTCTCGTCGATGCATGAGGTAACGCACTGACACAACCGGTGCGTGCTGCGTTTGGGGATCACGAGGACCGTGCCAGCGCTAGTTCCGCTCTTACGCCTGGCATCGCCGCCGTTTGGCACACCGTATTCAAGTAGTCCTACGAAGAGCGACAGACGGGCTAGCGATCGACGAATGCGCAGCGCGGGATGCTGGAAGCCAACCGCGAAGGAGGTGATCGCCGCGCATTCGCCAACGCCGACGTGAGTCCATTGCAGCTAGGCGAGACCGCCGCACCTTGTCTGTCGAATCCCAGCAGATAGCTTTACCGGGACGCGCTCACTGCGTGGCCCGAATCCTCCAAGCCTCACGCTGCTATGCTCTCGAAACTACCCGTCCTCGTCTTCGCCGCTGTTTCTGGCGCGATCGCCGTTCCCACGTTGTTGCCGTCTGCCAGCGGCGTCGAGTCGGGTATGGCAATTTCAGGATACGGCCCCGTGCCGGCTGACTGCTCCGCGTTGATGCCATCGTGCGCCCAGTGTCATTCGGGTTCCGCGCCGAGCCTGACGGCGCCTCATCCGGACACGCCCAACGTGGCGATTACGACGGCTTCGGCTGTGCGCGCTATCGCGAGCGGCAGCACGATCGCCATCACCACGACCATCACCGGCAGCACTGGCACGCATGGTGGCTTTTGCTGCGAAACGACCAGCGGTACGTTTACCGCAAGCCCGGCGCTGCCCGGCGCGACCATGATCGTGACCAACCCCGCCAGCATCACGCATACCAGCAACGCCGACCGGACGTGGACCTACGACTTCAATGCTCCCGCGGCCTCGGGCCTGATCGAGCTAACTAGCGCCGGCAACGCAGTCGACGGCAACTTCGGCCCCAGTGGCGACCACTTCAGCTTCTCCGGCTTTGATCGCAACGCGCAGCAGGCAACCCCGGTTCGGCTCTACGCGCTGCCGACCGGCGTGACCAACATCGGCACAGCGTGCTCGGATGGCTACGGCAACCTGTCGGTGCTCGGCGCCAACTCGTCCGCCACGGTCGGCAACACCGGCTTCGAGCTTCGACTGCACGGTGCCTCGCCAAGCGCCATGGCGTATGCCTGGGCTGGATTCAACACGACACCGAACTACTTTCTGTCGCTCGACGGGTTCGGTCTGACCGGTTGCAATTCCTATATCCAGACCATCAGCGCGTCGCAGATCGCGGTCACCAGTGGCGGTTCGACGGAACGGGCCGAAGGTGCCGCAGTGTTCGCGCTGCCGCTCGTCGGTGCAGGTGCGCTACTCGGAGCGAGGTTCCAGGTGCAGGCCGGCTACATCGATCCTTCGGTCGTTTCGCCGACTGTCGGTTCGGTTAGCCGCACGTTGCCGCTCTCGCTGAGCAACGGCCTTGAGATCACGCTGCAGTAACATCACGCTGCAGTAACATCACGCTGCAGTAAGATCACGCTGCAGTAAGATCACGCTGCAGTAAGATCACGCTGCAGTAGCAACGAGCACGATTGCGCGAGTTCAAGGCGGCTAACAAGCAGCGCGTTCGCGTCGACTCTCGCCGAAGGCCTCGACACACTAGGCAGGGTATGCGAATGTGACGCCGTGCATACCCGTCTAGGATGGCTCTGTTTCACCGCGGCATGCGTGTGCCTTGGCCCAGTTTCGATCGCCGCGCAGTCGCCGCAGCCCACACCGGTTGCCGTAGCGCTGGGCGATGGCACGACCAAGGGCATCATCGACATCGCACTGGCTCGGCGGCCAGAGGATGCGTTGCCGCTGGTGGGGCTAGCGGGATCCCAGCTGATCCCCGAGGATGCCGGTACTGAAAGCAAGTGGGTGTTCGAGCGAGGCGTGCTGACGGCGTCTCCGAAGTGGGACAGCGTCATCACCAAGGACAGCTATCGCGACTTTCGTTTGCACCTCGAGTTCAACGTCAACGAGCGCGAAGATACCAACCCGGAGGCGAAGGGGAACTCCGGCGTCTACATCCAGCAGCGCTACGAGCTGCAGATCCTAGATTCGTTCGGGGTAGCGGCGAAGGACTACAAAGCGAGCTACTGCGGCAGTCTCTATCGCATGAAGAAGCCCGACCGCTTGGTCAGCAAGAAGGCCGGTGCGTGGCAGAGCTTCGACATCGCGTTTCGTGCCGCACGCTATGCGGACGGTAAGAAGATCGAGAACGCGCGCATCACGGCGTATCAAAATCAGCAACTGATCCATGACGACTTCGAGATCCCGCGCAAGACCGGCGCTGGCAAAAAGGAAGGGCCGGATGCTCGGCCCATCAAGCTGCAGGGGCACCACAACCCGGTTCGCTTCCGCAACGTTTGGATTCAGCAGCTCAACCTCGATCGCAAGCCAGTGCAGCAGGTGAAGCCTGCCCAGAAGGTGAAGTCGGTCAAGCAGGTGAAGCCTGCAACAAAGAAGGGCTACACCTACGTCATTCCGTTCGATCAGATTCCGCCGGCGCCGGCACTTCGTCCAGCTCAGGCACTCGATTCGTTCCAGCTGCACGAGGACTTTGAGATCTCCGTCGCGGCCAGTGACCCGATGATCGAGAGCCCCGTCGCCATTCGCTTTGACGGCGATGGCCGCATGTGGGTCGTTGAGATGCGCGCCTACATGCTCGATGCCAATGCCAAGAACCAAGAGGATCCCATCGGCCGCATCTCGATCCTGACCGACACCAATCAAGACGGGGTCTTCGACGACTACAAAGTGTTCCTGGACCGACTGGTGCTGCCGCGTTCGATCGCGTTCTACAAGCAGGGCATCCTCTATGGTGGACACCAGAAACTCTACTACGTGGAGAACGTCAACGACGTGGCTGGCGAGATGATGGTCATCGACGAGAACTACACCCAGAACCAGAACGTCGAGCACCGCACCAACGGCCTGCTGCGCGGTCTAGACAACTGGATCTACAACGTGAAGTCCGATGCGCGCTATCGCGAGTTCGACGGTGAATGGGTGAAGGAACTCACCAGCTATCGCGGTCAATGGGGCCTATCGCAGGACGACTACGGCCGGCTCTACTACAACGAGAACTGGTTCGGGATGAAGGCTGATCAGCTGCTGCCCAACACCCTGATGCGGAACTTCAATTCGTTCCTGAAGATGGGGGACACGGCGATGATGTCATACCGCGACAAGGTGTTCCCGGCCCGCATCACGCCGGGAGTCAATCGCGGCGGCGAGGGTGCTATCGACGACAACGGCTACCTGACGGCGGTGACGGCGGCGTGCGGTCCGGTGGTCTACCGCGGCGATCAGTTCCCTGAGAAGTATCGCCGCACGGCGTTCTTCTGTGAGCCGTCGGCGCACTTCGTTCGCATGCTCGATTTGACCGAGCAGCACGGCCTGACCTCCGGCAAGCACGCGCTGCAGAACCGTGAGTTTCTAGCGTCAACCGACGAACGGTTTCGACCCGTCAATCTGTGCAATGGACCGGATGGCAGTCTGTTTTTGGTCGACCTGTATCACGGCATCGTGCAGCACAAGGCGTATCTGACTCGCTACCTACGCGAACACGTCGAGCACCGCGATCTGGCAAGCCATCCGCGGCTGGGGCGCGTCTACCGGATCCGCTATCGGGACAACCCGCTCGGCCCGCAACCGCGCATGTTGCAGAAGCGACCCGCCGATCTTGTCGCCGACCTTTCGCACCCGAACGGTTGGTGGCGAGACACTGCGCAGCAGTTGCTCATCGATCGTCAGGATCAAGCGGTCGTGCCCGCGTTGAACGTGCTCGCTGCCGACGCGCAGCAGCCACTCGGCCAGATTCACGCGCTGTGGACATTGGAAGGCCTGGCTGCGGTCAACATCACCGCCATCGATGCGGCCCTGCAGTCGGCCAATCGTCGGGTCGTCGAGATGGCAATCCGGCTGTCGGAGCTGTTGACCGAACCGGAAGATGTTGCGCGTCTGCTGCCGAGGTTCTCCGAGCTCGCGATGCGCACTGAGATCGTGATTCTCAGGCAGTTGGCCGCCAGTCTCGGCCGCTTTCCTGGTGACGAACCTCTCATGCTGCTTGCGAAGATCTTGAAGGCAAACGTGCAGCACAAGTTCTTCCGCGAAGTTGCGATCCACGGTCTCGAGGGTCGAGAAGCTAGATTCGAGCAGCTGCTCGGCAAGGACTTCCGCGACGAAAAACTACTCGGCTACCTGCGCCACTGCCTGAGCCTCAAGACCACGGCGGCGGCCCATCCGACGCCGCGCGATACAGTTCACCTCGCGTCCTTCGAGCGCGGTGAGCAGGTGTTCCTGGCGAACTGTATTGCGTGCCACGGCGTGGATGGCTTGGGTCTGCCGATGCTGGGGCCGCCCCTGGTTGGTTCTGAGTGGGCGACCGGATCGACGTCACGTCTGGCGGCGATTTTGCTGCAGGGCATGATGGGGCCGATCAAGGTCGGCGGGCAGCAGTATGTGCCCGCTGCGGCCATGCCGGGATTGAAGACCGACGCGGCTATCAGCGATGCGCAACTAGCGGATGTCGCCACGTTCGTGCGCTTCGCCTGGGGTAACAAGAAAAGCGCCGTCAAGCCGAAGCACTTCGCGGCCATCCGGGCCTCGTTGAAGGATCGGGACACCGCCTTCTCCGCCGCGGAATTGCGCAAGCGCTTCCCCAAGTAGTATCAGTAGAGGTGCGCGCGTTTGAGCTGGGCCAGCCTTGAGGCTTCGTCTTGGCTAAGCAACGTCCCGCCAAGAACGTTGGCACTGTTCGTATTGGGCGACGACAAAGGCGGCCCATACCCAGCCGACGCTCGCTTGGAAGCGTGTGGGTTGACGGATTGTCGTGGGGTTAGCATGAGCTGAGGTTTAGATCGTCCGACCGGCAGTTTGCATTGCCTTCACCACCGATGTTGGCCTACGAGAATCCTTGCCTCGTCCGCTAAACACTTCGCATGAGCAACTACCCGCGCACGTTTTCCCACATAGGTATCTCAGTGCCCGACGTCGAGAAGGCGGTCGAGTTCTACCGAGAGGTCATGGGCTGGTATGTCATCATGGAGCCGACCGTGATCACCGAGGAATCCGGGACGGCGATCGGCCAGATGTGCATGGATGTCTTCGGTAGCGGTTGGGGAACGTTCAAGATCGCGCACATGTCGACCGGCGACCGGATCGGGGTCGAGATGTTTGAGTTCACGAACAACGAGCCAGCTGGCGAGTTCGAATACTGGAAGACGAGCACGTTCCACTTCTGCGTTCAGGACCCGGACATCGAAGGTCTGGTGGCGAAGATCGTGGCCCACGGCGGGAAGCAGCGCATGCCGATCCGTGAGTACTATCCCGGCGAGAAGCCGTATCGCATGTGCTACGTAGAAGATCCGTTCGGGCTCATCTTCGAGGTCTACTCGCATAGCTACGAATTGACCTACTCGCTCGGCGCGTATGGCAAACCAGTAGACCCCAGTTCGGCAGTGGACCCCAGTTCGGCTGACGCACCGAAACAACTCCCGGAGTGAGCAAGCCATGACCCAATCCGACACCGTCAACCGCCGAATCGTGGTGGCAAAGCGGCCCTTGGGCGAGCTCGATGACACTACGCTGCGTCTTGAGACCGGCGATCTCACCATGCGCGGCTTCATCGTGTTCGACGACTTCGGCCATCTCTATCCAGAGTTCCAAAGCCAGATGGCGGCATGGGTCGAGGCGGGCAAGGTCGCGTATCGCGAAGAAATGATCACCGGGCTTGAGCGCGCGCCTGCCGCATTCGTGGGCCTCTTGCGGGGCGAGGCGTTCGGCAAGCGTGTCGTGCACCTCGATGACTAATTGCACAGGGCTAATTGCACCGGGCGACGAGTTACGCACGACGTCTCGTGACGAACGGCGCCTAACTTCCCAAGCCACCAGTTACCCAAGCCACCAGTTACCCAAAACAACAGCGAGAGAATATGAGCAAGAAGATCCTGATAGTCCTCACGTCGCACGACCAGCTCGGCGACACCGGCAAGAAGACTGGTTTCTGGCTCGAGGAGTTTGCGGCGCCCTACTATGTCTTCAAAGACGCGGGCGCTGAGATCACGCTGGCCTCGCCCAAGGGTGGTCAGCCGCCGCTCGACCCGATGAGCGACGCCGAGGATGCCCAGACTGACGCGACCCGGCGCTTCAAGGGCGACGACGCGGCACAGAAGCATTTGGCCAACACCCAAGTGCTGGCCGACGTCAACGCCGATGGCTTTGACGCCATCTTCTACCCTGGCGGCCACGGCCCGCTGTGGGACCTCGCCACGGATGCCGATAGTACCCGGCTCATTGAGGCCTTCGCGCACAGCGATCGAGCCATCGGGGCCGTCTGCCACGCACCGGCCGTGTTCCAGCAACCCAAAGGCAGCGACGGCAAACCGCTGGTTGCCGGTAGGAAGGTCACCGGCTTCACCAACACCGAGGAAGAAGCTGTCGGCTTGACCAAAGTCGTACCGTTCCTGGTTGAAGACATGCTGACTGCCAATGGCGGCAACTACGAGAAGGGCGACGACTGGGCGTGCTTCGTCGTGACGGACGGCAAGCTAGTCACCGGTCAAAATCCGGCGTCGTCCGCAGCCGCCGCTAGCAAGCTGCTGACTCTTCTGTAGAGCGTGTGCTTGCTTGATCCGGCTCGAATTGGTCGTTTAGAAGCCATTGTAGGCCTAATGGCGGTTGGCTGTTTGCGCCGATCTTTCATGTTGATGGCGTGATTGAGTCGGTGCCCAGCCTGTCAGCAATGTGCCAAGCCATCAAGTAGAACGGCGGCAGCTGCGAAGCGGTCCGTCGAAGTTGTTGACCGCAGCGATGCGTTATGTTGCCGGCCTGCGCTGGTTTGCCCAGAGGCTAGCGAGCTCGCACAGCTCGAAGAGGCGACACCCCGACGTTGACGCAACGAGCTGCGTTTGGATCGCGTCAGCCGCGATCGTCAGCAGCCGCGGAGGGCACGACGGCCACCTCCGCGAGTGCTTTCAGCTGCGGCAGTGAGAACTCACCACCGCAACTGTGCGCGCATCACAGCGCCAGCGCGTTGGTCCACGAGCCCGGAAAGTCGTCCGGGTCTGCGGTGATGTTCAATGCCTGCACGAACAGCAATCCCGGCGGGAACGGCGGCAATGGAATCGTCGTCTGTCCGGTTGCGTCGGTCACCAGGAACGTGTCCGTGAAGACGACTTGACCTGGATCTAGCAGCAGCTCGTAGTGGAAGTCGAGAATCTGGATGCCCGGTCCAAAGGCCGCGCCGAGCGCCAGCAGCACCACGTCGTTGGGCAGCGTGTGGATGCGCAGGTAGTTGGGATCGGAGTCATTGAACGGCTCACGCCGTTCGATCATCGGCAGCACCCCAACGCCTTCGGCAATCGTCGTGGTGCCGACGTTGTTGCTGAAGGTTACCGACTGGAATCCCGGCACCGGTTGGTTGGGCATCGTCACGACCATGTTGTCGACGGTGCGCGTGATGATGCTTGCCGGTTGGCCACCGATGGTGATCGTTGGTGCCGCACCGAGCCACAGTTCGGTGCCGAGCAGCATCTGCAGCCCGTTGTTGCTGCGACGCACGAAATACGGTTGTGACGCCGTCAGCCACGGTTGGCCGAGCACCGGTGAGGTCAGCGCGCCGAAGAACGCGCCACGCGTTTTATAGGTCGCCGACTCAGCGTGTGGTTCGGCGACGACGCCGCTGCCCAGGCTGCTTCGCAAGCGATAGAGCGCGGTGTCGGCGTCCTCAGCACTGCCGAGTTCTACTGCGGCCATGAAGTACGTTGTACTGGCGGCGGCGTTGCCGTTCGCGTGCTGCGCGGTGCCGAGGGCACTGAGCAGTAGCGAAGCGGTGATGGGGAGGAGGGCGTTCACTAGCGCACCCCCGTCCATTGCATGGAGAGGCGACACGTGTAGTCGGGGGCAAGCGGGAGCCCGTCAAACCGCACCGGCCAGACCTTGAGCTCGACTAGGTCATTAGCGTCCACATGGAGATGGTAATTTAGGTCAGTTTGCGTGGTGCTTCCGGTCCAGACCGATGCCAACCCCTCGGCGACCACCGCCCCATTCACTTTCAGGAGTACGAATTGAGGCTGTAGCACTCCGCCGTCCATGATCGTGCAGTTCAAGCTAATGTTGCCGCTGCGCCGGATGATGACGCCACCAGCAGGCTGGGGGTCGTAAACGTTCGTTGGGGCAGTGTTCTGAATTGTCGCGCCGAACTCGAGGTTGGCCTCCGCACTGCTAGCAGACGCATTCAGCGCTGCTCCATTTGATAGGTGCGCCACGAACACTTCTGTGCTCATCGCATCCGTTCCCGGAGCCCGCGTCGCCGTTGCCGGCATCGTGTGGAACGGACTCAGGAACGTCACCTGCGTGTAGCCGAGGTTGCCGTCACTCGCGACGACCTCACCGACTGCCATCGTCGACTGGATCGAGCAGTTGGCGAGCAACACTGGCCCACTGGCCGTGTCCTCGACTGCTTGACCAGAGCCGCAGCGGATCTGTCCGTTCCACACCTGCAGTTCACCGTTGCCGGTGACCGTCACCTTGCCGAACAGGTCCGGATCGCGCAGCCAGGCGCGGCCGCGGCCGTTGCTCGTGCCATCGCCAGAGATCGCGATCGATGGCGTCGTCTGACTCACCGGCCAGAAGGTGCCGCTGCGACCTTGGATGGTGCCGCGCACTAGGTTGATCGGCACGCCAGCACCCGACAGCACGCGGAAGTTCACGTTGTCGAAGTTGATGCCGGAGCTGCCGGCGGTCGTGACGTCGAGCTCGGCCGCGTTGTCTATGCCATAGGCGTAGACGACACTGTTGCTGAGGTAGAGCTGCGTCGTGGCGCTGTTGCCACTGATCGTCAGCGCGTCACCGCCACCGGTCGCGTTGATGTCGATGCCAAGCATCGAGACCACACCGGCTACGTGCGTGACCTGGCCGACGATCGCCGTTGCGAACGACTTGCCCGGCACGGTTGACGTCAGGTGGATTCCCGCCGTGAGCGTGACGTTGCCGACATAGCTGCCGGGTCGCACCAAGACCGTGGTCTGGTTGCCACTGCCGTAGCCATCGAGAACGGCTTGATCGATCGCCGCCTGCACACTGGTGTGGGTCGCGCCGAAGGTCAGTGTGGTGCCAACGATGTAGCGCGAAGCAGATGCACCTGGATCACCCTGTAGGCCTTGCGCGCCGGCAATGCCGGGATCGCCTTGCAAGCCTTGCAGGCCGCTCAGTCCCTGTGGACCAATCAAGCCCTGTGGACCAATCAAGCCCTGTGGACCGATCAAGCCCTGTGGACCCTGCGCACCAGTTGCGCCCGGATCACCTTGCAGGCCTTGAGCGCCCGTAGCGCCAGCAATACCCGTAGCGCCAGGAACACCCATCAGACCTTGCGGTCCAGCAGGACCCGTCGGGCCCGAACCTGGCAGCAAGAGCGCGCTGAGCGGCATGGTCTGCAG
>JBNMNW010000057.1:0-23902 GCA_051278165.1 Planctomycetota bacterium | reverse complement strand
GGTCTTCTTGATCGACCGTTCGCGCGCCCGCTGGCGGCGTCTGCGCATCGGCGTCTTGGCCAGCGATGGGCGTCGTTGGCGAACTGCCTGGCTGGTCGTTCGCGGGATTGACCGATGCCGTGTCGAGCGATGCCGTGTCGAACGACGCCGGATCGAGCGACGCCGTGTCGGGACCACACGAGACGAGACTCGCCAGGCCGATGCAGCCAAGCGCGGTTACCCAACGCAGCTGTCTACGAGCTTCTACTGCCACGAGAACGTCGTACTGGTCAGCGACCTCAACGGCAAGCGGGGTGCGGTCCATTGCTGCCGCGCGTGCCAGTCACGGAGCTACTCGGGCGGCGGGCTACTGCCGCCGCGAAGTTACTGCGGCAACTTCTTGAGGTCGCGCTCAAACACCTTCTGCCAGGCGGACACGTCGTAACCGTAGTCTTGGTTGCCTGCGAGGCGAGCCAGTGCCTTGCGCGCACTCAGGCGAACGTTCTGAACCGACTCTTGTGGCTTGAGCAGCGACAGCAACTCTTGCCAGTGGTCTTGGGCATTCATGCGGCCGAGGGCCAGCGCTGCCGACATGCGAATGCGCGGCGTCGGGTCCTTGAGCATCGGCACGACCAGGTCGGCGTATTCCGGTTTGGTTGTCAAGCCGAGGCCGCGAATCGCGGTCACGATGATGCCGGGCGGCAATTCCTTGCGCATCGCACCGAGTTGGCGTGCCCAAATCTTTGCGATCTCGCTTTGGTCGCTGCACGAAGTCTGCACTCGGTAGAGCGCCCAAGCTGCTTGCACGCGACCGTCTTCGGGGTGCTTAGGGTTCTCGGCAATGGCTGCGAGCACGTTTGGCGGCGTGTCGCGCGAGCGCAGGATCGCGAGTCCGAGCACGGCGTGGTCGACGACATACGGGTCGTCGAGGCGGGCGCCTTGCAAGATGTCGTTCATGACATCCGTACGGCCCGAAAAGCCAAGAGCGGACAGCGCGATGGCTTGGCGGTCAGGGTAGGTGCCGTCGAGCGCCAGCGCCCTGAGCTGCGCGAAGATGTAGCCCTTGCCGCGCGTGTCGTTGCTCTTCGGGTTCCTGCCGCGCGGTTCTTCGTCGAGCACGATCCGGCGCAGGTGGTTGAACAGCTTTTCTGCTTGGTCGTCCGCGCGCGTGTCGCCTTGGTTGGCCAGCGCCGTGACATATTCATCGATCGCTTGGTCCAGTCGGATCAGGATGACCTGGAAGTCCTTCTGGCGAGCGTCCTTCGCCTTGATGTCCTCTTGGCGCTCGACCAAGTCGGGAGCTTGCTCCTGGCGTAGCGAGTTGCCGGTTGAACAGGCGGCGAAAATCGTCGGAAGGAGAACGGCGGTGAGGGCAAGCGAACGATTCATTGCAGTGCTTGGAGGGGGATCCGCCACCATCCTTCCCGCAACCTGACCTGGATGCCACAATCCGTCGTCTGATGCGTGAATCTATGGCGGATGAATGTGAGCAAGTGCTGGTGGTGCGGGACCCTGCTAGTGAGGCCGAAGCGATTGTTGCCGTCCACAGCACCAAACTAGGGCCGGCCCACGGCGGTATTCGGCGCTGGGCCTACGCCTCCCAGGACGCGGCGATGGCCGACGTTGTGGCGTTGGCGCGGGCCATGACCCACAAATGCGCCCTGGCCGAGGTGCCTGCGGGTGGCGGCAAGGCGGTGATTCTCGACCATCCAGGGCTCGGTCGCGAAGGTGCCTACCGCCTCGTTGGGCGCACGGTCGAGCAGCTGGGCGGCGCGTTCTATACGGGTCCGGACGTCAATACGAAGGCCGAAGACCTTCGCTGGGTCGGCGAAGAGACCCGCTTCGTGGCCACCGATGCAGCCGATGGGCCTGGCGACTTGGCGGCGGCGACCGCGGATGGCGTGCTGTCGGCATGGCTTGCACTGGCCGAAGAACTCGGCCTGCAGCCCGCAGATTTGCACTGCGTCGTGCCAGGGCTCGGTGCCGTTGGCATGGGGCTGTGTGAACGCCTGGCGGCGCTCGGCACGCGCTTGTCGGTGTTCGATGTGGTGCCTTCGCGGGTCGAGCAGGCGGTCCGGAACTGTGGCGCGACCGCGATCTCAGCCGAGCAGGTGACGCAGACGGCCTGCGATATCTTCTCGCCGTGTGCTTTGGGAGGCGTGCTGACCGAAGCGGTCGCGGTGTCGTTGCCCGCGCGGGGCGTCTGCGGCGCCGCCAACAACGTCTTCGTTAACGATGCGGCGGCCGAAATCATGCACCGCCGCTCGGTGCCCGTCGTGCCCGACTTCATCGCCAACGCTGGCGCGTTGATTCAGGGCGCGATCTGGAACCTGCAACAAGCACGAATCGCTCCGGAACGCCTGCACCGCATCGGCTTCACGACTCGGGAAGTTCTGCGGCGTTCGCGGGCCGACGATCGCGCCCCGTCGCAAGTTGCGCTCGAGCTTGCGCGTGAACGTCTGGAGCGCTGACGCGCAGGCGTTACCGTTGCCTAGAGATGACTGAGTTCGAAGAACCGGCGCACCGCGTGCGCGTTCGCTATTGCGAGACCGATCGCATGGCTGTGGCCCATCACGGCAGCTATGTCGCGTGGTTTGAAGAAGCGCGCACCGAGTGGATGCGGCAGCGTGGCCGCACCTATCGCGAGATCGAGGATGCCGGCTACCTGTTGCAGGTCGTCGAGTTCGTGTGCCGCTACCACAAACCGGTTGACTACGACGAAGTCGTGGCGATTCGCGTGCGGGTGGAATCCTCAGGTCGCGCCGCCGTCGTGCTCGGCTACGAAGCGCGGCGCGATTCAGACGGCGAGATTTGCGCGACTGGCAGCACCAAGCTCGCGTGCGTTGGCCGCGACGGCAAGTTGCAAAGGCTTCCCAAGGAGCTGCTCGAGCAACAGCCTGGTCGCTTGAATCGCGACGACAAGTCCTAGTGCCATGTTACCTGGCACAATGTTACCTGGCACAATGTTACCGGGCACCATGTCGACGACGAAGCTATTGAGCCGAATGGCGTGGCTGGCGCTGGCGCTGCCGCTGTTGCTGTCGGCACAGGGAGCGTTAGCTCAGGCTCCGACAGCGAGTGGCAAGTACTTCACAGTTACCTGTGAAGGCGGCGACGAGCGCATGGCGAAGCAGGCCTTGGCTGTCGTTGAGCCGGTTTGGTCGCTGGTTTGCGCTGCATTCGGATGCAATCAGGCCAAGCCCGACGAGAAGTTGTCGGTTGTGCTGTATCGCGATGTCGACGGCTACCTCAAAGCGGATCAGCGCTTGACCGGCGGCAAGTTTGGCCCGAACCAAGCGATGTCGCATTGGGCCAGCAAGAGCTCGCATGTCGCGCTGCAGCCGCCGAGCGACGACGGCAGTCTTGCCCAACATGGCTTGCCGTTGCAGACGCAGGTGATGCTCGCGTGGGAGGCGTGCCACCTCGTGCGCTTCGAGATCTGCCCGAACTTCCGCGGCCATCCCGGCTGGTTTCAGGATGGTCTGGCGGCGACGACAGCCCAGCAAGTGCTGCGTCAGTTGCATCCCAACATGGGGGATCAGTCGTTCTTCACTCAGCGTTGGTGGCGCGTGCGGCGGTTGCTCACAGCCGGCAAGATGGCGAGCGTGTCTGCGTTGTTAGCAGATCAAACCCAAGACCTCTCGATGCGCGATCGCTATGCGGCGCGCATCGCGTTCTATGAATTTGTGGCCGCCACCTATCCAGGCAAGATGCTGAAGATGGCGAAGGCCGTTCGCGGCACCGGCGCTGGTTCGGCTTACGCGGGCAGATTGCAGAAGATCGCCGAGCGCTTGCTGGGATCACTCGGCGATGAGTTCGCTGCTGCGGTCAACAACCGAGAGATCTCGTGGGACGAACGCATTCGTTCCTTGTGGTTGTTCGGTAGCGAGTGGCGGCAGCGCGCCTTCAGCGGTAGTCACGCGACTGCATTTGCAAGTAAGGCCGTGTCAGGCGGTGCGTTTCACGCCAAGGGCAAGGTCTTCATTCACGAAGGCAAGTCGCAGCAGATGAACTTCCTGTTCGCGCAAACCGACGCAGGCTTCTACTCGCTCGCGCTGATAGCTGGCACTGGCTGGAAGCTGTTCGACCATCGTCTCCAGGCCAATCAGTGGCGCGTCGTCAGTCGCGGCAACGAGCCGTTGATGCAGGCCGGCGCGGACGTGCCGTTCGAAATAAAGGGCAAAGGCAAGCAGTTGACGATTCAGCTCGCCGGCCGCAGTTGGAAGGTCGACTTGCCGCGCGATTTGCCCGAAGAACTGCGTTGGGGCGTCGGTGCCCAGGCTGGCAAGAGTCGCTCGCACACCGGAACGTTCGGTTTCTGGCGGGACGTCACGGTGACCGGCGGCTAGGTCTGGTCTTAGCGGGTCGCCTTGTCTGGTACGGCCGTGGTTGGGCGCCGATAGGCCCGGCGCCACGTGCTAAGCGTTGGCTCGCCGCCGTCGACATCGTGACCCAAACTAGTCGCGTCGGGTTCGCCAGAATCTGCTCCGGCGTGCGGGTGATGCTCGCCTGCGCACCGTCTTGGTTGCGCACTGTGGCCACTCCGTCACCGCCAACACTTCTTTGTATGCTCCTGGCATACGACGCAGGTTCGTTAGCAGAGTTACGGTGATGACGACCGTCTCAGAGAGTCCGGTTGCGCCGTGTTGCAGCGATAGGCGTCGGATCTGCGCGGACCCATCGGCCGGCTGTAGCCGTTCGTGATCTCTAGGCTGAACGGCGGATCGCGGTGTTTCGATCTTGCGCCAAGGCGGTAGTTGTCAGGAAAGCAATGGAAACGCACGTGACGGTGAGCAGTGTAATGGGACTAGCGACCAGGGGTGGTGCCGGCAACTTGCTGGCGTAACCGTCACCCTGTACTGCTCGCCTCTCGCGGGAATGCTTTCCATCCCGTAAGTTGGCATTCCTGGTAGTCGGGAATCCTCTCCCTTCCCATCCGTAGCGCTCGACTGATGAACCTGACCCCCGAAGTAGCCTTCGAGCAGAACCGCGAGCGCCTGCTCTCGGTTATCTATCTGCGTATGGGGCCCAACCTTAGGGTTCGCATGGACCCCGAAGATGTGCTCCAGGAGGTTGCCATCGAAGCGGTCAACTCCTGGCGAACGCTTTCGGCCGAGGAAAACGCCGGCGCCTGGCTCGTGACTCTGGCGCGCCGAAAGGTCGCCCGGATCCTGCGCGACCAGCTAGGAGTCGCGGCGCGCGATCCCCGCCGCGAATACGCAATCAAGACGGACCTACCGCTCGCTGATCGCCGTTCGGGACCGGTGACGCACGCGGATCGCAAGGATCGCCTTGAGTTGCTCGAGCAGGCGATGGAGCGGCTGTCCGACAATCACCGTGACGTCATCATGATGATGAAAATCGAAGGTCTGTCGGCGCGCGAAGTCGGGGAGCAAATGGACCGCAGTGAAAATGCCGTGCACCTGTTGCTAAGCCGAGCCCTTAAGCGGCTCGCAGAAGAACTGAAGCTGTGAGTGAATCGACGCGTGATCCGAGCCGTGATCCTGACCGTGCCCCTGACCGTGCTCCGAACCAGGAAGCCATCGGCGCCGGACTTGAGTCGGGCGGCCCTGATGTTCCTGGCGCCTCGAACGCTCCGGCTGCCAAGACGCCCGAAGAACAAGCGCCCGATGTGAGTAAGGACGATGTTGGTAAGGACCCCAGTGGCGATGCGATCTTTGCATCGCTTGGTGCCGAGCCACACAGCAAGCAGCCAGCCGAAGGTGCCGCAACGGTCGGCGACGACGAAGACCCGGATTCCGATAGTGCCGACCAACGTCTTGCCAAATTACTCAGTGGCACGAGCAGCCACGCCGACTTGCGCCGCAAACTGCAAGGCGAAGAGTCTGAAGAAGCCGACGATCTGCTATCGCGTTTGAACGCGCTCGACTTCGTGCAGCAGGTGGTCGGTGGCCACAGTGAGTTGCCTGATCGCATCGGCGGCTACGACATCAAAGGCCTGCTTGGTCGCGGCGGCATGGGCATCGTCTACCTCGGTTGGCAAGAAGACCTGGAGCGGGAAGTCGCGCTCAAGGTCTTGTCGCATAACTACACGGCCGACCCGACCATGCGGAAGCGATTCCGCGCCGAGGCGCGCGCGACCGCGGCGTTGCACCACCGTCACATCGTGCCGATCTACGACTATGGCGAAGCGAATGGCATGCTGTTCTTCGCCATGGAACGGGTCAACGGCCTGAGCCTCGACAAGCACATCTCATCGGCCCGACGCGTCGACAAGAAGCCGCTTGAGGTGCTTGATGCCGCGCGTCGTTTCGCTGGAGTTGCGGATGCGTTGGGGCTGGCTCATCGCCGCCGCTTGCTGCATCGCGACGTCAAGCCAGGCAACATCCTGGTTGGCGAAGATGGCACGATGGCGCTGACCGATTTTGGTTTGGCGAAGGCGCTCGACCACGCGTCGATGCAGTTGACGTCGAAGGGCGGTGGCTTTCTCGGCACGTTGCACTACGCGTCGCCCGAGCAAGCGCTCGGCTCCGAATTGACGCCGGCTAGTGACCTCTATTCGCTCGGGGTCACGATGTTCGAAGCGGTCACTGGCCACTTGCCGTTGGCTGGCAAGACCACCGAAGCGCTGCTGCAATCGATCCTGCACGGCACCCCGGCGCGCCTGCGCGAATACATCACCAAGCCGCCGCGCGACTTCGAAGCGGTGCTCGACAAGCTGCTCGCGCGCGATGCCGATGATCGCTACCAAGATGGCGAAGCGTTATCGCGCGACTTGGTCCGCATTGCGGATGGCGATCCCGTTCGCATTCGCCGCTTGCCGCTACACGTTCGTCTCTGGCGACGGGCGCGCAAGAACCCGGTGCTAGCGAGCGCGTTGGTCGCTGTGTTCATCTTGATTTTGTCGACGGGCACGTTGGCCGGAGTCTTGAACAAGGAGCGAGGTAAGGGGCGCGTGTCGCGTCACCAGGAAACCCTCGTCAGCATTGCCAAGGATGTTGGCCGTGCTAGGGGACCTGAGTTTGGGCCACTGCCACTGCTGAGGGCGCTGACGGGTGTCGAAGTTCCTCCGCGCGATCCCAACGCAGCGATCCTGTTGCAGCTGAATGCCGCTGACGAGGCGATGCCTGACGATGAAAGGGCGCACGCGATGTTGCGGGCTTACATTCAGGATCCGCTGGCGCATGCTGCCGAGTACCTTCGCGTTGGTCGCGGCTTTGAAGCGTTGCAGCTATACGACGCGGAGATTCAGCGAGAGACGCTGCAGAACACGAGTGGCAAGCTTGCGGTCGAATTGCGGCTGTATCGTTTGTACTTGGCGCGTGCTGTGGCCAACCTGACGCAATCGGTTGGGCGTGCCTATGACGCTCGCATCGACTTGGCGTTGGCGTCGTACTTGCGACCGGGGGCTGCCTTTCCATTGGCGCTCATCGACGTGCTTGATTTGGTGCAGAGTCAGGACGTCGAAGCGGATGCTGACGCCTTGAAGAAGAAGGTCACTGCTGAGAGCGTGCCGCTTGACCACGTGCGTACGGTCGCTCTGTTGCTGTGGGCTGCGGCTGGCCAGCGTCCGCACATGATGTGCAACATGATGTCGTTCTCGCTCGACTTCGCGCACCGCAGCACGTTGCACGCTCTTGCCGCAGACTTGCTCGGTGAGGACCTCGAGGGCTGCGGTGCTTACGGAGAGACCTCGGGCTTGGCCTCGAGCTTTGCGAAACATGGCCGCACGGCAATTGGTCTGTTGGGTGAGCCGGCAGCGTTTGGCCTCCACGTAAAGCAAGCAAGCAAGGCAATCCAACTTGCGGCGCATCCCGAGTCGGCTCTGCAGGGATGGCGCCATCTACTGCAGTTGGTGACGCCACCGAGTCAGCGCGGCCCGTTGGTTGACGAGCAGCAGCGGCCGTTGCCTCCTGCGGTGCAGTTGTCCGCATGGCGCGCGTTGGTCTCCCTTCGGCCGACTAGCATGTTGACTAACTTGTGGCTCGATCGGTTCAATGAGTTCCGCCGCTTGCATCCGGGCGAACCTGGCATCGCGGCAGTCGGGGCCCGCCTGCACTCCCTAGCCAAATCGCCAGACGCGCTTCGATGGGCTAGTGACTGGGTGATTGTGGCCGACGGTGATCCTGATGCGTTCATGAGCCGGCTGAAGGTGCTGGCACGAATGGACCGCCTGCAAGAAGCGCGGGACGATGCCATCGTGATTGCGCAGAGCTCTCCCAACCAGATCCCGGCGATGCAGCGCATTGTCGAAGCGTTCCAGAGTGCCGCTCAGGACGCCGGTCCAACGGCCGCCGAAGGCCTGATGTTGATGGTGAATCAGTTCCAAACGCTGATTCAAGAGGCTGCGTTACGCAACAGAGGACGATGAGCAACCGCTATTCGAAACGTTACCGCGCCTCGTCGTGGTTGTTGGGGTTTGGCGTGTTGGTGGCCGTCGGTATCGCCGTCACTTGGATGCTCTACGAGGGCAGCCGCAAGAGCCCTGAGGTGTCCGTCGGCATGGATCAGGAGATGGATCAGGAGGTCGACACCATCACGCCTGGTGGCTTGCCAGAGTTGATGTCGGACGTTCGCATCGCTCAGCCCTCTGAGGGCGTGTTCGTGCGGGGCAAGGTGTTGCTGCCGGCAGGTCTCCCGGCCGCAAGCGCTACGGTCACGCTCTACCGCTTGGTGACTGCTGCACCCGAGTGGCGCAAAGAACACGTCGTGCAGGCCATCACCGGCGATGATGGCTCCTTCCAGTTCCGATGTCCGCATCTTTACGGATACTTGCTCGGCTTCCAACACCCCGATTACGCCGGTGACGCAGTAGAAGTCTCGACGCTTGGCAACGCGATGCAGTTGCAGTTACGGCCGGGGTTCGACATCAGCGGTACCGTGCTCAATGATGTTGGTGCACCGGTGCCGAAAGCTCGCGTCTCGGTGGAGTCGGTGCTCGGCGACGCGCGTCGCGCCCAGTTCACGTTCACGGCGGCCGATGGCACCTACAGCTTCACCAACCTCGCTGCCGGAGCTGCCGAAATGGTTGCGTGGCATGGCTTCTGGCAGCCAGCGAAGGCGACGGCGGTAGTCATCGGGGTGCGACACCGAACCGACTTTCGGTTCGCGCGGCCAAGCATGAGTCCACTGCGCGGCCGCGTTGTGCGTGCCGCGACCCAAGAACCGATTGAAGGCGCCACGGTCGAACTTGAGCGGATCAGTAGCAAACTTGGCCTGGTCGATCCGGTCGGCACGGTCACGGCCAAAGACGGCACGTTCCTGTTGTCTGGTTTGCCGCGAGGCAGTGTCCGCATGCTGGTGCGCCACGTCGACTATGGCACGAGTTTGCAGATCGTCTCGATTCGTTCGGTTGCAAAAGATGTCGCCGTTGAGTTGCCGGATCGCGCGACGGTCGCCGGCGAGGTTCAGGGCGTGTTTGCAGGTGGCGAGATCCTTGAGGCGCAAGATAGTGGTCGTGAGCTGGCCTATGCGACAGTGCAACCTGATGGCACGTTCCTCTTCGGCCGCAAGCTGTCGCCAGGGTTTGTCGACTTCCGCGTCTTGGGCGGCTCGTTCTTGTTCCAAAACCTGCGGGGCACTTCGGCACGCATGCTGCTCGACGAACCCGAAGATGGCAAAACGGCGAAGATATATCTCGATGCCATCAAGACCTCTGTGGTGCAGGGACGCTTGGCCGATGCGGATGGCAATCCCGTTGGCGGCGCGCGCATCGAGTGGATGTCTGGCAGCTTGGGCCAGCTCGGTGCCGCTGCGTGGCAGCTGGACATTGCCAAGGCTAGTGACGGCTTCTTCAAGCTGATCGGCGCGCAACATCAACTGCTGGCGATCTCCGACGAGCAAGGTCGCTTTGAGATTCGCGGTCGTCGTAGTGGCCTATTGCAGGCCAAGGTTAGTTGTGCCGGTTGCGGTAACCGCGTGATTCGAACCCGGGTGCCGCCAGCAGGTAGATCCGTGGACATCGGCGAGATTGTGTTGGCGCCAAGTTGCTCGGTGTCGGGTCGGGTGCTGCGCGGCGGGCAACCATTTGTTGGTGCGCTGGTGATCCTGTCGTCACCGCAATCTGAATCGTTGGCAACGACCAACCAGCTTGGCGAATACTCCGTCTCCGATTTGATGCCGGGCAAGTACTTCGTGCAGACCCGGATCTCCGGTCGGCCAACGGGCAGTACCAATCGGATCCAAATAACGGTTGCGCCGGACAAGCCGGTTACTGGATTCGACCTTTCGTTGAAGGCTGGTCGAATCATCACGGGCATTGTGACAGACGAAAACAGTGAGCCTCTGCGCGGCGCGCTGATCAGTGTGCGCGGCCGAACCGGAGAAGTGGTTACTACCAATGCGGCTGGCGTTTTCGAGTTGGAATTGCTGCCTCGTAATTTCGACCTGCTGGTTTCCTTTGGGTATCGCTCGATCCAAAAAATCGTGCCGATCTCGATGGATCAAACGCGGGTCAGCGTCACCTTGGCGTCGCGTGACACGAGCACCTTGGTCGCGCGCATCGCTGGCTTACCAGGTCGCCGGCCGCTTGCTGGTGTACTGCTGCGATTAACCGAACTGGATCGCGCCGGCGCCCAGGCCAATTCGCGTTGGGTCGAAACGTCAGGTGGCGAACTGCGACACTCGCATATTCCTAGCGGCAGGGTGCTCGTCGAAGTTTGGTCTGAGGGCTATGCGCCATACCAGCGAGAGTGGCGGTTGAAGCCAGGCGAAGACCACGATCTTGGTGAGCTGTTGTTGGCTCGGGGAGCCAAGTTGCGTGGCGTTGTGCGGGATGCGGCTGGCAGTGCCGTGCATGACGCGATGGTCCTGCTCGGTGATGAGACGGACTTCTCGTTGTTCCTGCCAACCGTTCGCACGGATGTCGATGGTATGTTCACCATTCAGGGCATTACTAGCCGCTCGAAGCAACTGGTCGTGCGCAGCCCCGGCTTTGCAGCCAATACGATTGGGTTGCAGTTGCCGGGTGACGTGCTGTCCATTGATCCGCTAGAGATTCAGATGGAACGCGGCACAACCATCGAGGTGTCGGTGGCGCGCAGGCTGATCCCCGAGGACGGTTTGGTGTATCTGCGCCGCGAGAACCACTTGCTGGAGAGCAGCGTGCTCGATGACATTGGCAAAGCGTGGTTCGCCAATCGCAGCGCCGGTAAATACACGGTGCAGTTGCATGGCAGCGACCAACCCGAGCAGGTCGTCGAAGTGAAGGCTGGCCAAGAACTGTCGTACGTGCGGTTCTTCGAACGTAGCAAGTAGGTCTACTCCGTTGCTTAGCCGTCGCGTTGGTAGCAAGCTCACGGCATGCGCGTATCCCTTTGCCTGGTGCTGTTGGCACTGGCTGCGTGTGGTGATCCCCAGCCGGTCACTTCGACGCCGCATGTTACTCCCGATATTGGTCTGCTGACGGTGCACGAAGCTCGCTGCGCCGCGTGCCATTCGCTTGGCGGTGTACTTGATAGCGAGCTGCGAGGCGGCCCGGCTGCATCTCTAGTGTCGCTCGCAAACCAAGTGGATGTGACTGCTGGGCTGCCGGACCTGAGTCGGCACTTCTCTGGTTTCGGCATGTCAAAGGCGGATGCCAGCGACCTGTTGCAGTGGATGGGTTCGCTAGGTGGCGAGCGTGAGCCGCGCCGCGCTGCCGAAGTGTCTGGTGGTGCGATTCCACGCGGCGGGCAACTCGTGCGCGAACTGGCGTGTGGTGCTTGTCATGCACCGGCCGAACTCGAATTGTCCGCCGTCACCGACCATGCGCAGCTGACGTCATTCTTGGTCAAGCCTGTGAGGGACGGCGCCGCGGTTGCGCACGTGCCACTGTCGGGCAGTGAGGCCAGTGCCGTCGCTGCTTGGTTGTTGCGCGAACAGAAGCAGGACGGCGCGCGTGGCGTTGGCTTTGGCTACGAGTGCTTTGAGCTCAAGATATCGAATGGCAACTGGCCGGATGTGACGGGACTTGAAGTAAAGGCGCGTGGTGTCGTTGACAAGATGAGCACAGCGGTCGCGACGCGCAAGGCGAACTACGCATTGCAGTTTGCAGCGACGCTTGAAGTACCTGCGGCTGGCGAATGGAACTTCGCGACCCGCAGTGACGATGGCTCGTGGTTGTGGATCGATGGCGCACTTGTTGTCGACAACGCCGGCCTGAAGCCAGCCGGGCGCAAAGATGGCAGCGTGAACTTGAGCAAGGGAGCGCACCAGTTGCGCGTCGCATACACCCAAGGCGGCGGCGGAGCCGAGCTAAAGGTGCTGTGGGCTGGGCCAGGCGTCGATGAACAAGAACTGCCTGGCACGAGCGCCAGCACTTCGGTCGTTCGTTTGGTGCCCAAGCCCTTGGTCGCGATGGTGCCAACCGAAGCCGCGGTTGCTCGCGGTCGTTCGGTCGCCCGCGCGGCGCGTTGCGACGCCTGCCATCAAATCAAAGAAGCTGCCTTTCAAGAGTTGCCCGCGCCAGCGACCGCCATGCCGTGGGCCACGATCAAGCTCGGCGAGGGCACGTGCGCGTTGCCGGCTGGCCCGGCGGTGTTCGATGAAGTGGGAACGCTGCCGTTGAAGCTCGAGGTCGCCACCAAACTGAAGATCGCATTGAAGGCCGATGGCTGCTTGTCGTGCCACGTTCGCGGCGGTGAGGGTGGTTTGCCGGCGGCTGTTCGCAAGCACCTTCGTGAGGTAGAAGACATCGGCGAAGAAGGTCTCGTGCCGCCGGACTTGAGTTCGGTCGGTCGTCGTTTGCGGCCGGCATGGCTTGAGCGCGTGGTTCGCGAAGGCCACAAGTCGCGCGACTACGTGGTCATGCGCATGCCGGCCTACGGTGACGCGAAGGCGAAGCAATACGCGCAATGGTTCGGCGCCGTCGATGCGGCGGATGTCGTGGACGAAGAGCCGCCGTTCTCGGCCGAAGCGGCGGAACTCGGCCGCACCTTGGCCGGCACCGGTGGCCGCAACTGCATCTCGTGTCACACCATGTCCGGTCGTGATTCGCTCGGCCCGCAGGGCATGGACCTTGCTTTGCAGCATGCCAGGTTGCGGCCGGGTTGGTTCCGCGACTGGTTGCTCAATCCGCTAGCGTTGCGCAAGAACACGCGCATGCCGCAGCTGTGGTTGAGTGGTTCTGCCCAAGACACGGTGGACGCAGATGCCATTCGTACTTGGTTGTCACTTGGCGAATCCGCACCGCTACCAAGCGGCTTGCTGGTTGATGCGAAGTCGCTGGTGCTCGTGCCAGTGGAGCGACCGATCTTGCACGGCGCGTTCTTGAAGGGCGTGTCGGCACGTTGTCTTGCGGTTGGCACTCCGGTGCGTACGCACTTCGCCTTCGATCTCGTCAAGCCTGGTTTGGCCTGGATCTGGCGCGGCGACTTCCTCGACGCTACCGGCACCTGGCATGGCCGCGCCGGGCAGTTGATCGAGCCTCTCGGCAAGGACTGGCAGGTCGTCGACGACTTCACCATCGAAGGCGAGGCAATCGAAGGCAACGCAACGCGCCGCTTGCTCGGTCAGCGCCGCACCGACGACGGCTATCCTGTGGTTCGCGTCGGCTGTGGAGACGTTCGCTATGAGGACGAAGTAACCGCACGTCTCGCCGCCAACGGCAGCGAACTAGTTCGCACGATCCGCTGCGAAGCGGGCACCCTCGTTCTCAACTTTCCAACTGCCTCGTCCTACAAGGCGTTGGTGCAAGGCAAACCCGCGGATCAGCACACGCTGACTGCCGGCCAGTCGCTGGAGGTCATCTACCAATGGTAATGCTGCTCGCTCTCTCTCTGTTGGCCTTGCCGCAAGAACCGGCCTCGCCGGGGCCTGTGCAAAAGAAGCCGCTGCCTGCTGAATCGACCTACGTCGAGATCGTCGACGTGCCATTGCCGGCGCACGTCGTGCTTGAAGTCGGTGGCTTGGTCCAGCAAGGCACGTCGCTGTTCGTGGCGACGCGTCGCGGTGAGGTTTGGCGCATCGAAGACGCCGCGGCCGAACAACCCAAAGCCACGCTGTGGGCCGAAGGCCTGATGGAGCCACTGGGTTTGATCGAGCGCGATGGCTGGCTTTATTGTGCCCAGCGAGGCGAACTGTCCCGCATGCGCGATGCGAGCGGCAATGGCCGCATGGACGAATTGGAGACGGTTGCCGATGGTTGGCCGATCTCTGGCAACTACCACGAATACTGCTTTGGCCCCGCCGTCGCAGGCGATGGCTCGTTTTGGTTGACCCTCAACAAGCCATTCGGCGGTGAGCCGTTTGGCCGCGCGCCGTGGCGCGGTTGGGCGATTCGCATTCCAGCTGAAGGCGGCAGCTTCGAAGGTGTTTGCGCGGGCTTGCGTTCGCCGTGTGGCATCGGCACTGGTCCGGAAGGTCTCGTCTGGTACACCGACAACCAAGGCGAGTGGTGTGCCAATAGCAAGTTCACGCCGATGGAGGTTGGCGACTTCCATGGCCATCCTTGGGGTATCGAATCGTGCAAGTTGCCGGAGTCAAAGGTGCAGCATCCCGGCGAGGTGCCAGACGGCCTGCGCATGGCGGAAGCCGCTAAGACGATCCCGAATTTCCGGTTGCCGGCGGTCTGGATTCCATACGACAAGTGCGGCCGTTCGCCGGGCGACTTCGTCTGGGACACCGACGGCAACTTCCCGCCGTTTAAGGGCCAGGTGTTTTGTGGCGACCAATACTCGTCCGAAGTCTTCCGCATGTCGCTCGAGAAGGTCGGCGGCCGTTGGCAGGGCGCGTGCTACCCGTTCCGTCGCGGTTTGAAGAGCGGTATCACCCGCGTCCTGTGGGGGACCAAGGGCACCATGTGGTGCGGCCTGACCAACCGCGGTTGGGGTTCGCTTGGCGGCAGCACGCAAGGCTTGCAGCGGCTGGTTTGGCGCGGCGTGACGCCGTTCGAATTGCGTGAGATCACTGCGACCAAGAAGGGCTTCCGCCTGGCCTTCACGCAGCCGATCTTTGCCGGCAGCGTGGTGGGCCCGAGTATTGAGGTCAGCAGTTGGACCTACGATCACCACGAGCAATACGGTTGTCCGCCGCGCGACACGCGCACCCACAAAGTGCTCAGCGCCGGCGTCGATGCGAGCGGCATGCACGTCGATCTAGAAGTCGACGATCTCGAACTCTGCCGCGTCTACGAGATCCGCTGCGACGGGGTGCTAGCAGCCTCCGCCAAGGCCACTCTATTGCACGGAGTCGGTTGGTACACCCGCAACGCCGCCCCCAAGTAAACCGCACTAAGCAACTCCTCGCCTTAGCTCACCCTGCGTACTGCGCTCACCCTGCGTACTGTACCCGGTTCAAACCACAGGTCCGCGGAACGCGGACCTGTGGTTTGAACCGGGTACAGTACGCAGGGTGAGCGTTAGCGCTTGGCTAGGCGGCGGACTGCGTCGAACAGGAGTGCGACTCCAAAGCCGGTGCCGCGGTTCATGCGGAAGGCTGGGTAGGCGAGGTCGACGTGGCCCCATTTGGCCTTGGTGCCGTCGATGTTCCAGTGCACGAACTCGGCCGCGCAGCTGACTTGTGCGTTGCTGCGGTTCTCGACCGAGTTGCGCATGTCGGCGATCGGGCTGGCGAACTCCGAGCGGAAGAACTCTGGTGCGAACGGCAGCGGCCAGACCATGTCACCGCTGGCAAGGCCTGCGCCGCAAAGGGCTGTTTCGACCGAGTCGTCGTTGCAGACGACGGCGGCAAAGTGGCTGCCGGTGGCGACGCCTTGCGCGCCGGTCAGCGTCGCGGCATCGAGCACGATGTCACAGTTGAGCTCGCGCGCGGCGTAGCTGCAGCCGTCGGCGAGCAGCAAACGGCCTTCGGCGTCGGTGTTGTTGATCTCGACCGTCTTGCCGGAGTGCATCGTGATGACGTCGTCGGGCTTGTAGGCAATCGGGCCGATCGCGTTCTCGGCAAGGCACATCAGCAACGTGATCGGCGAACTCTTGTGGTGGCGGGCCAGCACTAGGAATGCGCCGAGTACTGCGGCCGAACCGCCCATGTCGGCCTTCATGGTCTCCATGCCGCCGCGACCCTTGATGTGCAGGCCGCCGGTGTCATAGGTGACGCCCTTGCCGACCAGCGCGATGTGCTTGCCCTTCTTGCCGACGTTGGCGCGCGCGATCAGCATGCGCGGTGCCGACTTGGCGCAGCGACCGACCGCGTGGATGCCGCCAAGCTTCTTCTTGAGCAGGGCGTCGCCAACGATCTCGCTGATCTTGACGCCAGGAACGGCACGCAACAGCTTCTTGGCAGCGGTGGCGAACGATGCTGGGTCGAGATCCGTCGGTGGCATGTCGACGAATCGCGAGGCTTCGCGCGCGCGTTCGACGATGTCTTTGGTGATGGCGTTGATCTTGACGAACGTGCCGTTGTGCAAGGCGCACGCCACGGCGATCGAACCACCGGTCGGTGGGCGGCTCTTCATCGAGAAGTCTGGCAGGGCGCGGCCGATGGCGTTGCAGGCGGCGACCTGATGGTCTTCGTCGTCGATCAGTATCAGTACGGCGTTCTTGGCGGAACCACCGAGCCCGGCATTAGCCGTCAACTTGCGGATCGACTCGGCGCGGGTGGCGGTCGCGTGCCGCGAAACATTCGTTGGCAAGACGCCGACGGTCAGGCGCTTGCCCTTGCCCGTCAGTGACGTCGCGTTGCCGCCAAGCAAGCCGACGTTCGCTTCCTTGCCAAGCTGCATCGCCGTGGTGGCGAGGGACTTGTCGAGCAGTTTCTGTAGCTTGCCTTGCAGCTGTGATCTGGGACCAAAGTCTGAGGCGCGGGCCAAGACCAGCAGGTGGTCGGCGGAGATCAGCGACTTCGAATCGGCGACGAACGTAAACTTCATCGCAACGAGGTTACGCCTACTTTGGTTGTTTCGCGAACGCTTCGCGAATCTGAACGGCTCGCCAAAGGCCGTCGCGCGACTGCAGCATCTTGTTCTTGATGTCGTCGCTCAGCTCGCTCTCGGCCAAGAACTTGTCGACGATGGCCAGCGCCTCCTTGGAGCTATGGCCATTGATGAACGCGTTGAGCCACGCCGGCATGAAGAAGATGCGGCGGTTCGCCTTGACCCAGTCGACTTGCTTGAGCGCCAACTCGAGATACGGCAGCGTCAGTTCTTCTTGGCCGGACCAGTGGAACCACGACAGGCTGTCTTGGGTCCATTGCTCCGGCGGGTCGTCCTTAACCAGGAAACGTTGCCAGTAGGCCTGTTTGGTCGCGGCAGTGGGAGTCGCGGCTGCCGCCAGGAACTGCTCTTTGTCGCTGTCGGTGCCCGCATAGCGCTGCTTGAGCCGTTGCAGCGGATGCTCTTCGGGCTTCGTGCCGACTTGGCCCGCCGCGATCAAGGCACCAGCTGCCAAGAAGCGGTCTTGCTTGCCGGCGCTGAGTCCGGCCGGCAGGTCTTCTGCAGACTTGCTGTTGATGACCTTGCGGCACAGCTCCAGCACGCCGTCGGCGGTCGATGTTTTGGCGAGGAAGCGGTAGGTGCCGATTTCTCGACCAGAGTTGCCTTCGTCGGCTAGTTGCTTGAGCAGCAGGTCGGTGGTGCGGTCGCGCAAGGGCTGGGCGCGCTCGTCGGTCAGGTAACGATGTAGGCAGTTGCCTAGGCGACCGAGCAACCAGCTGTGCGTGTTGGGGTCGTCTTCGCCGGCAATCATCGTGATCGCCATATTGGCGAACTTCAACGGGTCGAGTTCGGCTTCGCGCACCGCCTCGTAAAGCGCCGCGGTGGCACAAGCGCGTTCCAGTGGGTCGGTCAATTCAGGCGCGTTGGCAAGCAGCCACTCCGTGCTGATCGCGTCGGGCACGAACTGTCCGTAGGCGACATCGTGTGGGTTGACGAGGATGGCGACCGGCGCCGGTTTGCCCAACAGCATCGCGATGCTGGTCTCAGGCGCGTCGGTCTGAATCATGCCGGTGCGACGACTGCCGTCGGCGTCGAAGATCAGTAGTTCGAGGTCCATCGGCCAGCTGCCTTCGCCGCCGAGTGCTCGCTGGGTGACGACGGCCTTCTGCACGAGGCCATCCGCACCTGCTTGCCAACTGCAGCGGACTTGTGGCATCGACGGCGCCAGCAGCCATCGCTGCGACCAGCGGCCGAGGTCCTTGCGTGCTGCGCCCTCGAGTGCCGCAGCTAGGTCGCGCCAGTCGGCGTTGCCATAGGCGTGCTTTTCAAGGAACTGCTTCAGGCCAGCTTGGAAGACCTCGGGGCCAAGCTGCGAATACAGCGCGCGCAGAACGGCCGGAGCCTTGTTGTAGACAATCGCGCCGTAAGCGGACTTGGCATCGGCGAGGTTCTGCAGTTCCTGAAACACCGGTGTCGTGCCCGCCGTCGCGTCGACCGCATAGGCGCTTGGCTTGACGCGTTGCAAGAATCGCAGCCATGCGCGTTGGCCTGGTTCGAGCTCGGCCATGGCCTTGTAGCCGTAGAACGTCGCGAAGCCCTCCTTCAGCCACAGGTCGTCAAACCACTTCATCGAGACCAGGTTGCCGAACCACTGGTGGCTCAGTTCGTGATAGATGAGCGTGCTGCGTCGGACTTGTTCGTCAACCGTTGGCGGATGGTCGAAGATCAGGGCTGACTCGCGGTAGAAGATCGCGCCGGCGTGTTCCATGCCGCCGTAGGGGAAGCCAGGCAACAACACGAGGTCGAGTTTGCCGAACGGATAGGGCACGTCGAACGTCCTTGCGAGCCAAGTCAGTCCTTCGTAGTGCAGCTTGGTGATTGCGGCACGATCGAGGTCCTTTAGCTTCGAATCGCGCAGCAAGATGCGCATCGGCTCGTCGCTCGTGACGCCTGGAACGTTCGGGTGCGGTGGCGTGAACTCGATGAACGGTCCAGTCGCGAATGCGAACAGATAGGTCGGTAGCGGCTTGGTCTGCGCAAAGCGCCACAGTTTGCCTGCGACTTCGCCAACGGGAGTTGGGTCGCTCGCATCGATCGGCGCTGCATTGCTAACCGCGGTCCAGTTCTTTGGCACGTCGAGTTCTAGGCGGAACTTCGCGCGCAGATCTGGTTGGTCGAAGCAAGGGAACAGCCCGTGCGCGTCGGCGGGCACGAGCAACGTGTAGAAGTATTCGCGCTTGTCGGTGGCGTCGCGATAGACCGTCAACGGCGTGCCAGTCGGCGCGACCTTGGCGCGGAAGTTGGCGCGGATGCCATTGCGTCCACGCCCGAGCAAATCCGCCGGCACGACGAGGTGGTTGTGGATGCGCTCGAGTTGCACATCCTTCGAGTTGATTTGGATGCTGTTGATCTCTTCTCCAGCGAAGTCCAGCACGATCGGCGCGGGAGCCTCTTCGCTGTCGAGCACGAACCGTATCCAAATGGATCCTTCGACGTGCTCGGCGCCGCTCGTCAACCGGAAGCGCAGGTCATACTGCACATCCCGGATCTGTTCCTGACGCGCGCGAGCAAGGTCGCGATCAATACCAGGGGTCGGGTCTTGCGGCATGGTGAGAGCGAGCAGGGTCAGGCCGGCAGCGAGCATGTCTAGCAATCTAGCCCTCGGCTGCGTCGTGCGTACTGGCGAAGCGAGTTACGGACCTATCTGGCGGTTGATTGCGTGAGAATGGGGGGTGGAGGATTGCTCATAGGAGACGATCGCAGCGTGCCGTGCAGTTGTTGTCGACTTCGGTGATGCACGACCAGGGACACCGCACGCACGATCGCGTGGCAGTATCGCGAAGACGTCGGGCCACGGCACAACTGCCTCCGGCGTGCTGCGAGTCGTGGTGAGTGCTCGATGTGGCGAGTGCTTGGTGTTGCGAACCAGTCGCCAAACACCCAGCAGCCTTACAAGTCAGCGCCGCCTAGCACTTCGGAGCGAAGGCCGCCGTCAGCGAACCGACAGTGATCGCGGTGTGCGAGGCGTGCCACGTGGCGCTGCCGTTCTCAAACAGAATGGCCTGTGGAGACTCATGCTCGACGCCGCAGTGTTTCGCGATGTCGCGTGCCAGCATTGGCTTGCTGACGACGTTGAGAAACATCGTGGCAGCATCGGGATGGTCTAGCTGGAACATCTTGAACTCAGCGTGCGCCGTCGAACTGATCGGGCAAAGCGGACTGTGCTTGAACAGCAGCACGCGAGGTCGCGCGATAGCAGTCTGGAATGCTGTGAGATCGGTGAGGGTTTGCTCTGCCATGCTGTTGCTTCGGGACTGGTTGCGTGCGGCTTGTTACTTCAGAGACGATCGCTTCAGACTTAGGAAATCATGCGCACGTCGCCGGCCTCATTGGCGATGACGATGCGGCCCGTCATACCGACGAACAAACCGTGATCGACCACGCCGACCATGCAGTCAAGGTCTTTGGCAAGCGCCGTTGGATCGATGATTTCTGGGTAGGTACAGTCGAGGATCCAGTTGCCGTTGTCGGTGACCAGCGGCTGCCCATCACGTTGTCGCAACTCGGTCGTGCAGCCCGTTGCCTCGACGCGCCGCTGAGCGTGCGTCCACCCAAACGGCAGCAATTCGACCGGCAGGCGGAAGGTCTTGCCGAGCACGTCGACCATCTTGTTTTCGCCGACGATGATCACGAGTTCTTTCGCGGTCGCTGCCACGATGCGCTCGCGAGTGTGCGCTGCGCCGCCACCCTTGATCAGGTTCTTCTGCGGATCGACTTCGTCAGCACCATCGATCGCCAGGTCCAATTCTTCGATGTCCTCGAGGGCTACCAAAGCAATACCTTGGGCCGTTGCTGCGGCTGCCGTGCCATGGCTTGTCGGCGTGCCGCGCACCGTCAGCCCTTCGTCACGGATGCGCTCAGCGAGTCGCTCGAGCACGAACAAGAACGTCGAGCCGCTGCCAAGGCCAATCGTGGTGCCGTCTTGCACGAGGTTCGCGGCGGCGTATGCGGCGGCGCGCTTGGCGACATTGGGGTCCGTCATGCGGGCAACGTAGTCGATGGCCCTCGGCGGGGCCACGCGCAGCCGCGGCGGATCTGTCGGGTTGACCGCGCGCTGGCTTGGCCGTTACCTACGGTGCTCAGCTGCCGCGTCCGACGTTTCTATATGCGATTCCTGCCCAAGCTCTTCAGCTGCTTCGTTTGCCCGTCGATTTGCTTACTGCTGACGTCACTACTGCCGACGTCACTACTGCCGACATCGCTGATCGCACAGTCGCCGTTGGCCACCACGTTCGCGAGCGATAACGGCGGCCTCGCTGGCGGCATGATCTTCTTCGACTTGAGCGTCACGAACCCTGCCGGCATCACGGTCAAGCAGCTCGATATCAATACGCTGTCGGCTGGCGGCGAGCTGCACGTCTACACCGGCGCGTTTACCTACGTCAACATCGCGGCGTCGCCGTCTGCTTGGACGCGCGTCGCCAAAGGAACGGTGGTTGCATCGGGCCTCGACAACCCGTCGCGCGTCTGCCTCGGTGGCGGCTTTTTCCTGCCGACCGGCAACCACGCTATTGCGTTGTGGGGTCGTGACGTCAGTCATCGCTACACGGGCGTCGGGACGCCGCAATTGGTCTACGCCAATGCAGATTTGTCGCTCATCGCCGGAGCCGCGACCAACACGCAGTTTGGTGGCGTGCAGTACTCACCGCGTGTTTGGAACGGCAGTGTCTACTACGACGTTGGCCAGACCCTTGGCTTCTCCTGCGCATACACCGAGAGCATCGGTGTCGGTTGCGGCGAAGGCTCGACGACGTGGTACGAAGAGTTCGCGAGCCTGTCAGCGTTCGACCTTGCGGGCACGATCGCGGCGCCGATGACGTGGCTGGCGACAGCGGCTGGAGCGAGTGGCTTTGTTGTTTTGCCGTCGCTACCACAATGGAAGCTACCGAGCGGCGCGCAGCTGAGCGACAACAACCAAGCAAGCCCCGGGCCGCTAGGTCTCAATGAGTTCAGTGAGCCGTTGGCGTTGCCGTTCTCATTTTCGTTTCCGGGTGGATCCACCAACGTCGTGCACGCATCCGCCAATGGTTGCATCTTGTTGGGCCCAACGACGAGCCAGGTCGACTTCACCGTGCCCTCGGTGAACTCGCTGTTGGCGCAGGCCGCCCGCATCTGCCCGCTGTGGTGCCAATTGGACCCGTTGGCTAACACCTCGATCAACTCGGCCAGCGGCGTCTACTACGAAGTCGATAGCAGCAACCAAACCGCCGTGATCACGTGGCTCGACGTCGGCGACGCACGACTTGGGCCGCCAGCGCCGGGCGCGACGTCTGTGAACGTGCAGTGTGTGTTGTTCAGCAGCGGCAGCTACGAGTTTCGATACGGGCCGGTTGTGCCCGCGGCGGGGCCCGGTGCCGCGATCGTTGGTTGGAGCAAGGGCTCTGTCGTGGCGCCGATTCCGGACCCCGGTGGTTCGGATCTGAGTGCTGGCGGTGCCGTGCTGACGAGTGGCCCCGACAACTTAGCCCTCGAACACACGGCCGGGGTTGCTCGCTTAGGCAGCAATCTCCTGCTCTCCATTGACGATGTAGAGAGCGTGTCGCCGGTTGCTTTCTTGTTGGTGGGGGATGCGCTGAGCTTGCCCGGCGTCAACTTGGCAACTGTCGGCGCGCCGGATTGTTTTGCTTACACGAACGTGCTGGCGGCGGTGTCCGTGCCGGTAAACGCAGCGACTGGTAGTGGCTTGTTCACCTTGCCAATTCCCAGCAATGCCACGCTGATTGGTTCGGAGTTCATCAGCCAATATGCGGCTCTAACGCAGCGAAACATGCTCAACGTCAGCACGTCGAATGCCGCGCGCTTCGTCGTGGGCAACTAGAGGCCCGGCCGGGAAGTGGCCATTTCAGACCGGAATCGGCGATAGCGGTCGAGGTGTACCTCGCCGACGGCAAATTCTTGCGCGCGCGGTGTTAAACACAAAAGCGCGACTAACTGATCGGCCCAAGTCGTTAGTAGCAAGCTGAGAGCGTCTCCAGAGGCGCATGTAGCGCGAAAGATCGCTCCCATCGCCACCGAGAGGTTTGCCACGACTGCTGTCATGCAGATCTGATAGGCAACCTTGGCGCGACCGAAGTAGCGAGCCTGACGCGCACCCAACTGGACGATTCGCGCGATGAACCGCCCCGGATCCAGGGGGTTCCGCTTACAACACTCATGAGCTGCTCACGTGGGACCTATCCACTAGCAACATCGCGCGCGATCAGCGACTCGGATCTACCATCCCTCCAACGGCTGGGCTTTTCGTCGGGCCAACGACACCGAGCGCAGGCGGCCTTAGCTTCCTTTACTACGCCAGGATGCACTTCGTTTCCGCTCGTCCGGGGAATCCCGATGGACGGTTGTGGATGGGGGGTATGGCGGCTCAGAGCGCGGACGCGGATGCCATCAACACCCCAGGGGCATGGGCCAATGCCGGTCCGACCTTGAGCCTGGGCCCGGGCAACGTGTTGCTCGAAGAATCGACGGCAGTCTTGTTTCCTCCGGTTACGGCGCAGTCGCGAGACCTGCAACTCATCATTGGAGGGTCGAGGCAGACGGCGTCACACAGTAGCACGGCCGTTGTGACCAATGAGTGCTGGGCGATGTTCACCCGCAATACCCCGCCGGTCTGGTTGCCGTTCCCACCGATGATTCACCCACGCAAGTTCGCCAACTCGGTAATGCTGCCGGATGCGTCGATCCTGGTGGTTGGCGGTGGCACGCATAACGGCCACGGGGTTGCTGGCCATGGTCAACTCGAAGCAGAAGTGTTCTACAACGGCAATTGGGTGCGGCTGTCGGACCAATATGGGGAGCGCACCTACCACTCACAGGCGATTCTTCTGGACGATGGTAGAGTCCTCAGTTGCGGTGGCGATACTTGTCCAAACGATGCGGAGTATGAGATCTTCGAACCGCACTACCTGGACGGTGCGCCGCTGCGGCCAGCGTTTGCTGGAACCCCGCCAACATCTCTTACCTACGGCCAAACAGCTCAGTTCGACTACAGTGTTCCTTTTGGTCAATCGATTGATCGCGTGGTGTTGTTGCGTCCCGGATCCGTCACGCATAGCTTCGATTCGGGCCAGCGCTACGAGCCGCTTGCCTTCAAGA